>CALVRI010000029.1 GCA_944358525.1 uncultured Bacilli bacterium | reverse complement strand
TGTAAGATTTCAGCCTTATTCAAAATAAAATCTCCTTTAATTGAATTTAGATATAAAAAAGCTGTAATAATTGAGTATTTTCTCAAATTATTACAGTTTTTTTGTCATATCGTGCTAAACTTAAAAGTTTTAGTAGGATATATAGTTTAGAACATAGAAAACATCAAATGTTACAGTTAATACTTTAGAATACCAAATAAAATAGATATTCAAATACATTATAGAATGTTTTTGTTAATATAGATTATATTATTAAATATTAAAATTTAAATTATTTATTATTATAAATGAATTAATCTATCTTGACAATTCTAAATTAAAGTTATATTATTTAACATATAAAATATTAATTACCAAATAAAATAGATTGAGGATGAAAAATGACATGTTAATTTATATGTATTCTAAGATTGTAGAATTAGTTATTAATATTAGTATTTGTATTAATATTAATTTTTAATTTTTGCAATTTAGTATGGGAAATAATATTTAAAATATTTCCCATACTGGAATTAATATGTTATTAAAAAATATATTTTATGAAAGGAGTATTTTGATGAGAGTATATCAAATACGAATGCAGATCTTTTTGTTAGAAGATATTGCTATTAATAAAATTCAAGAAAAGATAACGGCTTTTATTGATTCGGGTTTTAAAACCGATGAGAAGTGGTTAAATTTTCATGAACAGAATAGTTACAAAAATTATTGCTATGATCAGTTATATCCAATAGAAAAAGATCGGGTTTATAAAAAAGGAAAGATATATACTTTGACTATACGTACTGCAGATTTAGAATTAGCAAAGTATTTTAAATTAGTATGTGTGGATAATCATACTAAAGAAATTAAAGGATTAGTAGCTGAGATTAGAGTGTTGCCAAAGAAATTATTAGAAACAGTGTATACGCTTACGCCTATGATTATAAAAACAGAAAAAGGTTATTGGAAAGAAGCTATAAGTTTTGCAGAATTTGAGCAAAGATTAAAAGTTAATTTAATCAAAAAATGGAATGCTTATCATCAAGAAAAAATTGATGAAGATTTTGACTTATACACTGTGATAGAACTTAAAAATAAAAAGCCAATTGCTATGGAATATAAAAGTATAAAATTATTGGGCGATAAAGTTCAAATACAAGTGGCAGATAATAAGCGTGCTCAGGATTTGTGGTATTTCGCTTTAGGTGTTGGTTTGGGGGAAATGAACGCTCGTGGCTGTGGATTTTTGAATTATCGTTGGTTATAACTTTATTTAAAAGAAAGGAGGAATTTTATGTTTGAAGAATGTTTAGAAGTATTTAAAAGAGAATTAGACTATGATAATAATCTTATCTTGGACGAATATATACCAGCAGATGGTTCTTATATAATTGTAGATGCTGAAGGTAAGATAAAAAATTATCAAGATATAAAACTTGATAAGAAAAAACGAGGAACGAGTGAGGCTGTAGTAAAAGGTAGTTATTTTAAAGAGATATGTTTTTATGATTATCATAGTAAATTGATTTCTATGAATAAGCCAGTGGATAGTAAAAAAGTAATCCATTCTAATAACTATTTATCATTTGCAGTGAAAAAAGAAAGTATTGCTTCTAAATTAACAGAAGCAATTATTGATAATTATTATGATACTTTAAAAAATCCTTTAGAGAAAAAATATAAGAAATCTAAAGAAGCAAGTAAGATTTATCAAAAATTTGAAGAAGAATATGCTCCTGTAAATATAGAAATATTGGAAAAATGTAGAAGTTGGATAAAACAGCATATTTTTTCTATTGATAAATTAATAAATATCGATTTAAAAAAGAAAGATTATCTTAAAATTTTCTTTGAATTTTTTGAAGCAGATGAAGAAGAAAATAGGAAGAATAAAGAGTTATTTATTCAAGAAGATAATCGATATATTTTCCCTAGCATCTATAATAGTAATGATTATAATGTAGAAGTTGAGGGGAAAATACAAGGTATTCCAGATAATAATATGGGAATGAATGCTAAAAAACCATTTTTAGCTATAAAGACAAGAAAAACTCCTGCTGCTTATTTAGTAGATATAAATAAAGCTATTTTGCAAAAACAATTTTTTGAGTATTTAATGAATTTTGCTGCTAATGGTAAAAATAATATTTATATAGATACGAAAAATTATAGAATTAAAGCATATAGTGATCAAGACGAACGCGATGATTTTGATGGAATGGCTTCAGGATATTATTTACGTATTCAAAAGGGCAAAGAATTAGAAATTCAGATTCAAGATAATATAGTGGATTATCAAAATAGATTAAAAACAAATTTTGAATATGTGAAGTTTATAAGTATTGATATTAAAGAAGATAAATTACCTGAATTTGCTAAGAAGTATGGCGTTTATGATAAACGAACAAGTATTGGTACATTAATTAATGAAATATTTTTTTCAAAATTTTTGAGAACAAATTATTTTATAGATGCAAATGATATGAGTATAAAAGATAGTGTGTTAAGACAAAATATTATTATGTATCGTAATATAATTTTTGATTGGGTTTATAAAGGAATTGATAATAATTTTAGTAAAGCAGAAGAAAAATTTGCTTTAGATTTAATAAAAAATTCAATACGAAATGAAGATAAATATAACTTAAGACCTAAATCACAATTGAATTTGCATTGGTCATTAAAGGATTATTTTCTTAAAATGAAAAAAGAACAAGGAGGAGATACAATGGCTGATATAGCAACAAAAATTAGAACAAGCGTAAAAGAAAAAATTATGTCTAAAGAGGATTTGATAATGCCTAGTGATGATAAAGAATATTATTATGCAGTAGGGCAATTATTATCATATTTTATTTTTAAAAGCAGAGCTGGTAAGAGAATGCAATCTATGATAAATCCAGTACTTAATGCTAAGCGTGATAACATTATAAAAATGAGATTATTTCAGTTATATAAAAAATATAATTATGATATATCTATCCATAATTATAATATGAAAAAGCTATATGCAATGATTTTAGGCTATAAGCCTCAAAACAAAGTAAATCAAGAAATGATTTTATTTGGCTATTTAGATGAAAATATATTATTAAAAAGTAATGCAAAAACTGTTTAAAATGAGAACTAATATAATTTTAGGAGGATATAAAAATGGAAAATAAAACTATGAATAAACGAGTATATGGTATATTGGGTATTTCTTCAATTATGGGAAATTGGAATGCAGATTTTTCAGGTTATCCAAAATCAACAAGTGATGGTAATGTATTTGGCAGTGATAAGGCATTAAAATATCCAATGAAAAAGATGTGGGATAATGAAGAACAAAATGTTTTATATATTAAATCATTAGCATTTGGAGAAAAAGGAAAAGATGGTTCTATTAGTTTAACACCTAGAACTTTAAAAGAACGTTATGAATTATTATTTGGTGAAGATGATTTAAAAGATGTAAAAAAGGTTTTGACTAATTTAATGACAGCAGTAGATGTAAAAAATTTTGGTGCAACTTTTGCGGAAGCTGGCTGTAATATTGCCATTACTGGTGCAGTACAAATTGGTCAAGGCTTTAATAAATATATTGATACTAATGCAGAAGAACAAGATATTTTATCTCCATTTAAAGATGCAAAAGCAAAAGAGAAAAATGAAGTAAAAGCAAAAGCAAAAGCTAAGGCGAATAATTTATCAGAAGATGATATTGAAGTAAAAGATGCTCAAAATTCTACATTAGGTACAAAAATAACAAGTAATGAAGCACATTATTTTTATCCATTTGTAATTAATCCACTTGCTTATAAAGAATTAGTAGATTTAGGTGTTACAGAAGGTTATACAGAAGAAGATTATCAAAATTTTAAGCGTACAGCATTAGTATCTGCCACAGCATTTGCAACAAATTCTAAAGTGGGCTGCGAAAATGAATTTGCTGTTTTTGTAGAAACGCAAAGTGATACTTATTTACCTAATTTATCTGAATATGTAACTTTTTCAAAGGATGAAGATGAAGAAAATAAAGACATTGAAGATAAAGACCTTAAAGATATTAAAGATAAAAATATTAATGTTATAGATTTAAAAAATTTGGCGGATATATTAAATGATATGAGTCAGCAAATTAAATCTGTAGAAATTTATTACAATCCATATACTACAAAATTAGAAAATAAAGATATGAAATTTGCTAAATACTTTAATATCATAACCTCTAAAGAGGTGCAATAAATGGAAATTTTAAAATTTAAACTCAGTGGAAAGAGTGCTTTTTTTAAAAAGCCTGAAGTGAATACGTATTGTTATTTTACGTATGGCAATATTCATAGAGTGGCTTTATTAGGCATTTTAGGAGCTATCTTAGGATATAAAGGTTATAGCCAAATGCAAGATATTTTGTTTAATAAAAAGAAAAAAGGAAAATTAGAATCATCGTATCCTGAATTCTATGAGAAACTAAAAGATTTGAAGATTGCTATTTTGCCTTTAAATAATAAAGGTATTATCTCTAAAAAAATACAGATATTTAATAATTCTGTTGGTTATGCTTCTAAAGAACAGGGCGGAAACTTGATAGTAAAAGAACAATGGCTTGAAAATCCTAAGTGGGAAATTTGCATTTTGTTAGATTGTGAGGAAGCTAAAAAAATCAAAGAGGCTATACAAAATCATAAATGTGAATTTTATCCATATTTAGGGACAAATGATCATTTTGCAGATATCGAGTATTTAGGTGTAGAAGAAGCTAAAACTATAGAGGATGAAATGTATAGAATAGATAGTTTTGTCTTTAATAGTGATGTAGATATATTAAATTTAGAAGAAGAAGATTTAGAGGATTGGAAATTTCAAGGAAAGCCTACATCTAAGGGAAATTTTAAATATGAAGAAGCTTTGCCGTATACTATCAATGAGATAACAAATAATTATAAATTTCAAAGATTTGTATATACTGGAAATTTGATAGAATTAAATAATGATAGAAAAGTATATCATATACAAGATAAGAATGAGGAAGAACAAATAGAAGATAAATATATTATATTTTATTAAATAAGTAGATATGGCTGATTAATAGAAACAAATGTTGTAAATTTTGTTAGTTAGAAGGTGATTTAGGTGGATTATAAAATTCTAAATGAGTTAATAGATGATGTAGATAAGTATAAAGCACATAAAAAATCTAAAAATGAAAAAGATGAAAAGGGAGAACAAATATATGAAACTTTGCTAGAACATACAAAAAGAACAGAAAAATATTTTGATAAATTTTGGCAATCGAAAAAATGTGATGATATTTTAGATAGATTTTGTAGTGCTTTATGGCAAGACAAAATGATAAAGAAAAAAGATATAGAAGAAGCTAAGATTATATTAAAAGAAATGATAGAGGCTATTCCTATTTTTCATGATTTGGGAAAAATAAATCCTAATTTTCAAATTGAAAAAATGGGTAATAAAGAAATTATTAGAGATGAAAATTTTATAGAAACAAAACATTCTTTTATTTCAGCGATAATATATTTATCTTATTTTAGAAATAAAATAGTAAATAAAGTAAAAGGAAGAAAAATAAAAGATTTACTTAAAGAATTTATATTGTATCATGCTTATATTATAGAAAGACATCATAGTGATATAGATAAAATTGGCAAATTTGTTGGAAAGATTAATTTTAAGGCAAATCCTGATACTGAACAAGCAATTAAAGAGTTACCTATTAGTAAATTAATAGAGGCTATAACTAAAAGTAAAATATATATGAAAGATTTATCTTTAAAGAAGGGTAGTACAGATAATCTGATTGCATCATTTGAAGATAAAAAGTTTATTAATAAAAATGATAAGAGGCGTAGTGAAAAACAAGGGATATATATTTGTATCTATATAAGATGGTTATATTCTTTATTAGTAGCAAGTGATTATTATGCCACTTCGGAATTTATGAATGGTGGCTCTTTTAATGAAGTTGATGATTTAAATAATATTCAAGATTGGATAAATGTTTATGAAAATACAGATTTAATGAAAAATATTCGTAAATATCAAAATGAAAGTTATCCTATGTCTATGGAGAATTTAAATAAAGCTACAAATATAAATATATTACGTAGTGAAATTTTTTGTGAAGCTGAAGAACAAATAAAAAATAGTTATCAAGAAAATATATTTTATTTAGAGGCTCCAACAGGTAGTGGTAAAAGTAATACAGCAATGAATTTAAGTTTTAAATTGATGTCTTGGAATAGAGATTTATGTAAGATTTTTTGGATTTATCCTTTTAATACTTTAGTAGAACAAAATTTAGATACGTTAGAAAATATTTTTGGAAAGAAAGAGAATATTATTTCAAAAATTGCTGTAATAAATTCATTAACACCAATAAAATTAAAACATGTAGATTGTAAAGGAAATATAATATCTGAAAATGATGAACCTGATGAGAATAACGAAAAAAATGTTTATAGACAATCTTTGTTAGACAGGCAATTTTTGAATTATCCTATGATTTTATCAACACATGTTAGTTTATTTAATACTATATTTGGAGAAAGTCAACAAAATTTATTCGGTTTTTATCAGTTAATAAATAGTGTAATAGTATTAGATGAAATTCAAAGTTATAAAAATAGTATATGGACAGAAATAATATACTTTTTAAAACAATTGTCTAATTTATTTAATATGAAAATTATTATTATGTCAGCTACATTGCCTAATTTAGATAGATTATCTCAAGGTCAATCAGAGGCAATATTTTTACTAAAGAATTCTAATAAATTTTTTAAAACAGATTGTTTCAAAAATCGTGTTCAGTTGAATTATGATTTATTAGATACTAAAGTTGATGATAAATTTAATCAATTAAAAGAGCATTTAAAACAACATTTAGATACAGATAAAAAGATTTTAATTGAATTTATAAAAAAACGAACAGCTAATGACTTTTGGTTATATCTAGTAGAAGATGAATACTTTAGAGAAAAAAATATAAAAATTGAGTATTTATCTGGAGATGATAGTTTAGCTGAACGTAAAAGAATTTTGGATAAAATAAAGCAAACAGAAGATACTATAGTTTTAGTAGCAACACAAGTTATTGAAGCTGGTGTAGATATAGATATGGATATTGGTTATAAAAATATATCTAAATTAGATAGTGAAGAACAATTTATAGGTAGAATAAATCGTTCATGCAAAAGGAAAGGAATAACATATTTTTTTCAAATTGATGATGCTAAAGATATCTATAAAAATGATATTAGAGTAGATAGTGAATTTACGTTAGAAGAAGAAAATATGAGAGAAATTCTTATTAATAAAAATTTTGGTGATTATTATAATAAGATTTTAGATGTAACTAAAAATAATAATAAAGCCTATATTAAAGATTTTTTAGGATCTATAGCTGATTTAAACTATGAATATATAGATAAACATATGAAATTGATTGATGAAGATAAAAATATAGTACAGGTTTATTTAGCTAGAAAAATTGTAGATATTAATGGTGATTTGATAGATGGTAAAGAGATTTGGAAGCAATATGTAAATTTATGGAAAATGAAAAATTCTATGGATTATGCAGAGTGGAAAGTAAAAATGTCTATAATAACAAGTAAAATGAATTATTTTATATATCAAGTTAATAAATCAAACTTAGAGTTAAAAGAATATAATGATAAAATGGGCAACATAATTTATATAGAAGATGGTGATAAATATTTTAAAAAAGATAAATTTAATAGAGAGCTGTTACAAGGTGTGGGAGGTATAGATTTTATATGAGATAAAGAAGGTATCAAAAATGAAAGTGAACGGAACTTTGATGAATTATTATATTCATTGTCCTAGACAATGTTATTTATTTGGAAATCGGATAAATTTAGAAGATAATAGTGAAACGGTAAATATAGGTAAAATTCTTCATGAAGAACGAGCGGATAATGAAAATACAGAAATAGCCTTAGATAATATTAAATTAGATAAATTAACTAAAGAATATTTGACAGAAGTTAAAAAATCTGATGCAGATATTGAAGCTTGTAAATGGCAATTACTATTGTATTTGAAGATATTAAAAGATAAAGGAATTGTGCGGAAAGGAAAATTAGAATTTATTGAAAAGAAAAAGACTATTAAGAAGACGATGATTTTAGAATTAACTCCAGAGATAGAAATTATGTTAAAAAAATATGTAAAAGCCATTGATGAATTACTAAAATGTGATGAAGTACCACCAGTTTTAGGTAAAAGCAGTTGTAAAAAATGTGCTTATTATGAGTATTGTTATATTTAAAATTTTTGTTCGGAGAAAGACGTGATATTATGGGTAGTACAAAGTGTATTGCATCTATGGGTGAATTGAGTCGAAAAGATAATTCTTTATGTTTTAAAAATGAGAAAAAACATGTATATATTCCTGTAGAAAATATTAAAGAAATTTATTGTTTTAATGAAGTGAGTATCAATAGTAAATTATTGGATTTTTTGGCACAGAAAAATATAATAGTTCATTTCTTTAATTATTATGGCAATTATAGTGGCACTTTTTATCCAAGAAAAAAATATATGAGCGGAAAATTGTTAGTGAAGCAAGTTAATAAATTTAAAACAGATCGTTTGACTGTAGCAAGAGCGATTGTAAAAGGAATTGGTATTAATATTTATGAAGTGTTGTATCACTATTATAAGCATGATAAAAAAGAGGTAAAAGAAGTATTAGATTGGATAAAAACACAATTTTATTCAGCTGTAAATGAAGTAAAATCTATACCAGAGTTAATGGCTTTTGAAGGCGATTTATGGCTTAGATTTTATAGCACATTTAAATATTTTTTACCTGAAGATTTTGTTATGAACAAACGAGTAAAAAGACCACCAGATAATCCTATAAATGCATTGATATCTTTTGGCAATACTTTATTATATACAAAGACAATATCAGCTATTTACAGAACACATTTAGATCAACGAATAAGTTTTTTGCATGAGCCTTCAGAAGGAAGATTTTCTTTAAGTTTAGATATAAGTGAAGTTTTTAAACCTGTTATTGTATTTAAAACTATTTTTGATTTAGTGAATAATAGAAAAATAAAAGTAGAAAATCATTTTGAGAGAAAAGTAAATTATTGCATATTAAATGAAGAAGGTAGAAACATATTTTTAAAAGCTTTTCAAAATCGTATGGAAATGGTAGTGCAACATCCCAAATTAAAGAAAAAGACATCATATCATTCAATGATAAAGATAGATTGTTATAAGTTAATAAAATTTATTATGGAAGATAAAGAATTTATACCATATTCATTGAAAGCAGGGTATTGATGAATGAGTAAAAAAATAAATTATAATTATGCTTTTTTATTTTATGATGTAAATGAAAAGAGAGTACAGAAAGTATTTAAGATATGTAAAAAATATTTATCGCATTTTCAAAACTCAGTATTTAGAGGAGAAATAACACCATCAAAATTAATGAAATTAAAGTTAGAGCTACAAAAAATTATAGTAGATGAAGAAGATTTTGTTTGTATTATAAAATTAATGAATGATAATGTATTTGGTGAAGATATTTTAGGTAAAAAAGATATAGAAAATGGAGAAAGTTTGATTTTATAAACTAAATTTTACCAGGCATAAAATAAGTATATGTATATAAACCCTTATAAATACAAGAGTTATAGCAAATTTCTTTCATTAAAGAAATAAATGCATTATGCCTGGTAATTTTTACTTAGAATGTTGAAATATCAAGGTTTTTGAGCTATATTATAAAATATAAAGCCTTTAAAAACAAGAGATTAACACTAACAAAAATTGTTTTTGAATTTTAGAAGATATAGAAAAACAATTAGAAAATCTTTGATTAACACTAACAAAAATTGTTTTTGAATTATATAGGTGTTTTTATAGAAAATGTTGTTACTGCGATTAACACTAACAAAAATTGTTTTTGAATCATTTAACATCTATTCCGTCTGATGAAAAAGACGGAGATTAACACTAACAAAAATTGTTTTTGAATTTAGAAAATTGATTATATATATTTGTTAAAACATTGATTAACACTAACAAAAATTGTTTTTGAATAATCCCAACCTTAGAAGCTGGTACGCACCAGGTTGGGATTAACACTAACAAAAATTGTTTTTGAATTCTTTGCCGGAAGTAAGGGGGTATCTATTATATAAAGATTAACACTAACAAAAATTGTTTTTGAATAAATTATATCTAGGTACAGTATATGAACCTGTAATAGATTAACACTAACAAAAATTGTTTTTGAATTGGATTCTTATTTAAGTAAAAACACATAAATCCCGCGATTAACACTAACAAAAATTGTTTTTGAATTTATGAGGTGCATTACATTGTACAGAATGTGAATGTGATTAACACTAACAAAAATTGTTTTTGAATATAAAACCTAAGCACCCGCCAAAATATCCACAAAGATTAACACTAACAAAAATTGTTTTTGAATCCAGTTTCTGCATAATGCAGTTTCTGCCATTCTGTGATTAACACTAACAAAAATTGTTTTTGAATCATAACAATATACAACCGTATTTAACCGTTTATATGGATTAACAGTAACAAAGGTTGTTTTTGAATCCAAGAATCCTCTGTCTTTAGATATGGGGAGTATGTCAATATTTGTATTATGGTGATGTCTATGATGACTGTCAGTACAAATGCGTTTGATGATTTGAAAGATGATCAAGCATTGAAGTTAGCAGCGGAATATTTAGTTGATAATGAGGTGCAACGATTAACGAAAATAAGTGCATTGGAATTATTCTTAGCTTCAACAGCAGTTAATTATATGGACGATAAAGATTTAACAAATGCAGTAGTAAAATCTTTAGTATATCAGATAAAATTTTAAATGATGGCATAAACATAAGGATGTTGTTTTGTATAAAATAATATTCTTATGTTTTTTTATTAGATGAAACCTTAGTAATATGTCTTTATAGTATAATTGAGAAAAACTATAGGATATGATGATATGAAGGATAATTTTAAATTGGAAATGACAACAGTATGGTCTTTTCCTAAAAGAGGCAATTGGGCTACACATTCAGGAATGTATCGTGGAAATTGGTCACCATATGTTCCTCGTAATTTAATATTAAAATTTACAGCAGAACATGATTGGATATTAGATCAATTTATGGGAAGTGGAACAACATTAATTGAAGCTAAATTATTGAATAGAAATATTATTGGTATAGATGTTAATGAGAAGGCATATAAAATAACAGAAAAAAACTTAAATTTTGAGTGTAAAACATCATCACATATTCATATAAGATTATGTAGTGCAGAAAATATATATTTTATAAAAAATAATAGTATAGATTGTATTTGTACACATCCTCCATATGCTAATATCATTAAGTATAGTAAAGATAATCAATATGATATATCATTATTAAGTGTTGAAAAATATTTGTTAGCTATGAAAAATGTAGCAAAAGAATCGTATCGTGTGTTAAAATCTAATCATATTTGTGCTATTATGGTAGGCGATATTAGAAAAAAAGGAATTTTAATTCCTTTAGGTTTTTATGTAATGAATATTTTTAAACAACAAGGTTTTATTTTAAAAGATATAATAATAAAAGAACAACATAATTGTAAATCTACTTTAAAATGGGTAAATATAAAGCATTCTTTTTATTTATTAGCACATGAATATATTTTTATATTTGAGAAAAAGTAAATTTTTATGGAGATGATGAGTTGATAGATAACAATATATCACCATTTATAAAATGGGCAGGAGGAAAACGCCAATTATTACCTTATATTAAGGAAAAAATGCCTTTGAAATATAAAAATTATATAGAACCATTTATAGGTGGTGGCGCTGTATTGTTTGGTATAACACCAGATAAGGCAATAATTAATGATATAAATAAAGCACTTATAAATGTATATAATCAAATAAAATATAATCATATTGAGTTAATGGATTTTTTATCAAAAATAGATATTCAAAGTGATATTGAACCTAAAGAATATTATTATAAAAAAAGAGAAATATTTAATGATAAGATAATGAAATCTGAATATGATATAGAATTAGCTAGCTTATTTATTTATCTAAATAAACATTGTTTTAATGGATTATACCGTGTAAATAGCAAAGGTTTATTTAATGTACCATTTAATAATAGTTTGGCAAAATCTTTTAATGAAGACAATATAAAAGCTGTATCAAGATATTTACAAAAAGTAACTATTTTAGAGGGCGATTTTGAAGTGGCTTGCCAAAATGCACAAGAAGGAGATTTTATTTTTTTAGATAGTCCATATGCCCCATTAAATGATAATTCTTTTGAAGCGTATACTAAAGAAGGTTTTGATATTGAAAGTCATAAAAGATTAGCTATTTTATTTGATAGGTTAACTAAAAAAGGTTGCTTTTGTATGTTGACTAATCATAATACTGTATTTATTGAGGATTTGTATAAAAATTATTCAAGAGAAGTTATAAAGGTTAGAAGATATATTAATTCTGATGCTAATAATAGAAAAGGCGAAGAAGTAATTATAACAAACTATTAATAAAAGATAATATGGAGATATTTATGAAAAATAGAGATTTTGATAAATGGTTATCAACCATGAATGATTCAATTGCTACTTGGAAATATTATACTGATTTTGAAAAAGTATACAAAAATGCAGAAAAAATAAAAACAGAAATATATATATTAAACAGTTTAATAAATAGTAAAAATATAAGAGAAGATTTTAAAAAATTATTATTAGAATATCCACAAATATTGAAAGTAATACCCTTATTAATAGCTAAAAGAACAACAGATGTAATAATCATTAATGATACAGTACAAAAATATTATTACAATTTTAAAAAGATGAATTATAGCATAGATGAGTATGCTTTATTCATGGAAAATACGGGAATATTTGATTTATTGAGTAATCATCTTATAGCCAATTTATATGATTATATCTTGGGTGTAGAAGTAGGTTTAGATACTAATACTAGAAAAAATAGAACAGGGAAAGCAATGGAAACATTGGTGGAAAGTTATATTTTACAAAGTGGTTTTGTTAAAGAAAAGAATTATTTTACGCAGGTAAGTAAAAATCGCTTGAAAGAAGATTTTAATATAGATTTGTCTAATTTAAAGATTGATGAAATATTTAAAAGTAGTAAAAAAGAAAAATCAGAGAAAAAATTTGATTTTGTTGTTAAAACAGAGCAAAAATATTATTTAATTGAGACAAATTTTTATACAACACAAGGTTCTAAATTAAATGAAACGGCAAGAAGTTATAAAGAATTAGCATTAGAATTTAAAGACTTAGATAATATAGATTTTGTTTGGATTACTGATGGTAAAGGTTGGCAAACAACGAAAAAGAATTTACAAGAAACTTTCAATATATTGGATAATATATATAATATAAATGATATGGAAAATGGAATTTTAACAAAACTTTTTAAATAAAAAATGCATTAGAATTTTTTCTAGTGCATTTTTTTATATAATTATATTGTGAGGTGAATTTTATGGAATTTAGAGTATTAAAATATTTTTTAACTGTTGTAAGGGAAGAAAATATAACAAAAGCAGCGAATGTATTACATATTACTCAGCCAACATTGAGTCGACAATTAGCTCAATTAGAAGAAGATATTGGAGTAAAATTATTTAATCGTGGAACTAGAAAGATAAGTTTAACAAATGAAGGAATGTTATTAAGACGTAGAGCAGAGGAAATAATTTCTTTAGTGGATAAGACAGAACAAGAATTAAATGAGCAAGATGAAATGTTAGATGGTGTGATTTCCTTAGGCTGTGGAGAATTAAGTTCTGTATCTACACTAGCAGATATATTAGTTGGCTTTAAGAAGAAGCATCCTCTTATTATTTATGATTTATATACAGCAAATGCAGATGATATTAAAGAAAAAATAGATGAAGGTTTAATTGATATTGGTTTATTATTAGAGCCTGTAAATATAGAAAAATATGAATAT
>CALVRI010000028.1 GCA_944358525.1 uncultured Bacilli bacterium | reverse complement strand
GTTTTATAAATTTTCTAGATATTTTTATTTGAATAAACATTATTTTTGGGCGAGGTTTTGGATGGAGTTTGGAAAAAGAATTACAAGTATTGAAATTCATCCAGGGGCAGTTATTGGTAAAAGATTATTTATTGATCATGGTTTTGGAGTGGTAATTGGTGAGACAGCTGTTATAGGTGATGATGTGACAATATACCATGGAGTTACTTTGGGGGGTACTGGTAAAGAGTGGGGTAAGAGACATCCTAATGTTGGAAATAGAGTAATGATAGGGGCAGGAGCTAAAGTACTTGGAAATATTAATATTGGTGATGATGTAAAAATAGGAGCTAATTCAATTATATTAAAAGATGTTCCAAATGGTGTAACAGCTGTTGGAATTTATAAATAAAAATTAGTTTATCTTCTTTTTCTTGATATGGTGTGTTATAATTTTAAATGTAGGAGGACTTATGAATAAGAAGAAGATAATTGTTTTAATTTTAGCTATTTTAGTTATTATAGTATTTGTTTTATTTAGAATTATTAGTTTAATTAATACTTCTAAAAATGAGGTTAGTTATGTTTCTAGTATAGTGGAAAAACAAAAAGATGTGGAAGAAGAGTTCGAAAGTGAAGGTTATACATTTGATAGTCCTAATGTTATTTTAAATCCTTATGGTAATTCACCACTTACAGCTTTAGTTATTTTTGAAACCGATGATGAAGAAGAGATAAGTGTTACTATAAAAGGTAAAGATGAACTTTCTACATATACTCATACATTTGATGAGGGTAAGGTTCATTATATACCTATCTATGGACTTTATGCTGGAAGAGAAAATGAAGTTGTAATAAGTAATGGTGATAAAGAAAATACATTAAAGATTAAAACAGATGAATTACCTGATGATTTTGTTTTACCGACTAAAGTTACTAAAGATGAAAGTAAATTAAATAATGATTTATATTTCTTTTCACCTTCATCTAAAGGATATATGTGCGCTTATGATGTGAATGGTGATGTTAGATGGTATTTAGATGAAAGTGCGATTTGGGAGGTTAATAGACTTAAAAATGGACATTTACTTTTAAGTACAGAAAGATTAGTTAATACACCTTATTATTCGACTGGTTTATATGAGATGGATATGATTGGTAAAGTATATAAAGAATATAGTTTGCCTGGTGGATATCACCATGATTATTTTGAAATGGAAGATGGCAATATACTTGTTGCATCTGATGATTTTGATAACGAAGATGGAACGGTCGAAGATTATGTAGTAGAATTAGATAGAGAAACTGGAAATATTGTTAAGACTTTTGATTTAAAAGATATTTTAAATATGGAAGATGGTAAAAGTGAAAATTGGACAAATTATGACTGGTTTCATAATAATTCTGTTTGGTATGATAAAAAAACAAATTCTATTACATTATCTGGTAGACATCAAGATATAGTTATTAATATAGATTATGATAGCGGTAAGCTTAATTGGATTTTAGGTGATAGTACTAATTTTAGTGAAGAATATCAAAAATATTTCTTTAAACTGACTGATGGTGAATGGCAATGGGCTCAGCATGCTGCTATGATTTTACCTGATGGAAACGTATTTTTATTTGATAATGGAAATAATAAGTCTAAAAATAAAGATGAATATGTTTCAGCTAGTGAAAGTTATTCAAGAGGGGTTATTTATGAGATTGATACAGAAAATATGACTGCTAAAGAGGTATGGCAATATGGTAAGGAAAGAGGTAGTGATTTTTATTCTCCTTATATTTCAGATGTTGATTATTTAGATGAAAATCATTATATTGTTCATTCTGGTGGTATTTCATATAAAAATGGTGTTATTCAAAATCAGCCAGCTGGAATTTCGGAGTCTGATACACTAGTTAGCGATACTGTAGAAATTATAGATAATGAAGTTATATTTGAAATGGTACTTCCTACAAATAATTATAGAGTAGAGAAGATGAGTTTATATGATGGTAATTTTACTTTAGGTAAAGCTAAAGAATTAGGTGGTTTAGGCTTAACTGAACTAGATGACCAAAAGTTTTCATTTATGATGAATGGAAAAAGTATTGATGATGAGTATAAAAAACATGATATAAAAATTACTCAGGAAAAAGATAGATTAGTAGTTACGGGAACCTTTAAAAAAGGAACACCGGTTAATATAATTTTGTATAAGGATATGACTCAAAATATTTATTCTATGAGAGTGAGTAAAACACCTTATACAGCTTTATGTGTTGATTTGGGTAATAATTCTAATGATGATGAGAATATTACAGCAACTAAATATATTAATAAATCAGGGTTAATTGGTAAATATTCAATTTATATTGAAATAGATGGAATTTTATATAAGACTGATGAATATGCCCGTTTTTAGATTATATAGAAGTTTGTCAATTTTGACATTTTGATGTATAATCTTTTTCTATGAGGTGAGTTTTTGTGAAAGCAACAATAATATATAATCCAAATGCGACTGGAATGAATGAAGATGTTTTAAAAAGTATGAATATGACTTTAAGTAAACAAGGAATAGAAGTAAGTGAGGAGATGAGTAGATATCCTGGTAACAGTATAGAACTTGTTAAAGAGGCGAATGAAGAGAGTGATTTAATTGTTACTATGGGTGGAGATGGAACTTTAGGTGAAGCTTTTAGAGCTTTTGGTGAAGTAGAGCAAAGAAGTAATTATGCACATATTTCAACTGGAACAGCTAATGATACTGCTGATAATTTAGGTTTATATCAAGGTTCTGTTTATTCATCGGTTAGACTTTATGAGAATTTAAATAAGTGTATGATTGTACCTGTTGATATGATTACAGCAAATGGAATACCTTTTTCATATGTATCTTGCTGTGGAACATTTACTAATTTAACTTATGAGACACCAAAGAGTTTTAAAAAGACATTTGGTAAGATGGGTTATTATTTGTTTTCAGGTTTAGTCGGGCTTTCGTGTATGCCTGATGTTATTCATAAACCGCTTAAAATTAGTTATGAAATGAATGGAGAAAATAAAATTACTTCAGCTATGACAATGCTTGTTTCTAATACAAGAACTTTTGCGGGATTTAAACTTTTTCCAGAAGCTAGGATAGATGATGGAATATTTGAAGTAACTATTTTGAAAGGTTTACCTGGTAAGAGTACTTTAAAGGCTATTTCACAGCTTCTTTATAAAGATGGAGAAAATTTTGATATTCATAAATATAGTAAATATATAGATACATTTATGACTGATGATTTTAAAGTTATTTTTGAAAGTGGGGAACCAAGACTTGGATTTAACCATGATGGTGATCATGCTTTTGTTTCTTTAAATGATGAGCAAGCTATAGAATATAAGGTTTCTAAAAAAATTAATATGTTATTACCACAAAGGGCTATTAAAAAATAGTTTTTGTGGTTTTTTATTGTTCCCAATTACTTCTTTTTCTCATATATAAAATTAGGAGGTGTGAAATGGAATATAGAGGAATAGATGTATCTAAATATCAAGGTGATATTAATTTTAAAAAAGTTAAGGATGATGGAATAGAATTTGTTATTATCCGTATAGGTTATGGTCAATATGAAAGTCAAAAGGATGAAAAGTTTGAAAGAAATTATGAAGGGTTTAGAGGAGTAGGAATTCCAGTTGGTGTTTATTTATATTCTTATGCGAAGAGTGTAAGTGATGCGAAGAAGGAAGCTGATGTTGTATTAAAATGGCTTAAGGGAAGAGAACTTAATTTACCAGTTTACTATGATATAGAAGATAAATCACAAATTAATCTAGGTAAGAAAACTTTAACGAGTATGTGTGAGGCTTTTTGTGATGTGATAGAAAAAGCTGGATATTGGGCTGGAATATATGCGAATAAGTATTTCTTTACAACTTATTTAGATTATGAAAAGTTAGAGGAAAAATATACGATATGGGTTGCTCAATACAATGATAATAATACTTATCGTGGTAAGTATGATATGTGGCAATATACTTCATCTGGTAAGGTAAATGGTATAAGTGGTAATGTAGATATGGATATACTTTATAGGGATATTTTTGATAACCGGGGCGAAAATAATGAAGATAGAGGAGAGTTACCTGATTTAAGTGGTTATAATGGAACATCAATTGTCGATGGTTTAAAATCGGTTGGTTATGATAGTTCATTTGATTCAAGGGCTAAACTTTATGCAGAGGCTGGATTTACCGATACTTATAAAGGAACAGCTAAACAAAATGATAATTTACTTAGGGTTTTAAAAGGTGGAAGTTTGGGTGCTAGTTATTATGAGACTGATTATAAGGGATTATCTTTTGTTGATGGTTTAAAATCTATAGGTGTTGATTCTAGTTTTGCTAATAGAAAAAGAATAGCTGCGGCTAATGGAATAGATAATTATAAGGGTACAGCTTTACAAAATATAAAACTTTTAAATATGCTTAAAAAGGGCACTCTTAAAAAGATATAAGCTAAGGTCTAGCTTTTTCTTTTTTCTTGAGATATAATTAATATGTAGTGAGTGTGAAGTGAATGGGAAGTAAGGTAAAAAAGAAACATAATAAAAGAGAAAAAGTTTCACGAAAAAAAGATATTTCTTTAGCTACTTTAGAATGTGAAAAAAAGAAGAAAAAAAGATTTATTAAAAAGATTATTTTGATTGTATTGATTATTATACTTGTTTTAATATTGGCTTTTTTAGGTTATAAGTTTTATAAGAGAAGTGAGATTGCTAAAAAAATTAATGATAATATTACTGCCGAGTATGGGGAAGAGTTAACTTCAGATTATATTTTAAAAGATAATTTTAAGAAAGTTAAATTTGAACCTAAATTAAGTAGTTTGAAAAAGGTAGGAAAACATGAAATTACTTTAACTATTGATGGAGAAGAATTTAAGGTTGTTGTCAATATAAAAGATACAACACCACCTGATTTAGTAGTTAAAGATGTTCAAAAGTATATGGATGAAGAATTACCTAAGGTAGAAGAATTTGTCGATAAGGTTGATGATTTATCTAAAGTAGATTTAAAAATGAGTGATGTAGAAAAAGTTGTTGGTGAACATGAGGTTACTATAACTGCTACTGATAAATATAATAATAAAACTAGTAAAAAAGCAAAATTAACAATATTAGAGTATAAAGGTTCTGTTAAATTTAGTGGGCTTACTAATTTAAGTGTGGAAGCTGGCAATAAACCGAATTTGAAAAAGAACGTTTCAGCTAAAGATGATAGGTTTGGTGATTTAGAGTTTACTGTCGATGATTCTAAAGTTAATTATAATACACCAGGAACTTATACAATATACTATAAGGTAACTGATAAACTGGGTAATGAAACAATTAGGGAAAGAAAGATTACTATAAGAGCCAAAACAGTTATGATTAATAATTTTCCAACATATTCACAGTTTCCTAATTATCCAAATGGCTGTGAAACCATTGCTTTATACTTGATGCTTAAGTATTATGGAATTAATGTTTCTCCAGAAACACTTGTTAATAATTTAGCTAAAGGTGATGGAGTACACTGGGAGAATGGTATAAGATATGGTGGAGATCCAGAAATTGAGTTTGTTGGAGATCCAAGGGACCAGCATGGTTACGGAGTATATCAAAAGCCAATTATTAATTTAGCTAGTAAATATAAATCTGGTATGGTTGATTATACAGGACATTCATTAAGTCAAGTTTTAGAGATAGTTAAAAGTGGAAAACCAGTTCAAGTGTGGGTGTCAATTAATCTAAAAAACACTTCAGTTTGTGCGGATTGGACACATAAAGCTTCCGGCAAAAAAATTAATTGGATTTGTTCATTGCACAGTGTGGTTGTTATTGGATTTAATGATAATTATGTATATGTTTCTGATCCTTATACTGGAGATATAGAAAAATATCGTAAGAGTCAATTTCAAAAAATGTATAATTTGTTTGGTAAAAGAGCTATTTATTTTAAATAAACTTCATTAATTTGAAGTTTTTTTCATATTTATTTTGAATTTTTTTCACGTTAATTTTATTTTTGATTAATAAAATTATAGTGTTTAGGAAAGAGAGGATAAATAAATGAGAATAAAATATTTTGATAATGCAAAAGGGATTTTAATTATATTTATTATACTTGGACATGTTTTTAGTGCGTGCGCTGATTATTATGGATATGATGATAATTTTTATAAATTCTTTTCACTTTTTATGATTCAATGTTTTTTCTTTATTTCGGCTTATTTTTCATCAAAAAGTAAAAGAAGCAAAAGAATTTTAAGTATGTTAAAGATTTATTTAGTGTGGCAAATGATTGTAACTATTTATTACTCTTTTGTTTTAAATATAATGAATTTCAGTTTTAATGTTTTATATCCTAGATATACTTATTGGTTTTTGGTAACAATGATTACATATTTAATTTTAGAGTATCTATTTGATAAAATTAGTTATAAAGTGATGATACCTCTTTCATTTATAATATCTTTGTTTATTGGTTTTATTCCATTTATTGGAGAATGGGCATCACTTGCTAGAACATTTACGTTTTTACCTTTTTATGTAATTGGTTTTTATGCGAAAGATTTAAAATTAATTGAAAAACTTCAAAGTGATAACTTTAAAAAGACATTTATAGTTTTTTCAGTTTTGATACTTATATTGTCTTTTGTTTACGATGATATTTTACCTTTTAGGTTACTTCGAGGAAAATATAGTTATTATGAAATAACAGGTGATTTATTAAGTGTATTTTTAAAGAGAATTATATTTTATATATTTAGTATAATTGTTAGTATTACGTTTTTTAAGGTTATTTCTAAAAAGGAAACTATCTTTACTAAAATAGGACAAAATACACTTTATATTTATTTGGTGCAGGGGGCTATTATGAAAACTTTGGTTACTTTGAATTTATTGCCAAGTAATATTGTTTTGGGTAATGTTTTATCAATATTTATTTTGATTATCTTTACGTTTGCTATAGCAAAATTTATTACTTGTTTTAAAAATATTATTAAAGAAAAAATTAATGATATAATATGGATAAAAAATTTAAAAACAAAAATGGCATCCTAAATGAATACCATAATTTTCCACAATTTTATCAAATTTTTTCCATAAGTTATTGGTATGATTATTACAGAGTTAAGAAAGAACTCTAGAAGGATGTGATATATGATTAATTAGCTTTTTCTAAACTATACTCACGAAGCAGTTTTCATCACTGCTTTTTTATTTAATTTTATCATAAGGTTTTTTGATATTGGTTATCCCTAATATGTAATCAATACTTGTGTTATAAAAATAGGCAAGTTTGATTAATATGTTTGTAGGAATGTTATTATCGCCAGTTTCATAATGTGAATATCCTCTTTGACTAATACCTAATTCTTTGGCAATTTCCGCTTGTTTTAAATCTCTATCTTCTCTTAAATCTTTTAATCTATTCATATTTTGGCCTCCATCGCCATTGTACATTAGACTAAATAGGTCTATTGACTGTCAGCCTAAATTAGTCTATAATTTTTATAGTAATGAGTGGTGATTTTATGAGAAGGTTGACTAGGAGACAAAAAAATAAAAGAAAAAAGCAAATAATCATGATATCAACTATTTGCTTATTATTTGTAATGGTGGTTGGTTATGCAGCATTTCAAACAAATTTAAGTATTACTGCCAAAGGAAATATCAAAGAAAAGTCTAGAGTAATTCAAGCATGGAAAAGTACAGACCAAACTGATTTTCATTCTGATTTTTATAAACAAAATATCATTAGTGCAACTTTTTTGAATAATAACAATGTACCTAGTAATGCGACAGAAAGTTGGAATGTATCAGAAAATAAAAAAAATGGTGGAGTAATGGCTTGGGTAATACCAAATAGTAGTGATAATACAAAGTATGATTTATATATAGGAGCAAAAGATGGTGTGATTGCAAACGAGAATAGTGGTAATTTATTTAATAATTTTGAACAAATAATAAACATAAATTTTGGTGGCAATTTTGATACAAGTAATACAACTACTATTTCTCAGATGTTTTTACAGTGTACTAATTTAGTAAATGTTGATGTAAACACTTTAGATGTAAGTAATGTTACAATAATGAATTCGGTTTTTTATAATTGTACAAAAATTGAAAAGTTAGATTTTAGTACTTGGAATACATCAAATGTGATTCAAATGGATGCAATGTTTTTTAATTGTGCTTCTTTAACAGAACTTAATTTATCAAATTTTAAAACAGAAAAGGTAACAAATATGATGAGTATGTTTCAAAATTGTGCTTCTTTAACAGAATTAAATTTAAGTGGTTTTGATACTAGTAGTGTCACGAATATGAAGAGTATGTTTCAAAATATGTATAAATTAACAACATTAAACATATCTAGTTTTAATACTGCTAAAGTTACTAATTTTAGCTATATGTTTTGTGGTTCTACATTATTAACAACAATAAATTTATGCTCTTTTGATACTAATAATGGAACAAATATGAATTTAATGTTTGCCCAAATACCTAATTTAAGTCAAATAAAAGTAGGAACTAATTGGACAATTAAAAATGCTACGACAACTGATATGTTTTTAAACAGTGGAGTTTCATCGGTAACAACAGGTCAATGTTAAGGAAAAATTTTTAATAGTTTTAAATCTTTTAATTTAATAGATATACTCCAAATGAAAGATATGCGGCGAATATTAGCCATATTAAATATGGAATGTTTATTAAACCTGATAATTTATTTACTTTATAAAATTCTTTTATCATAATAATGACTAAAATAATTAGTAAAATTATCCATATAAAGGAGAATAAATACCATTTAAAAACAAAGAAGAAGCTAGACCATAAGCCATTTACTACTAACTGAGTATAGTAAATGGTTTTATTTTGCTCATTTTGTTTATAAAAGCTATAGCCCATAATAATGTATAAAATAGTCCAAACAATTGGAAAGATTATACCTGGAGGAGAAATAGGTGGCTTATTTAGATCTTGATAGTTCATAAATGGATTTATAATTAAACCAATTATGCCACCCATAATTACAGGAATTAAAATATTTTTAATTAATTTTTGCACTTTATCACCAGTATTAATATATGTAATTAAAAATAATTTATAATTATGATATAATGAATTAGGTGATTCAAATGCAGAAGATATTAATTGTTGAAGATGAAGTTAAGATTAGAGAAGAACTGGCCACTTTTTTAAAAAATAATGGATATGAAGTTTTATTTATAAATAAATTTGAAAATACTTTAGATGATATTTTGAAAAAAGATGTTGATTTAATTTTAATGGATATTAATATTCCGGGAATTAATGGAATGCATTTGTGCAGGGAGATTAGAAAAGAGAAAAAAACACCAATTATTATTGTAACAAGTAGAAATAGTGAGATGGATGAGCTTATATGCATGAATTATGGGGCGGATGATTTTATAACTAAACCTTATAATTTGCAAATTTTACTTGCTCATATGGAGGCTGTTTTAAAAAGAAGTAAACCAGAGGTTAGTCATGTTTTAGAATATGAAGGAATGAAGGTTAATTTGTCTAAAGGGGTTATTGAGTATAATGGAGAAAATGTTTTACTTACTAAAAATGAACTTTCTATTTTGACTTATTTACTTGAAAATAGAGGTAAGGTTGTTTCCCGTGATGATTTGATGAGTTATTTATGGGATAGTGAGATGTTTGTGGATGATAATACGTTAACAGTTAATATTACAAGATTACGTAAGAAATTAGAGGAATTAGGTTTTAGTGATGTTATTGAAACTAGAAGAGGATGGGGTTATATTATATTATGAAGTTTATAGATTATTTTAAAGAGAGAATTCCTTTAATTTTTATATACTTTGTGGTTGTTACTTTGATTACTTTTATTTTGATGGTATTTAGAGTTTATTATACCGGTATAATGATGATTTTATTTTTACTAATTATTTTAGGTTTATTTATGTTTTTTTATGGATTTTATCAGAAGAAAACATTTTATGATAATTTATATAGTATTTTAAATAATATCGACAATAAGACATTAATACACGAGGCAATGGATGAGGCTTATTTTACAGAAGGTAAGATATTACTTGATGTTTTAAGAGAAACTGATAAATATAAGATAGAAGAGATAAATAAGTATAAGTTTATGCAGGAGGAGTTTCAGGAGTTTATGGAACTTTGGGTGCATGAGATTAAAACACCGCTTGCGGCAATTAATTTAATTACCGAGAATAATAAGAATAAAATTACAAATAGTATTAATGAAGAGGCTAAAAAAATTGATGGTTTTATCGAGATGATTTTGTTTTATGCGAGAAGTCAAATGCCTGAAAAAGATTATATAATTAAAAACTGTAAGTTAAATGATATAATAAATAAGGTGATTATTCGTAATAAAAATAGTTTTCTTGAAAAAAATATTTGTTTAGATATGCGTGATTTAAATGTTTTTGTTAGAACGGATAGTAAATGGATGGAATTTATTATTAATCAGATTATTGTTAATAGTATTAAGTATGCACAAGATAATCCGTTAATAGAGATATATTCAGTAAGTGATAAAGAAAGTGTTAGTTTGATTATTCAAGATAATGGAATAGGTATTAGTGCGAAGGATTTACCTAGAGTTTTTGAAAAAGGATTTACTGGTGAGAATGGTAGAAGTAAATATAATTCAACTGGTATGGGTCTTTATTTAGTTAAGAAGTTATGTTTAGCTTTAGGTAATAATGTTTTAATTGATAGTACTTTAGGTGTGGGAACAACAGTTAAGATTGTGTTTCCGATTGGTTCTTTTACAGATAAGATGATAGGAGATGGAAATTATGGGACTAAAAGTAAAGAGTAATAGAAATGAAAATGATCCATTAACTTTTAAGGTTGATGATATGGATTTTGTTTTTTCTTTTGATAATATAGATAAAAAAGTAAAGTTAAATGAAAAGAGTGCGATTTTACTTGAGGAGGCTATTTTAGGAGGAAATACACTTTCTAAAAATAAGAAAAAGATCGTGGCAGGAGATTATGAAGTAAAACTTAATTCTAGTGAAGATGTTAATAATCTTTGGTTAAGCTCTTTTGATAAGTTAATAGAGTATAAGTTAATTGAAAAAGATGGCAAAAATTATGTTGTTACTTCTAAAGGCACGGAACATTACAAAACTCTTTAAGGAGTTTTTTTCTTACGAAAGTGTAAGAATTTGTAAGGTTAATAAATTGTTATATAAAAGATATGTGAGTATAATTAGTAGCAGAGGTGAGGAAAATGGATAAAATTTTGAAAGTGGCAAATGTAGAAAAATATTATGGAAATCGCTCTAATTTAACTAAAGCGATAGATAATATTTCGTTTGATGTTTTAGAAGGAGAATTTGTTGGAATTATGGGAGCTTCTGGCTCTGGTAAAACTACTTTGTTAAACTGCATTTCAACAATTGACAAGGTAACAAGTGGTCATATTTTGATTAATGGGACTGATGTTACTGAACTTAAGGGTGATAAATTAAATAAATTTAGAAGAGAAGATCTAGGTTTTATTTTTCAAGATTTTAACTTACTTGATACTTTAACTGGTTATGAGAATATTGCTTTAGCTTTAACTATTCAGGGAAGAAAACCAAAAGAGATTGATGATAAGATTAAAGAAGTGGCTAAAACTCTTAATATTACACATATTTTAAATAAATATCCTTATCAAATGAGTGGTGGTGAAAAACAAAGAGTCGCTTCTGCTAGAGCAATTATTACGAATCCTAAGCTTATTTTAGCTGATGAGCCAACGGGAGCTTTGGATAGTAAAAGTAGTAGAATGCTCTTAGAAAAATTAGGAGAACTTAATAAGAATTTAAAAGCGACAATTTTGATGGTTACTCATGATGCTTTTACGGCTAGTTACTGCTCTAAAATATATTTTATTAAAGACGGTAAAATATTTAATGAGCTTACTCGTGGTGATGATTCTAGAAAAGAGTTCTTTGATAGAATTATCGATGTTGTGACATTACTTGGAGGGGATATGAATGATGCTCTTTAAGTTATCTATTAAAAACATCAAAAAAAGTTTTAAGGATTATGCAATATATTTCTTAACTTTGGTGCTTGGTGTAGCTATCTTTTATGTGTTTAATGCACTTGATAGTCAAGAAGCTATGTTACAACTTACGGAAACTGAAAAAGAAATTATTTCACTTATGAATGAATTTTTAAGTGGTGTTTCTATTTTAGTTGCTGTTATTTTAGGTTTTTTAATTATTTATGCAAGTAGGTTTTTGGTTAAAAGAAGGAAAAAGGAGTTTGGTATTTATCTTACTCTAGGTATGGGTAAGAGACAAGTTTCAAAAATTCTTTTAATGGAAACATTGATAATTGGATTTATTTCACTTGCTGTGGGTCTTGGACTTGGAATTATTGCCTCACAATTTATGAGTATTGTGGTAGCTAAATTATTCGAAGCTGACATGTCTCGGTTTGAGTTTGTCTTTTCACAGACCGCTATGCTTAAGACTGTGATGTATTATGCGATTATTTATTTAATAGTTATGGTATTTAATGTGTTTGCGGTTACTAAATATAAACTAATTGATTTACTTAATGCGGCTAAAAAAGGTGAAAAGATTAAGACACGTAATTTGACTATTTCTTTGATATTATTTATTATTTCAGTAGGAATACTAGGGTTTGCTTATTATTTAGCTACGCAAAGACTTGATAGTTTAGATTTATTTGGACTTTCTATATTACTTGGAATTATTGGAACATTTTTGTTATTTTTCTCTATGTCAGGATTTATTTTGAAGTTAGTTCAAAGTAATAAGAGGTTATATTTAAAAGGTTTAAATATATTTACTTTAAGACAGATAAACAGTAAGGTTAATACAACTGTATTTTCTATGAGTATTATTTGTTTACTTTTATTTTTTACAATTACAATTTTTTCATCAGCTTGGAGTATTAATGTAAGTTTAAAAAATGATTTAGTTTATGGAACACCAGCCGATATAGTTATTGCATCTTATGCGGAAGAGACTAAAGATGTAAAGGCAGATATTTTAGATAAAGTTGGATATAGTACTGATAACTTTAGTGGATATGTTGAGGGTAATACTTATGGATTTGAAAGTGTGACAGTGGGTAGTTTACTTACTCCAATATTAGATGATGTTTTAAAAAGCCACCCTTATTTGATGGTTGATAGTTATTTGCCAGTTATGAAAATATCAGATTATAATAAGTTTGCTTCATTTTATGGAAGAGATACTTACAGTTTAAATGATGATGAGTTTATTTTAGTTGCAGATTATCCTCAAATGATAGAATATGAAAATATGGCTTTGGAAAAAGGGGTAACGATTAAAATTGGTGATAAAGAGTATCACAATAAATATGATGAGTGCAAGGAAGGATTACTACAAATGAGTGGTAATAAAACTAATACTGGTATTGTAGTGGTACCTGATAATGTAGATATTAGTTCAAATGAGACAATTAGAAGTTATTTGGCAGCAAATTATAAAGGTGATAAAAATAAAGCTGAAGAAAATTTAAGAGAATATATGGATGAGATAAATTCTAATGGGGCAGTAGCTGATACAAAATTAGATATTTATACAGCGAGTACGGGTTTAAGAGCTATTATGATATTTATCGGTCTATATTTAGGAGTTATATTCTTGATTTCATCAGCAGCTATACTTGCTTTGAAAGAATTATCTGATAGTAGTGATAATAAAGAAAAATATCAGATGTTAAGACGTATTGGTGTGGATGATAAAAAATTAAATAGAGCTTTATTTACACAAATATTTATATTCTTTATGTTCCCACTTGTAATTGCTATTATTCACTCAATATTTGGCATAATGTGTGCGAATACGATTATGGAAAGTATGAGTGTGACTAGTAATATGACTTCAATACTTACAACCGCATTACTTATTGTTGTTATATATGGAGGATATTTTATAGTTACTTATACAACAAGTAAGCGAATTATAAATGAAAAATAATCAGAGTTATCTGGTTATTTTTTGCATTAAAGTAATTTGCTTTTATTGATTTTTGTTTTCAACTTGAAGTCGCAAAAAGTATTAATTCAAAGTGTAAAAAGAAATATAGAAGGATTTCCAAGTGAATTTTATTTTCAGATGGATGAAGAAGAGTTTAAAATTTGGAGGTCACAATTTGTGACTTCCAAAAATATATAAAATAAAGAAGTTTTGCGGTTTCAATTTGAAACCGCAATGGTAAATGATATTTTAAGAAAATTATGAGGTAGAAAATTTCGACCTCAAGAATAAATGAATATAGAATTGGTTATGAAACCTTGAAGGGAGGATAACATAGTATAGGATACATGTCTAATTTATTTATAAAAATTGTATTTTTTTGCATAAAATAAAAGGAGATTAAAGTTATATGTCGTATGTTATATATAGGTGATGATATGCGATTAATAAAGTCTAACTCATTTTTAAAGATATTTTTACCTAATTTAG
>CALVRI010000027.1 GCA_944358525.1 uncultured Bacilli bacterium | reverse complement strand
AATTATCACCCACACGGTGATTCAAGTATATATGAAGCTATGGTTCGTATGGCTCAAGACTTTAGTTATCGTTATCCATTAATCGATGGTCACGGAAACTTTGGTAATATTGAAGGATATGGGGCCGCCGCCATGCGTTACACCGAATCAAGATTAGCTAAAATATCTTTAGAATTATTAAGAGATATTAATAAAAATACTGTGGATTTCACTACAAACTATGATGAAACAAGAAAAGAACCAACTGTTTTACCTTCTCGTTTCCCTAATATTTTAGTTAATGGAACAATGGGTATAGCTGTTGGTATGGCAACCAATATTCCGCCTCATAATTTAGGTGAAGTAATTGATGGATGTATTGCTTATATTGATAATCCAGACATTGATACCGATGGATTAATGCAGTATATTAAAGGACCAGACTTCCCTACTGGCGCAACAATTTTAGGTAATAGTGGTATTAAAAAAGCCTATGAAACAGGTCGTGGAACAATTACAATTAGAAGTAAAGCTACAATTGAAGAGAAAAATGGTCGTCATTATATAATCATTGATGAAGTTCCATATGGAGTTAATACTTCAGATCTAAAAGATAAAGTAGCCGAACTTGTTCATAGTAAAGTAATAGATGGTATTTCAGACTATCATACAGACTTAAAAAATGGTATTAAAATAACCATAACATTAAAGAAAGATGCTAATCCACAAGTTGTTTTAAATAACTTATATAAACATACACAATTCCAAACAACTTATGGAATTATCCTATTAATGCTTGATAATAATACTCCAAGAACTTTAGGATTAAAAGACATTATTTCAAAATATGTTGATTATCAAAAAGAAGTTATTATTAGAAGAACAAAATTTGATTTAGATAAAGCAGAAAAAAGAGTACATATCTTAGAAGGATATAAAATAGCACTTGATAATATTGATGATTTCATTCAAATTATTAGAGATGCTAAAACTGACGTTGAAGCTAAAACTAAGTTAATTGCTAAATATAGTCTAACTGAAGCTCAAGCTGAAGCTATTCTAGAATTAAAATTACGTCGTTTAACCGGCTTAGAAAGAGAAAAAATTGAAGCTGAATTAAATGATTTGTTAGAAAAAATTAAATATTATAAAGAAATTCTTGCGTCTGAAGCTAAAGTATTAGAAATTATTAAACAAGAAATGTTAGAAATTAAAAATAAATATGGCGATGAGAGACGTACAAACATCGATATGACAGCAATTGACTACATTGAGGATGAATCACTCATACCTGTGGAAAACATTGTTGTAACGCTAACAAATAAGGGTTATATTAAACGTATGAATAGTGAAACATACAGAACTCAAAATCGTGGCGGTGTTGGTATAAAAGGTATGACCACAAATGAAAATGATTTTGTGGAAAAAATCATCTCAATGAGTACCCATGATTACTTAATGTTCTTTACAAATAAAGGAAAAACATACAGAATTAAAGGTTATGAAGTACCACAGTACAGTCGTCAATCAAAAGGTCTACCAATCATTAACTTATTACCTTTCGACAAAGATGAAGAAGTTACTGCAATGTTGAAAATAGATCAAAATGAAGAAAATAATAATATTGTATTTTGTACACAAAATGGATTAATCAAACGAACTGCTATATCAGAATTTGAAAATATCCGAAAAAGTGGAAAACTTGCAATATCATTAAAAGAAAATGATCAATTAATTTCTGTTAAAAAGACTTCTGGAAATGACGAAATAGTTATAGCTGCATCAAATGGTCGAATGATTAGATTTAATGAATCAGAAATAAGAGTCATGGGTAGAACTGCTTCGGGTGTAAAAGGTATTGATCTTGGTGATAGCATATGTGTAGGATGTGAAATAGCTCAACAAAACCAAGAAATACTTGTCGTAACTGAAAAAGGTTATGGTAAAAGAACTAACATAAATGAATATCGTATGACACATCGTGGCAGTAAAGGTGTCAAAGCATTAAATATTACTGATAAAAATGGTAATATAGTATCATTTAAATTAGTAAGTGGAGATGAAGATCTAATGATAATTACCGATAGTGGAATAATTATCAGACTACCAATAGGACAAATCTCAACAACTGGTAGAGTTGCTCAAGGTGTCAGATTAATTCATCTAAAAGATAATCAAAAAGTAAGTAGTATTGCCCTACTCGACAAAGAATCAGAAGAAGAAAACATTGATTCTGCAGAAAATACTGAAACTAAAGAATAAAACAATGTTTTACGTGAAACATTAAACAAGAGAACGAAAATAAATTCGTTCTTTTTATATAAAATACATATGTTTCACGTGAAACATAGGATAACAAGAATAAATTATAAAAACAATACAGTATATTTTCATAATAGAACAAATATTAATAATTATTATTAAATTTTAAACATTATTAAAACAAATATATAAGATTTATTAAAACATTTTTCCACAGTATACAATGTTTCACGTGAAACATTGTATACATTTAATAAAATTTTATTAATATATATTTTTTTCCAAAACGACATATATATAACTTATTTATTATAAACAAAAAAAGTAATCATTACATTTAATAAAAAATTATAGTTATTATATTTAGAATCAATTTATTGTAAAAATAAACATTAATTTTTCCACAGCACTAATGTTTCACGTGAAACATTAGGTACAAAATTATTATAGATTTATTGCTATATAAATAAATGATTATCTAATTTATAATAATATAAAAGTAAAATAGTTTTTCCACAGCATCAATGTTTCACGTGAAACATTGATACAAAAATATATTATATAAGTTTCATAAAAATACTTTTAAATAGTTTTATTAAATAAAAAAAGTAATACTAATAATTTTTTTATAATTATTTTAAACTCAATAAATTATGTATTTATTTAAATGTGTAATTTGATAAAATAAAAAAACATTTCCACAGTACTAATGTTTCACGTGAAACATTAGTAAAATAATAAAATATTAAAATTAATTAAAAAATATTTTTATAAATTTTAATTTGTTTATTAATATTAATAAATTAAACATAATTAATTTATAATTGCTTATTACTATAAATAATATTAAAATCATCACACAGCATACACAATGTTTCACGTGAAACATTGTGTATTACCAATAAATAAAAAATACTATTTATTTAAATACTAATTTATAAATCAAAATTTTCGTTATTTGTCCAATGAATATTCTTAATTTAAAAAAAGTAATATTATATTAAAATATTATGTTTATATTAATATTTTAATGTTTCACGTGAAACATTAAAAAAACAAAAATATTGTGGAAAATTAGTAATATAATTTTTTTTAGTTGAAAAAAATTTTTAAATATTATAATATAATATTGGTACAACATTTATGACTGAACCAGGTCAGAATCGGAAGATAGCAGCCTTAAGGTCCTCTAAATGTGTGTACCTTTTTATATAGGTGATAATAATGGATAAATATATGGAAATAGCTCTCAAAGAAGCAAAAAAAAGTTTAAAAACAAATGATGTACCAATTGGGGCTGTAATTGTGGAAAACTCTCATATTATATCTAAAGGACATAATACTAGAGAAAAAACACATCTAATAACAGGACATGCTGAAATAAATGCAATAGAAAAAGCCTGTAAAAAGAAAAAAACATGGCATTTAAATAAATGTACATTATACACAACTCTGGAACCTTGTAAAATGTGTATGGAAGTTATCAAACAAGCAAGAATAAAAACAGTTGTATATGCTGCCAAACAAGAAAAAATAGTAAATTTAAAACAACCAGAAATAATTAAATTAAAAAATGTGGAAAACTCAAGCAATCTATTAAAACAATTCTTTAAAAACAAAAGAAAGTAAGTAATTTAATAATAAAAATCAATACTTATTTTCTTTTATTGTGGATAAATATGATATAATTATAACAGATAGAGGTGATCTAATGTATCAAGCATTATATAGAAAATATAGGCCTAAAACCTTAGATGATGTACTTGGACAGGATATAATTGTAAAAATTATAAAAAATTCCATTTTAAATAATCAAATTAATCATGCTTACCTCTTTGCCGGTCCAAGAGGAACTGGAAAAACAAGTATTGCAAAAATATTTGCAAAAATAATAAATTGCGAACATCCTATTGATTGTAAACCATGTGGTAAATGTGTAAGTTGTACTCAAGAAAACAACAGTGATATCATCGAAATTGATGCCGCCAGCAATAATGGTGTTGATGAAATAAGAGAGTTAAGAAATAAAGTAAATTTATTACCTGCTTATGGTAAATATAAAGTTTATATCATAGATGAAGTACATATGCTTACCCAAGGAGCCTTCAATGCTCTTTTAAAAACCTTAGAAGAGCCACCAGCTCACGTTATCTTTATTTTAGCTACAACAGATCCTCATAAGGTAATAGAAACCATTTTATCAAGATGTCAGCGATTAGATTTTAAAAAAATAAGTAATGAAGCAATTGTGAAAAACTTATCAAAAATAGCTAAAAAAGAAAACATTGATATTGATAATGAAGCATTAAATGAGATAGCCAAATTAGCAGACGGTGGAATGCGAGATTCCGTTGGAATGCTTGACCAAGCTAGAGCTTATACTGAAGGCAAAATAACTATTAATGATATTCATGATATAAATGGAACTTTGACTGAAAAAGACTTAAAAGAACTATTAGAAAATATTATTGAAAATAAATTAGATATAATTCTAGAAAAAATTGATGAATATAATGATAAAGGTAAAAATTTTGTTAAATTGATTGAGGAATTCATTGATTTTATAAGAAATATCTTATTATTTAAAGAAGCTCCAAAATATTTTAAAGAAAGAGTAAAAAATATTGAAAATTATGAAGAAATATCGTCACAAATCACTATAAACGAACTATTCTCTATAATTGAAATATTAAATAAGTATTCTTTTGAAATGAAAACTAACAATAATAGTAAACTTCTCTTTGAATTAGCACTCATAAAAATAATTTTTGAAAAAACTCATGAAATTGTGGAAAAAGCAGAGAAAAAAAGGCAAAAAAACGAAAATAATTCAGAAATGCAAACAAATATTTTAAAAATTAACTCAAAACCAAAAAAAGATGTGGAAAACTCTACTCAAAATGTGGAAAACATTGAAAAAATACAAACAAAAACCGAACAACAAAATGATAAAGTAATCAAAAATGAATTAGAATTCCCTACTTTAGAAAATAAATCATTAAAAAACTCACAACCATCGAAAAAAATAAATACAAAACTAAAAGAAAATATAGAAAAAATAAAACAAATAAGAATAGATAATACTTTAGCAAAATTTAATAAAAAAGAAGTTAAAAACATTACCCCAAAATTAGAATTATTAAATGATTTATTATTAGATCCAGATTATAGTAATGGAGCTTCAATTTTATTAGATGGTACATTAAAAGCTGCTAGTAATGAAAATTTAATTTTTGTATATAAAACAAAAAGACTTGCAGATATTTTTAATGAAAATTTATTAATTATAGAAGAAACTATTGCCAAAATTTTAAATAAAAAATATAATTTAATTGCAACAGACATAGGTGAATGGGAAATAATAAAAAAAGACTTTAACAATAAATTAAGACCATTTATTTATAAAGAAGAACAATTTAATATAGAAGATATTTTTAAGGAAGAGGAAAATAAAGATAATATCGTTACCATGTTTGAAGATATTATCGAATACAATTAAAAGAAAGAAGGAATGAAAATGAATATTCAAGCAATGATGAAACAAGCTCAAAAATTACAAAAGGATATGCTAAACGAAAAAAATCAAATTGATGAAAAAATATTTGAAGGAAAATCATCTTTTGTTACCGTAAAAGTAAAAGGTACAAAAGAAGTTGTTGAGGTAAAAATAGATGCTGATAGCTTAGAAAAAGATGATATAGAAATGTTACAAGATATGATTTTAGTAGCAATAAATGATGCAAATCATCAAATAGATGAAGAGACAGAACAAAAAATGGGAAAATATACTAAAGGAATGCCAGGTCTTTTCTAATGAATTACCCTAAAACAATATTAAACCTAATTGAGTGTTTTAAGAAATTCCCTGGAATAGGTGAAAAAACGGCTGAACGTTTGGCTCTTGCTAGTATAAATATGGATGATGATATTATTGATTTATTTAGTAAGTCATTAAAAGATGGAAAAACAAAAATAAAAAAATGTTCTAGATGTGGAAGTTTAACAGAAGATGACTTATGTCAAATTTGTAAAGATAAAACAAGGGACATTACCACATTATGTGTTGTTGAAGAATGTAAAAATGTTATCTTATTTGAAAAAATAGGTTCATTTAAAGGTGTCTATCATGTATTAGGTGGATTAATTTCACCTTTAGAAGGAATTAACCCAGAAGATATACGTATTGATAAACTAATAGATAGAATAAAAAACGAAAAAATCAAAGAAGTTATACTAGCAATCAAACCTAGTGTTGAAGGAGAAACCACAGCACTTTATATTAGAAAAATGTTAGAAGGAACAAATGTAAAAATATCTAAAATTGCTCATGGAATTCCAATGGGAGCAGATATTGATTATATTGATCCATTAACCCTTGAAATGGCGATTGAAGACCGCACAACTATCTCATAAAATTAAAATAATTATTATATAATTTATTGAGGTGTTTTATGCTTAATAAATTATTTAAAATAATAAAAAAATTTATTATTAGTTTTTTCATGTTATATGGTTATAATGTCATTGTTCCAGCTACAGCAATTATTCCAATCAATTTAATTACAGTATTATTAATTACGATGTTTAGTATTCCAGCATTCATATTTTTAATTATAATAAGACTTGTAGTATATTAGGAGGCTTTATAGATGTTAGATGAATATAAAAAATCGCAACCAATTGTATATAGAATATTAAAAAATGCTATTATTGAAGATAAATGTTCTCATGCCTATTTAATTGAAACAGGCGATTTTTATGATTCATTTAATTTTGTTATGTCTTTTGTAAAGTCACTTTTATGTCCTAAAAAAAATTTAAATAAAAATAATTGTGGTAACTGTCATCAATGTGAAGTTATCGAATCTGGAAATTTTCCAGAAATTGAAGTTATTACTCCAGATGGCCTCTGGATAAAAAAAGAACAGCTTCAAAATCTTCAAAAAGAGTTTAATACTAAAGCTCTAATTGGAAATAAAAGAGTGTACATTATAAAACAAGCTGAAAGATTAAACAGATCAGCCGCCAATTCGATATTGAAATTTTTAGAAGAACCAGATAATAATATTGTTGCTATTCTAATAACAGATAATGTATATAGTGTTTTATCAACCATAAGATCAAGATGTCAAATATTAAGATTAAGAAATACAAATATAATAGATGAAAATAAAACATGGCTTGATAAAATCAAACAAACAGTCCTATTTAATAAAAACAGTATTATTGAAACAAATGATTTAGAAACATTAAACTTAAAAATAAATAAAATTATTGAATTTGTAAATTACTATGAAAAAAATCATCTAAACACTCTACTTTATGTAGGAAAATTATGGAACGAATACATAACTAATAAAGAAGAATTAGAAATGGCTTATAGTATTATGATTAACTATTATAAAGATATCCTAAATTACTTATTAAAGAAACCACTAGAAATATTTGAAGTGAATAACGATATAAAGATAATTTCAAAAAACAATACGCAAGAAAAAATCTGTCAAAAATTAAATAAGCTAGTTGAATTAAAAGAATTGATAAAATATAATATTAATACAAATTTATTAATGGATAAATTAATACTAAGTTTGGAAGGAGTGATATCATGATAAATGTAGTTGGAGTCACATTTAAACCACACGGACAAATTTATTATTTTGATCCAGGTAAATTAAATTTAAAAAATAATATCACAGTTATTGTAGAAACTGAACACGGACTTCAATTTGGAACAGTAGTTAATCCTAAAATAGAAATTTCTCCTTCTAAAATTCAAGGAAAATTAAAATCAATCATCAGAATAGCTAATAAAAATGACTATAATAGACATAGAAAAAATTTAAAAGATGCTTCTTTAGCTTTAAAAAAATGTCGACAAATTGTGGAACAAGATGAACTTAATATGAATATTATAGATGCTAGTTATACTTTTGATCGCGATAAATTAATTTTTCGATTTTTAGCAGATGGCCGAATTGATTTCAGAGAACTAGCTCGTGAACTAGCCTCTATTTATAAAGTTAGGATAGAACTTAGACAGATAGGAATTAGGGATAAAGCTAAAGAAGTTGGTGGTTATGGGCCATGTGGACAAAAATTATGTTGTGCAAGATTTTTAAATGATTTAAACACAGTTTCAATAAACATGGCTAAAAACCAAAATATTGCTTTAAATCCTAGTAAAATTAATGGTGTATGTGGAAGACTTATGTGTTGCTTAAAATATGAGGATGAATGTTATGAAAAATGTCGAGTGGGTATGAAAAAAATTGGTGATAAAATTATGACTAAGCACGGCGAAGGAACCATAGCAGGTTTAGATATCCTAAGACAAAAATATAAAGTAAATGTTCCAAGTTATGGCATAGTAGAAGTTGATAAAAATGAAAGTAACTAATTATCTACTTGGTTATGAAAATCTTAAAATAATTCAAGACAATGAAATGTTTAATTTTTCTTTAGATTCGGTCTTATTACCCAACTTTATTACTATAAATAGTTCAATAAAAAACATATTAGATATTGGTACTGGTAATGCACCAATACCTTTAATTTTATCCGAAAAAACAAAAGCCAAAATAATTGGATTAGAAATTCAAAAAGAAGTTTGTAAGTTAGGACAAGAATCTGTAAAGTTGAATAATTTAGAAAATCAAATAACCATAATTAATAAAGATGCTAAAGAATATGCTAAAACTGCAACCCCAGAATTTTTTGACATAATAACGTGTAATCCGCCATATTTTGAAGTTAAAGAAACATCAAGATTTAATAAAAATGACTATAAAACTATTGCTCGTCATGAAATCACTTTAAATTTAAATGATATTCTAAAAATAGCAAGAAAACTTTTAAAAAATGGAGGAATCATTGGTTTAGTTCATAGACCTGAAAGACTAATTGATATTTTAACTATAATGAGAGAAAATAACATAGAACCAAAAAAAATTAGATTAATTTATCCAGGAAAAAACAAAGAAGCAAATATACTATTAATAGAAGGAAAAAAGAATGGTAAAAAAGGTTTAAAAATATTACCACCTTTATATAGCCATAATCTTGATGGTAGTTACACGGAAGAAATTCAAAAATATTTTAAGTGAGATGATATAAATGATACAAAAAAGTTATGATGGTTCCCCTACATTATATATTGTACCAACACCAATTGGAAATTTAGAAGATATTACAATAAGAGCCTTAAATATTTTAAAAGAAGTCGATGTAATATTTGCTGAAGACACAAGAACTACAAAACAGCTACTAAATTATTTTGATATAAACAATAAATTAATATCTAGTCATTTGTATAATGAAAATCAAAATGAAGAAAAAGAATTAAATTATTTAAAAGATGGGAAAAACATTGCTGTAGTAAGTGATAGAGGAACACCTGTAATTAGTGATCCAGGTTACATACTTGTTAGAAATGCTATTGAGCATGGATATAATGTTGTATGCCTCCCAGGCCCTACCGCCGTTATACCAGCATTAGTTATGTCAGGTTTAAGCGGTGGACCATTTACTTTTTATGGATTTTTAAACAGTAAAGAAAGCAAAAGAAAAAATGAATTAGAAACATTAAAAATGAGTTCCTACCCTATTGTTTTTTATGAAGCCCCACATAGACTAATTAAAACTTTAAATAATATTTATGAAACATTAGGTAATAGAAATATTGCCATAGTAAGAGAAATTAGTAAAAAATACGAAGAAGTTATTCGTGGAACTGTAGAACACATACTTAAAAATATGGAAAATTTAAAAGGAGAAATAGTAATTGTGGTTGAGGGTAATCATGATAAACAGACATTTGATAACCTATCTATTAAAGACCATGTTAATTTATACATTGAAGATGGTTTAACAACAAATGAAGCCATAAAAAAAGTCGCTAAAGAACGTGGTATCCCTAAAAGTGAAATTTATAATGAATATCATCACATAAATTAAATTTTTTTAAAAAAAAAAAAAGGAAATCACCTAAAAAAATCGTATGTTAATATATGAGGAGGTGAAAAATGGAAAAATTTTATACTTGTAAAAATGAATCAGTTTTTAAAAATATCTTTTATAATAAGCCAAATGAAAGTTTGTTAAAAACATTAATTGAACAAAGTTTAAATACAGAAATTGAAATTTTAGCAAGTACACGACCTATAAAAATTAACGATTATGAATTTGACAAAAAAGAATTAATTGAAGTGTTAGCTAAAATCAATAATAAACTAACTCATATTTTAATATATGGTGGCTCTTATTATGATGGTTGTCATAATGTCCTTTTTACCCATGCTCTTAACAAATTAAATGAAGAAATAAAAAGAGAAACAGTCAATCATTCAATTGGATATGATTTCGGCAAAAATAATGTCATAGAAATAAACTACATTTGGAATTTACCAAAAGAATACGATGGTGTCGCACAAGGAACATACAAGTTTTATAGTCAAACAACACAAACAGTAATATATGATAATTTTACTATTATTGAATTTAATATGAATGAAATTGCTAAACAAGAAACCGAAGAAAGTAAAAAATATAAATCTTTAAATATTTTAAACTTTAATCAAGAACAATTAAATAACATTGAAAATCCAACAGAATTCGATTTAGAATATAAAAAAGCCATCGACGATTTGAATAATGATTTAAAATTTATCGAATTTATGAAAAAAGGCCATTAAGATTTAAAAGGTCTTTTATTATTGGATAATCCCAAAATATAATCAGCTGATACATTTAAAATTTTACATATTTTAGGTAAATAAGTAACTGGCATAACATTAATACCTTTTTCATATCTAGAATATTGCTGTTGTTTAATACCTAGTTTTAAAGCCATTTCCTTTTGAGTAATATTTTGTCTATCTCTTTCATATGCGATTTTTTCGTTATAGTACATGTCATCACCTCATGACATCATTTTAAAAAGTTTTACAACACAAATGTTGAAAAATGAACACATGTGTTGTAAAATATAATTAATAATAAATGAGGTGAACTATGAAAAGAAAAATTGGAAGACGAAAAAGAAAAAAACAAAAGAAAATACTAATAATAAGCAGTTTATCTTTACTTTTATTTTTATGTGTGGGATATGCCGCTTTTAGTACGCAGGTTATCATGAGTGCTAAAGGTAATATTAAAGATTATAATGCCGCATGGCAATTACTTAAAAATGTTGTAACACAAGGTGATGGACTATATGAAGATATTTATGAGGATGGTAGATATGTTTATAAAGGTTTAAACCCGAATAATTATATAACCTTTAATAATGAATTTTGGAGAATTATTTCCGTCGAAAAAGATAATACATTAAAAATAATTAAAGAAGATACTTTAGGAACAATGAAATATGATGGAACATCAACAGACAACAGATATAATTCAAATAATACTTATTGTACATTAAGTAGTAGCGGTGCTAATTATTCATGTAATGCTTGGTCTGCTGTTAATGGTACTTTTACTAATGGTGGTTTTAGTGGAACGGTAACCGAAGACTCGGATTTAAATATTTACTTAAACAATACTTATTACAATAGTCTAAGTAATGAGGCTAAAAATCAAATTCAACCTCATAATTTTCAAATAGATGGCAAGGCAGAAAATGGAACTGTTAATGACTATATCACTAATACTAATAAATATTTATGGTATGGGAAAATAGGCCTAATGGATTTAAGTGATTGGTTTAAAGCTAGTAATAATTCAAGCTGTACCATTTCGAATATTGATTGGTGTCCTATGAGTAATTATAATCGTGAAGACTATGAGTGCTCATATGAAAACTATTTATATAATAATTTACATATATGGTCTATGAATCCGAACAATAAAAGTGTTAGATATATTTTATTAATAAGCACATATGGTTGTATAGCAAATGGTAGTACTGAAGTATCCGATGCTGTACATGTAAGACCCGTCTTATATTTAAAAGCTGATATTAAACTTAAAGGTACTGGAACTAAACAGGACCCCTTCACAATTATAAATTAATAATTGTTAGAGTATATCTCTAACTTTTTTCGTAAGCATTTAAAAGTACAAAAAACACAAAATGTGCTATAATATTAACGTCAAAGAAAAAGAGGTGAGAAAAATGAAGTTAATCGTTGGCTTAGGAAATCCGGGCAAAGAGTATGAAAATACTAGACATAATGCTGGTTTTAAATTCATAGATAAATTTGCTAAAGCAAATAACCTTGATTTTAACAAAGAAAAATTTGATGGTTTATATACAGAATTTAATTATAAAGGAGAAAAAATAATTTTATTAAAACCACAAAAATATATGAACTTATCAGGAGAAGTAGTAATAAAATTTAAAGACTTTTATAAAATAAATTTAGAAGATATATTAATAATTTGTGATGATTTAGATACAGACCTAGGTAAATTAAAATTAAAATACAAAGGTTCATCGGGGGGACATAATGGTTTAAAAAACATTGAAAACCATCTTCATACAAATGAATATAAAAGAATAAAAATTGGTATTTCAAATAACAAAGATAAAGATAGAATTGATTATGTTATTGGTAAAATGCCTAAAGATGAATTAAATATTTTAGAAAAAGTAACGGATAAATCTCCAAAAATTCTTAAAGACTATTTAGAACTTTCATTTGATAATCTCATGAATAAATACAATTCTATGGAAGTGATAAAATGACCTTTATAGATAAAATATTTGATACTGTTGATACCAAAGAATTAATCGGTTTAAATAATGAATTAAAAAGTATCTACATCTATGAAAAATTCAAAAACAGTAATAATTCTGTTATTCTGGTAACCTCAAATCTTCATGAAGCCGGATTAATTTATAATTCACTTACCCACTATACTGATAAAGTATGGTTTTTTCCCATGGATGATTTTATAACTAGTGAAGCAATCGCCATATCACCAGAATTTAAAATTACTCGTTTAGAAACATTGAATTCTTTAACCAAAGAAAACAAAGCCATTGTTGTAACTAATCTTATGGGTTATTTAAGATTTTTACCTTCAAAAGAAAAATTCAAAAATAGTAAAATTAATTTAAAAGTTGGTGAAACAATTAACTTAGATGAATTAATTGAAAGACTATTTAACTTAGGTTATAAAAGGGAAACAACAGTAAATATGACTGGCGAAATTGCCGTTAGAGGATATGTCATCGATATATTTCCAATCAATAGTGACAATCCAATTAGGTTAGAGTTTTGGGGTGATGAAATAGATTCCATCCGAACATTTAACGTTGAATCTCAGCTTACCATTTCTAAAATAAATGAAGTAAATATTTTTCCAAACACAGAAACTCTTCTAGAAAAATACAACTTTGAAGCTAAACATCGTGAAATGCAAAACGAAAATAATATCACTAATATCACAGGTTATTTAAATAATCCTGTAACAATTTATAATAACTATCATTCTTTAATGGTTAATTATGATTTACTTTTGGAAGAAATGTTAAACTATAGCATCAGTATTAACTTAGATCCTAACACAAAATATATGTTTGACTTTGAAAAAATTCAAGATAAAGATGCTATTATTTTTGAAGAATTTCATAACAGTTCAAAAAAAAGTAAAGTCAAAATATTTAATAAAGTAGATATAGAAGTTTTTCCTAAAGATCCAAAACAAATTAATGATAGATTAAACATCTATTTAAAATCAGGTAGATTAGTAATAATTTGCCTAGATATCCGCTATCAAGTAAACAAATTAATTGATTTTTTAGATAATAAAAATCTAACTTATACTAATGAAAATGAATTATTTCCTGGGAAAATAAATTTAATTGTTAAAAAAATTAATGGTGGTTTTATAACCAATAATTATATTGTAATAACAAAAAAAGAACTATTTAATAAAAAAGAAGAAAACGGTTATAAGACAAAATTCAAATATGGAACTAGAATAAAAGATATAACTAAGTTAGAAATTGGTGACTATGTTGTTCACGGAATTCATGGTATTGGTAGGTATGATGGACTAAAAACAATTATAAAAAATGGTCTAAAAAAAGATTATCTAACTATCACCTATCGTGATAACGACAAATTATATATTCCAGTTGAAAAATTAGATTTAATCACTAAATATTCTTCTGGTGATGCATCCATTCCTAAATTAAATAAATTAGGAAGTCATGAATGGCAAAAAACAAAAGCTAGAGCCCGTAAAAAAGCTGAAGACATTGCCGAAGATTTACTTAAGATGTATGCCATCAGAGAATCTAAAAAAGGTTTTAGCTTTGATAAAGATGGTCCAGAGCAAATTGCTTTTGAAAAAGAATTTGAACACGAGGAAACACCAGATCAATTAAGAGTTACTGAAGAGATAAAAAAAGACATGGAATCAAATAAACCAATGGATAGATTATTATGTGGTGATGTTGGATATGGAAAAACCGAAGTTGCCTTTAGAGCTATATTTAAAGCAATAATATCAGGTAAACAAGCCGCAATTCTTTGTCCAACCACTATTCTCTCTTCTCAGCACTTTCAAAATGCTATTGAAAGATTCAAATCATTCCCCGTTGATATTGCCTTATTAAATAGGTTTGTCTCACAAAAAGAAACTAAAGAAATCTTAGAAAAACTAGAAAAAGGTCAGATAGACTTATTGATTGGAACACATAGAATTTTAAGTGATGATGTAAAATTCAAAGACTTAGGCCTACTCGTTATCGACGAAGAACAACG
>CALVRI010000026.1 GCA_944358525.1 uncultured Bacilli bacterium | reverse complement strand
ATCATAAAATACATGAAATTTATATGTTATTATATGTAAAATTATGTGTTTAATATAGAAAAAAAACTACACAAGTGCAGTTTTTATTTCAACAACATTTTTAGCTTGCAAACCTTTGTCAGTTCTGACTAAATCGAATTCAACGTACTGACCTTCAACTAGCGTTTTGTAGCCAGGTGTAAGAATTGCTGAATAGTGGACGAATATATCTTCTTTATCATTATATTCGATAAAACCAAAACCTTTTTCATTGTTGAACCACTTAACTTTGCCCTTCATGTCTTACATCTCCCTTCTAGTAAATCTCTTACAATACTAGTATAAATTAATAAGGCCTTTGCTTTCAATGAAAACCATCATGTTTATTCCGACAAAATTCTCATTTACAACAAACTACTCCAAATATAAATTATAATGTGCACGGTTTACTACATCGACATGTTTGATTTTACACGTACTAGTGACATTATTTAATAAATTTGTTTGAATGTGCCATAATTTTGACTGAATGCTAACAAGTGTTACAAACAAAATACTTTTTTAAATAGTAAGAATAAATTGTTTATATGTTAAACAAAATGCATACTTTTTTACTTAGTTTGTTGTATCATTTTTTATGGTAAAGAAAGGTTTGTATGTTGTATGAAAGAAGTATTTATTAATAATTCTATGAACTTAATTCACAAATATTATCCGAACTATTCAGAAGAAAAATTAGCCGAATTAAAGTATGGGTTGCTTGGACTATATTTGATGATTACTAAGTCGATTATTATATTTGGGATTGCAATATACCTAAACATCTTTAAAGAACTACTAATCTTTACTGTAATTTATAATATTTTAAGAGCTCCATCGTTTGGAATGCATGCCTCTAAAAGTTGGATTTGCTTAGTTTCTTCAGCATCTATATTTATATTTTCTACTTATTTGAGTGCTAAAATTTTAATTTCAATTAATATAAAAATAATATTTGGAATAATTGGAATTTTGCTAATGTATAAAAACAGTCCTGCTGACACAGCAAAGAAACCTATAGTAAGTCCAAAAAGACGAAGAATTTATAAAAATATTTCTACCTTGATTGCTATTATATTTGTTATTACTTCAATAGTTATAGACAATAACTTTTTATCAAATTCGTTTATTTTATCTTTGTTATTACAAAATATTATGATAGCTCCAACAACTTATAAAATATTTGGAGAAACATACGATAACTATAAAAGTTATCAACCTTAATATTTGGTTTAAATTGGTTTAATTTAAACATAAATTAATAAGAAAGGAGTATGTTGTATGAGTTTTATCGCATCATTATTATCATCACTAGGTGGCATGTTTGCTAGCGCAAGTAGTGTGGCATGTGACTGGTGGTGGTACGATGAGCCAGAATGCCCAAAATCACTAATTAAATAAAAAATGTAGATTTAATTTGATCTACATTTTTATTTTTAATGTTTGAGTAAAAGTGTCACGATTGATACTTTTTTCGTTTTCTAGTCTACTTTGCTCTTCACTTAAAATATTATCTACTAAAGTTAATCCATATCCGTGGCCATCACCTTTAGTAGTATATTTCATGTTAGTTATTTTATCTAATTCTAAATTACCTTTAAAATTATTCGTAATGTCAATACATAAACTATCTTCTATAGTATACATTTCTATAGATATTTCCTTTTTCTTTAATCCTTTTACCGCTTCTATGGCATTATCTAAAAATACACCTAATATTTTACATATTTTTAAAACTAAATCTTCATCTAGATTAATTAAGTCTGTAGTTCTAACTTCTCTAGAAATATTTAAATTATACTTAATTTTCAATTTATCCATTAAGCATAATTTTGAATAAATTGTAGCTCTTAAACCACCTTCTGGTATTTTGGCAGTTTTTTTCATAATCTTATCGTTATCTTTAATTTTATTATCTACTAACTTATCTATGTATTTAATAACAGTATCTTTATCATTGTTATCTTTAATCATATTTCTAATAGTCAAAAATTCATTTTTATTTTCATGTGTATCTACTCTAAATTTATCAATCATTACTTCATATTCTTTTAGACTAGATATACTAGTTTCATATTTACTATTTATTTTATTATACTTTTCTTTAACATTTCTAGAAGTTATAGCTATAGAGATAAAAATAATAGCCATTATTGTGTTAATAATTAATATTAAAGTAAATGACATTTGTATATGACTTTCAATAGTTGCAATAATCATAATAAATATTATCATCAATGGATAAATAAGCATTTCTAATTTTTTTTGAATATTTTTATTTTCATAAAAGAGCAAATAAATTTTTTTAATTATTTTGGTTTTACAAATAAGATATGAAACAATTAATATATATAAATTTAGTATTACAAATGGAATTACTTCATATACAAGTGTATCTATTTTATCTCCAATTATAATTGCTGCAAAGATTATAAATGAAGTCTCCGCTAAAGCTAATATCATTTGAGATATTAAGACTAAAATTATTGATTGCTTAATTTCCTTGCTAATTAAAAAATAATTTATAGTAATTAAAAATAAAAATAGTATTATCAATTTTATTTGATTCGGAAAAAAATATGGTACTAATGTTATAGTTAAAGATGACAAAAATACAACTATTATTTTTGATTTATTACTTATCTTATTATTTGAAATTTTTAACCAACAAAATATGCTAAATATACCAATAAATATATTAATTATAAAATGTACAACAAATTCTAATAAATCCATCCTATATCAACTCCTTATCAAACCTTGTAGATATTAGATCAGATTTCATTCCATTATCAAATACCACCTCTTTTTGTGATCTACTAAAACTCATTATGCGTTTAGTGTTCATGAGACATGCTCTATGAGTTTTAATGAAATTATCATTAACCATTTTCTCTAATTCTGATAAGTTTTTTCCTACCTTAAATTCATTATAGTCTGTAACGATTATACATTTTCTATCAACACTGTCTCTTGTAATATATAAAATGTCTTCTTGGGGAATTGTATAGACAATGCCATTGTCTTTAAATCTAATAACATTTTTAATTTTAAACATTTGTAAGGCTTTGTCTAATGATTTTATCAATCTATTTTCGCAATCATCAAATTTGTTAATGTATGATAGAAATAAAAAATCATTTTTCATAACAACATGGCCCAATTCTTGATGTCCTGTTAAAAAGATTAAAACACTATCAACATCATGATTTCTAATTATTCTAGCTATATCAATTCCTGATTTACTTGGTGTTTCAATATCTAAAATATATACTTTAAAAGGTAATTTAGATTCTACTATTTTCATAAACTCACTATCATAATCTTTAAATACATGAGTTTTGTATTCTAGCTTGTTTTTCATCATATAAGATATTACTATGTGTTCGACCATTTCACGATACTGCTTTACATCATCACAAATAATAAAGTTTATCATAAATCTTACTTTTCCTCCTATAATTTAGCCTTTAAGTATGTGTTACCTATGTAAATATACCATAATTTGACATTTTTTACAATGAAAAAAGGTAATTTTTTTAAATATTACCTTTTGTTATTATAAAATATACTATTTATTGTTTCTTTTAGTTTGAATTTCTTCCCAAAGTTCTAAACCTTCATCTCTTAAATCACTTAAGGCATCTAAACCATTTGCTGTGGTATCTGTAAACCAATTTCTAAATCTTTCTTGATAATTTGGAACTAAATATTCTAAAACATCATCTATAGAGCTTAGAGAATTTCTAGCAAATTGTTTTCCCTCATCACTTAATTCATTAAAAGTTACTCCATTAATTTCTCCGCCGTTAAAAATAAAATCTGATAGAACTTTAAAGTTTTCTAATGATCTTTCTAATTCTTCTTGAACGGCATCACTATTTGCTGCATCTGTAGCTGAATCTTTTAAGGCATTTGCTCCATCTAACATGAGACTAATAGCTTCTTCAGCAGCGGCATCTTTTTCTTCTTGGGTAGTTACTGTGTCATCTGTTTCGGTACTAGTTTGATTTTCGGTTGGGGTTTCTGTACTTTCAATTGGTTCTTTAGTAGAAGTATCTTGTGTTTTATTTTCAGTAGCATTCGTACCACAACTTACTAAAGAAAGGGCAAGAGTTGCTCCAAATATTCCAGTCAATGCTCTTTGATAATATAACTTATATTTTTCAGTCATAATTATTCCCTCTTTCGCCTTATATTATAGCAAATATTGAGAAAAAATCAAATTACACTCCACCAATTTCTCCATGCTTTCTTAAATATATTTTTCTTAGCCAATCAACAGGTACAACTGTTAATGACAGTAATATCATTATTTCAAATTCAAATGGATTTAAGCCATATGCTCTAAATAAGTCACCGCCATAATATATTAAATAAATTTGGACGATTAATATAAATAATATTATTAATAAGAAAACTTTGTTTTTGGAAAGATGGGCAAATAAATTTAGCCTATGTGTTCTAGCATTGAAACAATTAAAGATACCCATAAATATAAATAGTCCAAAGAAAGCGGTCATTAAATATCTGTCATCAGAACTATCCCTAAATATACTGTGGATAAAAGGTGATTTTAGAAAAAATACACACATTAAGGCTGAAAAGATACCTGTGAAAATTATTTCATCTTTCATATAACGGTTAATAATATTTTCATTCTTAGTTTTTGGTTTTTCATACATATACTCTTTAAGCGGTGGCTCGAAAGAGAAAGCGATTCCAGCTAAGGTATCCATAACCATATTAATCCATAGCATTTGAATGACAGTTACCGGAACATCAACTCCAATAAATGGTCCAATAATTGATATACTTACAGCACATATATTCATAGTTAACTGAAATATAATGAATTTTCTTATACTTTTAAAGATGGTTCTTCCGTATAAAACAGCATTAGAGATAGAAAGTAAATTGTCATCTAAAATCACAATATCACTAGCTTCTTTAGCAACTTCAGTACCTGATCCCATGGCAAACCCAACATCGGCTTTTTTAAGTGCTGGAGCATCGTTAACTCCATCACCTGTCATGCCGACAACTAGTCCCATAGATTGAGCTATTTTAACTAAACGACTTTTATCTTGGGGTAATGATCTGGCTAAAATTTTTAAATTGGGTAAGATTTTTTTTATTTCATTATCAGATTTTTTGTTAAATTCTAGACTTGTCATAATAATATCACTAGGGTTTCGAATTAAACCAACTTCTTTACCAATTGCTTTAGCGGTATCAACATTATCACCAGTAATCATTACTGTATTTATATGGGCATTTTCGATTAATTTTAAGCCTTCGATAGCTTCTGGCCTCACTTCATCTTTAATATAAGCTAAACCTATTAAAGTTATTCTCTCTAAGTTTTTCTTAGATGGGGTTGCCCCAAATGCTAGAACTCTGATTCCTTTATCGGTAGCTTTTTTTATTTGATTATATATTTTATTTTTATTTACAAGTAATTTTTTTTGATTATTGTCATAGTAGTGAGTACAATTTTTTATTAGAACTTCGGGTGCTCCTTTAATAAGATTTATCTTTTTTCCATTATATTCTACTTCTGTTAGAGAATATTTGTTTTCGCTTGAAAATGGTATTTTATCGATAACTTTATAGTTTAAGGTATCCTTTTTAAAAAATTTGAGAAGAGCTCTATCGGTAATGTTACCACCAATTGGTTTATTTTTATCACTATAGGTGCTTTCATTATTTGCAATTAAAGATAGTTTTACTCTTGTATAATAAGAACTTTTTTGTTTTAATTCTTCTTCTGATTTAAAAATATTTCCTTCAGCATCGGTTATTGCTATAACATCCAATTTACCTTTAGTAATAGTACCTGTTTTATCAGTAAATAGGATGTTTATATTACCGGCTGTTTCAATACCCATGAGTTTTCTAACTAAAACATTACTTTTAAGCATTCTTTTCATATTGGATGACAAAACTAAAGTTACCATAAGGGGTAAACCTTCAGGAACTGCGACAACAATAATGGTAACAGATAAAGTTAAGGCATGAAGAATATGGCCAAACATTAGTGGAAAATTGGTTATGGTGTTTATAATAGCTGTTCCTTCAAAATTATTTTCAATAATTACTACAGAAAATAAATAGGATAGACTAACTAATAAGGCTCCAATATAACCAATCTTACTAATTAACTGGGCTAATTTAGTAAGTCTTAATTTTAAAGGACTGATTGGTGCTTTTTCTTCTACTTCTTTAGCAAGTTTGCCATAGAATGTTTTGTCTCCTACTTTAGTTACTTCCATGGTGGCTAAGCCAGAATAAACGACTGTTGAACGGTAGACTTCATTATTAATAATTTTTTCTTTTTCTTTCATTTCTCCATTTAGATTAGATTCATTAACAAGAATTTTTCCTTTAATTATTTTACCATCGGCAGGAATAGCATCACCTGGTTCTAAATAAATTAAGTCGCCAACAACAACTTCATCGATTGGTATTTCTTTAATTGTACTTTCTCTTTTGGCTTTAGTGTTTATTTTAGAAGCATCTTTTTGAAGTTGTTCGAAAGCTTTTTCGCTACCATATTCTGAAATAGTGGAAATAAATGATGCCATAAAAATGGCAATAACGATACCCACTGTTTCATACCAATCAAAATCTTGAAATAGGAATAAAGTCTTAACAGCTAGGGCAATTAATAAAATTCTAATAATTGGATCACCTAATGTAGCAATCAATTTATGAAGAAAGCTTTCTTTTTGTGTAGCTTTAATTTCATTACTACCGTTAATTTTGCGACTTTTAATTACTTCTTCGTTAGTTAAACCTTTGTTCATAAGCACCTCCTACCAAAAGATATTATGGAAAATACTTATTTATACAAGTTATTAATCGACAAAAAAACTACCACTATTTGGTAGTTTTAAGCAATCCTTCTGATTTTAAAAGATTATATATACATGAATAACTGCGGCTATTATAAAATTTACAAAATTTACGAATACTGACATTACTTTTTTTATAAAGGGTTATGATTTTTTTTCTTTCTTCTTCACTCATAATATTTGCTGGAATTCTATTTTTGTTCCCATGAACAAAACTTATAGTACCATTAATAACTTCTTTTTTTAATTTTAAAATATATTTTGGATGATAACCAGTAATATCGGCAATTTCTTTATATGATAGAAAGGTTTTTTTATTCATTTTATCTTCAATTAATTTTACAGCTTCTTCTTTTTTTGTCATTTTTTCACCTTCTTGCTATGTCATTAGTAATATATTTAAAAAATAATAATATATACAATTATTTGACAACAACTTAATTTTTAAATCGCTCCTATTATATCATAGATTACCCTATTTATAGCAAAAAATGTTTTAAAATATATAGAAAAATAGTTTTTGTAAGGTAAAAGTAAAGAAACATGAAATTTTAAGGGTTGATTATTTTTATATATTTTGAAGAGTCTTTTAATAATTCGCTAACAAATATTGATGGATTATCCTTATTTACTAATAGTGTAACGGTGTTTTCTGTTCTAGTTAAGGCAACATAAAACAATCTTCTTTCTTCCGAATACATATATTCATCTTCTTTACTACTAACATACATTAGATATTCACTATTTTGAATTTTACTTGGAATACCTGTTACTTTATTTTCTAGATTGATAATTATAACATTTTGTGCTTGCAATCCTTTTGATTTATGAATAGTCATATAATTCATGTATTTATTTAGAAAAAGATTATTTATATCATTATTATTTCTTCCTAAAATTAAAGTTTGAGTATTTATTTGTTTTGTAATATTATTCCATTCTTTAATTAAATTACGATAATAATATATATGAATAGGGTTTTTACTTCTTTTATTTGAAGATATTGTTTTACTAATTTGATTAGGGTTTTTCGTGATAAATTTTTTTGTTACTTTGACTAATTGTGTGCTGTTGCGATATGTTTTTTTTAATTTTATTATTTTTGCTTTTGGAAAATACTTTTTAAAATTAGTAAATATTTCGATATTACTTCCTGTAAAATGATAGATAGATTGCCAATCATCTCCAACAGCTATTAAAGAGGCTTTTGTTTTATTTTGAATTGCTTTAATTAATAAACATTTACTTAATGATGTATCTTGATATTCATCAATGATAATATATTTATATGGATATATTCCTTCTTTATAAATAATATCAGTGGCTTGGTTAATCATATCATTAAAATCTATTTGATTATAGGTTTCTAAATATTCTTGATAGTTAATATATATTTTTTTTACTAAGTTTAGAAATTTTTTGTGTCGATATTCTTTTCTTTTAGAATTTTCTTTTTTATTTTGATTAAAGAAATGATTAAATGAGGATAGATTATAGTTATTACTTTTAAATAAGTTTATAAATGTTTTAATAGTATCCTTTAAATAAGTAATATAACTAGTATTTTTTAAAATACTAGTTTTGATAATAGTACTATCACCTTTTCCAAATTCAATGAAATTTGCATTAATTAAAGTATTTAAATCATGATATTTATTTAAGTAATTCATTATTATGTCATCTAAAGCATTATTTTTCACAAGCTGAACATATTTGTTTTTTTTAATGATTTCATAGCCTAAACTATGAAATGTTTTGACTTTTAGCATAATGTTTTCTTTTAATAATTTAGTTTGAAGACTATTAGCGGCTGCCTTGGTAAAAGTTATACATAGTATTTCATTTGGATTTACTCCTTTATTGACTAAGTGTTTTATTTTATAAATAATTGTTAAGGTTTTTCCGCTGCCAGCCCCTGCTATAACCAAAAGATTTTTGGACTTATTTTTTATGACTTTTTTTTGATATTTATCTAAAATTATTTTTTTCATGAAAAAACACCTCTATATATAAGATACGAGATGTTTTTAAAATTTCCTTTAAAAGTCTGTATTATTTGCACTGGCAACAATAGAATATAGTGTTTGACGATCAGAATCAGTAATTGTTCCATTTGTTTTAGCGATTGAAACGACAAAGACACCATCTTGAGTTTCAGCATATGTAATATCTAAATCAATTGTTCCTTGAGCTATGCCACTAGTTATCAAGAAACGAGTACCATCATATGTCTTTTCTTCAGTTACAGCATTAGTGAAATCATAGTTTTGAGAAGAACTTGTTTCTTGGGCTTCTAAAAGACTTACAATTTGATCTTTCATTGATGCTAAAGTATCATAACCTGTACCACTTTGATAAATAATAGCAGAGGCAATGGTGTTTTTATCATTAGTGATAAGTAATTGGCTTGATGATGGTGTAGCATTGAAACCAGATGGAATGGTAAATGTATAATCACTATATTCTGCGGTTGTTGATTCTTCTTTGGTTGTATTATTATCTTCTTTTTCTACGGTGTTATTACCATTATTATCATTAGTAGTATTATTATCTTCTTTTGACATACTAATTCCTACAAAAACAGCAATAATAGCAAGTGCAAGGATAATGGCACCAATTATTAATCCCCAAGGTGTTTTTTTATTTGGTACATTATTCATATTGTTTTGAGTTTGGTATTGGTTAGGTATATTATTTTGATACATATTGACATTATTCATACTATTTTGATTAACTGTTTGATCAGCAGGATTTTCAGTGTTTGTTTGAGCTACTGGAGATCCACAGTAATTACAAAATGATACTCCTTCACTGATTTGTGCACCACATTTTGGACATCTCATATTTATCTCCCTCCCTTATTATAATAATATCATATCTATAATAAAGTTACAATCTTTTTTTTCACAAAAAATACATATTAAAAGTGATGAATCTATTTTATAATTTTCATTACTTCATCATGATCTTTGAATGGTAATTCATCGTTTCCTATTACTTGATAATCTTCATGTCCTTTTCCCAAGATTAATAGAATATCTTTATTTTCTAACATATTAATTCCTTTTTTTATAGCTTCTTTACGACTTGAAATGGAAATAAAATTATCTTTGTCTAGATCTTTAGTCATGTCATTAATTATATCTTCTTCATTTTCATGACGAGGATTATCACTAGTGAATATAGCAAAATCACTATTTTCGCTGACAAGTTTTCCTATTAATGATCTTTTGTCTTTTCTTCTTTCACCACCACAGCCTATTAAGGTAATAATTTTACCTTGGGCTATTTTTTTTGTTTCTTTAATAACATTATTTATAGTGTCTATATCATATGCATAATCAATAATAATTAGGCTATCTTTATATTTAATGTTTTCAAATCTACCATCAATAGGATGCATAGACAAGGTTGCAGAAATTATTTCTTCACTATCAAAATTTAATATTTTAGCAGTTATATAAGCTGCTGCATAATTGAACATATTATAAGGTCCAATTAAGGGCATTTTAATAGTATTTTTACCTAAAGTAAATTCTGTATAGTTATAATTACTATTTATTTTTCTTAAAGGATAATCACTATCCAATGTACCATAAAAAATATTGTTATTTTGTGGTAAGGCAAAGTACTCATAGTAAGGATCTTTTTTATTAATTATGGCATAACCACCTTTTTTTATCATTTTAAACAATTCTATTTTTGTGTTTAGATAATCTTCTTTATCTTTTCTTTGATGAGCGATGAAGTTAGTAAATATAGCAATATCAAATCTTAATCCCTCAATGTGTCTTTGTTCAATAGCCCTAGAAGACGTTTCAAGAATGATGTTTTCACAGTTTTCATCAATTGCCCTATTTATTAATTCATATAATTCATAAATATCTGGTGTTGATGAAGATGTTTTATAAATTTTTCCACCTAGATAAAAACCATTAGTTCCAATGTAAGCCGTTTTCATATTTAAGTTATTTAATAATTGATATATCAAATCCCCAGTGACTGTTTTTCCTGTTGTTCCAGCAATACCAATTAATTTAATTTTTTTCATTTTTTCTAAATTTAGTTCTTTTAAATAATTAGAAAGATATGTTCTTGTATCATCGGTGATTATTGTTTTTACTGAATATTCTCCGTGATTAGCTATTATACAGGCAGCACCTCTATCAATAGCATCATTAATATAATCATGTCCATCAGTATACGAACCCACTAGGGCTAGAAAAGTATCACCAGGTTCTACTTTTCGAGAATCTACTCTTAACATATTTACCCCCTATGTTTGTTTAAAATTTTATCAAGCGGTCTAACAATAAGGTTGGCTATCCATACAATAAAATATGAAAGATAACTCATAAATATTAGAATTATATAATAAAATGGTGTGTTATCAAATATAATATCTGCATAATGATATCTCATATAATCAATTATGAACCACACGTTCAATCCTATGAATATTAGAATGATTGCAATAATTCTTGACATTATTTGTTTGTTTATTTTTATTTTTGTTTTCTTTTTATAATTGAGTAAGAACATTAATGTATAGAATACAACTGTACTTACACCAATTACTTTAAGATTAAAATTAAAAACAATCACTAATAATAGTATCGCTAGCAATTCTGGAGTAAGAAAAGTTTGTTTATAATTTTGAAATATCCATTTACCATATTTTTTTACATCATATTTGTTTTTTTGCAAGTCGCTTAATGATTTTTTATATTTAATTATATTAAAACATATATAGGTTGATAAGGAAATATAAAAGAATATCATTTAGCACCTCCAAAGAAAATTTCATACCATAATAGGAATATATATATAGTCCATACTTTTCGGCTATTATCAGCTTTTCCATTAACATGATCATCTAATAATTTGACAATTTTTTTTGTGTTAAAAAATTGTTTATCTTTGGTGAATAAATTTTTTATTTGTTTATATATATCTTCATCCTTCATCCATTCACGAATTGGAACTGGAAAGCCTAGCTTTTTTTTGTTAGACACTTTATCTTCTAGTACTTCGCTAGCAATATCTCTAAAGATTTTTTTTGTTTTGAATTTATCGGTTTTAAATTCAGTTGGTAATCCTAAGGCATAGTCAATAAGTGGTCTATCTAAGAATGGTACTCTTACCTCAAGGGAATTAGCCATACTCATTTTATCAGCTTTAAGTAATATGTCACCAATTAGCCAAAAATTAAAATCAATATATTGCATTTTTGTAATATCATCTTTATCTTTGACTTTGTCATAATATGGTTTGGTTAATTCTTGAAAACCTTTAGTTTGACGTTTATTTTTCAATATTTTAGAAACTTCTTTATTATTAAATATAAAAGCATTTCCAACAAATCTATCTTCTAGTTTTTTTCCACGTCTTATAAGAAAATTAATGCCTCTTTTATGTGGAAAAATACTAGCTATTTTACCAATGGTATATCTTATTGGATATGGAATTTTATAATACCAACTATCAGTTAATGGTTCTTGATAAATATTATATCCGCCAAATATTTCATCAGCTCCCTCACCGGATAGAGATACTTTAACATTTTCACTAGCTATTTTTGTAACAAAGTATAAAGCAATTGATGATGGATCAGCAAGTGGTTCATCCATATAATATAAAATGTTTGGTAAATTTTTAAAATATTCATCTTTGGTGATGACTTTATTTAAATTTTGAGTGCTAATTTTACTTGATAAGTCTTTAGCATATTCAATTTCACTATATTTTTCATTATTGAAACCAACAGTAAATGTTTTATCGACATCACTACTTGCGGCAATAAATGAAGAATCAACACCACTTGATAAAAATGAACCAACTTCTACATCACTTATTTTATGAGCTTTAATAGAATCGTTTAATCGCTCTTTAATTCCATCTTTCCACTCTTCATATGTTTTAGTATTATCTTCTTCAAATTTTATCTCATAATATTTTTTTATTTCTAATTTTCCATTTTTATATTTCATATAATGACCAGGCATTAGTTTATAAACATTTTTAAAGAAGGTCTCTTCACCTACACTATATTGGAATGTTAGATAATATTCTAACATTTTTGTATTTAACTCTTTTTTAAAATGTGGATGAATTAAGAAACTTTTAATTTCTGAGCCAAAGATTAATGTATTATCCATTTTGGCATAGTAAAATGGTTTAATACCATAAAAGTCTCTAGCGGCAAACATTTCCCCTGATTTAATATCATATATAACAAAAGCAAACATACCTCTTAACCTATCTAATAAATTTTCTTGCCACTCTTCATAACCATGTAATAAAACTTCTGTGTCAGTCTTTGTTGAAAATTCATGTCCTTTTTCAATTAATTCTTCTCTAAGTGATTCAAAATTATATATTTCACCGTTAAAGATTATCACTTTAGTTTTGTCTTCATTGTATATTGGTTGTGAGCCGCTTTTTAAGTCTATAATACTTAAACGTCTAAAACCTAAGGCAATATTTTTATCACAATAATATCCTTCAGAATCTGGACCACGATGAGCAATTAAATCTGCCATTTTTTTTATGTTTTCTGTTTTATCTTTTTCTTTATTAATGTATCCTACAAAGCCACACATATTACTGCCTCCTTTTAGTATAGGTCATATTCATTTTATCATATATTTGTTTTTTTTTAAAGAAAAAGGGCAAAGATAATCTTTGACCTATCTATCAATTATAGTTGTTCTAGTTAAAATGTCTTTAAAAGTTTGTTTTTTTGAAGTAACAAGTGGAAGTAAGAAACCAAGTGTTATAACATCTAAAAACAATATTAATTCTCTAGCAAAACAGATAATAAATCCTGGAATTTGTCCATCTAATTTAACTAGTTTTATTTTCATTATGTTTTTTCCAATTGTTGAACCACTTCGGCTTTCAGAAAACGGAAAATAAAATAGTATAATAACTAAGCATAATATGTATTTAGCACAGTTTATGGTATTAACTATTTCAAGAGTAAATTCTTGTGTATTAATGAGATTTACTAGAGCAAGTAATCCATAGCAGATTAATCCAATAACTAAAACATCTAAAACGAATGCTAGAAGTCTTTTTAAAGGATTGGCATAATATAATTTGAGATTTTCTTTCATAATTAGTTTATTGATAACAAAGGTCTTTGAGACTTTATCATTTAATGCTTGTTTTTGAGGTGGGAGGACAGATATTATAAAACCAATACCTAAAGTTACTATGTTTAATATTTTGGATATGTTTCGAAGTAAAGCTTTTGGAAAAGTGACTGGATTTTCATATTCATCGGTAACCTCAATGTTTAAGATATATTTACCTAAAGAACCATGCCATGAAGTTCTTTCACATATACTATTATATAGAATATATAGTGGAATATATATAATTAGTCCTATATAAAGGTTTTCTAAAGTGATTTTAGCAATATATTTATCAATTAACACTAATATAAAATATGTAAAAACAGATATGACAAAGATATCAAATAAACCTGCGACTAGTCTTTTTACAAAGCCGGCATACTTTTCATCTTCATTATATTTTTCATCAGATATTTTTTTAAAAAACTTATCTATTTCATCAAAATTATAATTACAATATGGACATTTTCTTACATTACTTTCTACCATTCTTCCGCATTTTGGACATCCTTTTTTCATATTGATCTCCCCTTTTATTATGATTATAGCACATAAAATAGTAAAAGAAAAACACCTTTTGGTGTTTAAGCAGCTTTTATTTTATTAATATAATGATTTACTTTAGTTGCCCAAGAAGTACTTGCAGCATATTTTTTATTCATTTGTTCAGGGGTTTTTAAACCTTTATCATAATAATTCTTTTTTAAATTATACATGAAACTATAAATTCCTTCATCTAAACTATTGAACTTTTTATAAGATGTTCCATTACAACTTGGTCCACCTTTCATTCCTCCGACATTGTAGCACTCTCTTACTTGTGTACTACATTTATAATTACATCCTGTTTCATGTAATACTATAGCAACAGCTAAATATGGATCAATTCCCATATCTACAGAATATTTAGCAAAACTCATGCCAGTTCCTGATAAAGTTGATTTTAGTGAATGATTTAATTTTTCGGCTAATTCATTTAATGTCATACCATCATAGACAATAGGTTCAGCTTGTGGTTCTTGTGGAGTTTCTTCTACTGGCTCAGCAACTGTTTCTACTGGTTCAGTTTGTGGTTGTTCTATTGGTGTACCTGATTCGTCTTTTGGTGTAACTATTGCAACTTCATTGGTACTTGATGTTGTACTTTCTGTTTGCGTTTCTCTTGAAGTTTCTGTTTCTAGACTTTTTGATGTATTTATATTAATTAGATATGGTAATGCGAAGGACATTAATACTCCAAATATTACAACACCTGTTACTTTTGTCGCCTCATTCATTTACATCTCTCCTACTGTTCTAGTCATTATTCTATCACAACAAATATTTAGTGTCAAATTGGTGTATAATCTAAATAAACCTTGTAATTTAAACTTGACTTTAGCAAAAATAAAAGAAGCAAAAAATTATTTTGCTTCAATTTCTCTCATATATGCTCTTACTTGAGTTGCCCAAGTAGTACTAGCAGCATATTTAGGACCAATAGTTTCTGGTGTTGTTAATCCTTTAGCATAGTAATTGTTATATAAATTGGTCATAAATGCTCTAATTCCTTCATCTAAAGTTGGAAAGGCTTTATATGAACCACCATTACATCCGGGTGATCCTTTCATTCCACCAACATTGTTACATTGTTTTAACAATGTTGAACAATTCCATTTACATCCTGTTTCATGTAATACTATAGCAACAGCTAAATATGGATCAATACCAAGTTCGGTAGCATATTTAGCAAAGCTATCGCCTTTACCAGCTAAAGTAGAGTTTAATGAACGATTTAATTTAGCAACAAGTTCATCATAAGAAAGACTATTACCTGAAGAAGCAGTTAATTCTTTGGCTTTAGCATCAGCTTTTGCTTTTTCTTCAGCAATTCTTGCTTCTTCGGCTTTTCTTCTTTCTTCTTCTTGTCTTTTTCTTTCTAATTCTAATGCTTTTTTACGAGCAATAT
>CALVRI010000025.1 GCA_944358525.1 uncultured Bacilli bacterium | reverse complement strand
GCTATTAATGGTGGAACTTTATATAAACCATATATTGTGAAAAGTATAAATGAACCAGAAACAAACACAGTCATTAAAGAAACAAAACCAACTAAAGTAAGGCAAGTAATCAGTGAAGAAACAAGTAAAAAAGTAAGAGAAGCTTTAGAAAATGTTGTCGCTAACGGAAGTGGAAGAACCTCATATATAGATGGTTATAGAGTAGGGGGTAAAACCGGAACTGCTCAAAAAGTAGAAAATGGTAGATACTTATCAAATAACTATATTTTATCATTTATAGGGTTTCTCCCAGCCGATAATCCGCAGGTTGTCGTTTATATCGCTATAGATAATCCAAAAGGAACAGTTCAGTATGGAGGAACAACTGTTGGACCAATTTCTAAAGCCGTTTTAAAAGATTGTATCAAAGCTTTAAACATTTCTAAAAGTGAAGGAGGCAAAGACAAAAAATACAAATGGCCTGATCCTAAAACTTATAGTGTACCTGATGTAACTGGTAAAAGTATTGAAGATGCTAAAAAAGAATTAAAAAATTTTGAAGTATCAGTTGAAGGTAATGGAAAAAAGGTTACTTACCAATCACCAGAGGCTGGAACTAAATTAGATGAAGGAAAAACTGTTAGATTGTTTACAGAGTAGAGGTGATTAAATGCTTATTCTAACTAAATCTATTATGGCAATGATGATTGGTTTTATATTTGCCGCCATAATTGGATTAACAATAATTCCACTTTTAAAAAAACTTCATGCCGCACAAAGTTTAAGTATTTATTTACAAAGAACACATAAATCAAAAGAAGGTACTCCAACAATGGGAGGATTAATCTTTATAATTTCAACCATCTTAATAACATTAATTTTTATATATTTAAAAAAAATTGAAATCACCTATACTTTAATAATTATTATTTTTACTTTTTTAAGTTATGGTTTAATAGGTTTTATAGATGATTATTTAATTATAAAAAAACATAACAACAAAGGATTAACCAAAGGACAAAAATTTAACTTACAAGTAATAGTAGCTATCATCTTTTTCTATTTATTTATGAAATCGGGTAGTGAACCACTACTTTGGATTCATAGCTTAAATATTAAAATAGATATAGGTTGGCTCTATGGTGTATTTATCTTATTCATTTTAGTTGCCAGCAGTAATGCGGTAAATTTGACTGATGGACTAGACGGACTTGCTGGTGGACTTTCAGTTATTAGTTTCTTAACTTTTGGAATAATATCGTGGAATACTGGCTGGCTTGAAGGATATGAAGATATTGCTGTATTTGCCTTCACTTTAGTAGGATCGTTATTAGGTTTTCTTCTTTATAACACAAATAAAGCCAAAGTGTTTATGGGTGATACCGGATCTTTATCTTTAGGAGCTACCTTAGGAGCTTATGCCATATTAACCCGTCATGAACTACTTTTAGTTGTCATCGGTTTAGTTTTTGTTATAGAAACATTAAGTTGTATGATTCAAATAGTAGTATATAAATTAACCAAAAAAAGAGTTTTTCCTATGACACCCATTCATCATACATTTGAAAAGAAAGGGTGGAAAGAAACAGATATAGTTAAACTTTTTTGGACTATTGGTTTAATTGCCTCAATGTTTGCTTTAGTATATGGGGTGTGGTTATGAAAAAATTCAATATTTCTTTATTTATAAGTGTTATCATTTTATCTTTATTTGGACTTCTAATGGTCTATTCATCATCTAGTATTTGGGCTGAATATAAATTTTCAGATCCCTTTAAATATGTCAAAAATCAAGGAATATTTTTAATAGTTGGAATAATAATCATGTATATTGTAAGTAAAATAGATTATAAAAAATATTATAAATATGCAAGTAAAATATTTCTTGTTTGTTTTGCTTTAATCATATTAGTCTTATTCGTTGGAACAGAAAGAAATGGTAGTAAAAGTTGGTTTGGTGTTGGTTCTTTTGGTATTCAGCCTAGTGAATTTATGAAATTAGCCATGATAATTTTCACAAGTAAATATCTTTATAATAATAGAAAAGATATTGGAAACATAAAAAAAGGAGTTCTTCCAATACTTGGTTTAACCTTAATTGTATTTTTACTAATCATGCTGCAACCAGATTTTGGGACAGGAGTAATCTTGGTCATGGGAGTAATTGGCCTACTTTTTGTTGGTGGAGTAGATTTAAAATTTTTCTTAAAAATAGGTGTTTTAGGTGTTGCTGGTATTGTTGGTTTAATTTTGGCCGCACCTTATAGATTGAAAAGAATTTTATCATTTTTAAATCCTTGGAGTGATCCTTTAGGTAGTGGATTTCAAATTATTCAATCATTATATGCTATAGGACCAGGTGGATTATTTGGTTATGGATTTGGTGGTTCAAGGCAAAAACACTTTTATCTTCCAGAACCTCAAACAGATTTCATTTTTTCAATAATTAGTGAAGAATTTGGCTTTATGGGTGTATTAATTGTCTCTGGTTTATTTGCCTTTATTATTTATGAAGCTATAAAGATTGCTTTAAACTGTGAAAACTTATTTGGAAAATATTTAGCTTTTGGAATAATATTCATGCTAGGATTTCAAGCTGTATTAAATTTAAGTGTCGTAATTGGCTTAATACCAGTAACTGGTGTCACTTTACCGTTTTTATCTTATGGAGGGTCTAGTTTATTAATAACTCTAGCTTCCATGGGTATTATCTTAAATATATCTAGACATTAAAAAAACATTCGAATTTACACTCGAATGTTTATTTCTTTTTGCTATTCTTTGGTTTTTCTTTAATTTCAGCTTCTAAAATTTTCTTATTATCATGACTTTCTGTAACCCAGTCCTTACCATCAACGACTCTAGAAACAAGTAATGAACAACTTGTATCACCAACTGCGTTTAACATAGTAGCTGGAGCATCAATAACTGTCGCAATCATAGTTAAAACAGGTAAAGCAGCTACTGGATAACCCATCATCGAAATAATAACCATTTCACTAATAGTACCACCACCAATAGGTACTGCACTAATAAGTACTGATGCTACCAAAGCTGTAACAAGTATTTGAGCAACCGTTCCAGGATTAGAAATATTTGTGCCAAATAGACAAACTAAGAACATAATTTTAAATACACTACCAATCATTGACCCATCTTGGTGTAAATTAGTAGCAAGTGATATTGTAGTATCAGCAACATCTTCAGATACATTCATTTTCTTAGCTGAATCGATATTAATTGGAATACATGCCGCAGAAGAACATGTAGCTAAAGCTGTAAAGGTTGAAGGTAAAACATTTTTCCACCAAACTTTAACTCCTTTTCCTCCTCCTGAAATAAAGGCATATAAACTATATACAATAACATAATAAGCTAAAGCAACTAATGCATATAAAATAGCTACCTTAAGGAACCCTGTTGCAATACTTGCTCCAAAGCTTCCTACATAAGCTGCAAAATAACAACCAATACCAATAGGAGCATAATACATAGTAATCTTAATAAAATTAAATACTACACTATGAGCACTTTCCATAACCTTTAATAAAGGTTCAGCCTTCTCACCACTCATTCTCATAGCAAATCCAACAATTAATGCACATACTAGTAATGCTACAACATTTTCCTTAGAAAGCAAACCTGTAAAATCATCAACACTAATTAATTGAACAGTTCTCTCTAAAAAATTCAAATCAGTGTCACTAGCAACCTCACCATCAAATAATTCTTTGATAGCTGAAGTATCACCAGTATCCACTAAATTAACAAAATAGGTACTTACAAATCCAATTATAACGGCAATCACTGAAGTAATTAAAAATATTACTACCGTTGACCCCATAATTTTTCCTAATCTTTTAGGATGTTTAACCTTCGCAACAGCAAGCGAAATAGTTAAAAATACAAGTGGTACAATAATAACAAACATTAGATTTAAAAATAAGTCACCTAATGGTTTAACTATCATCGCATCTTCTTTAAATATAAGACCACATACCGCACCAATAATCATTGCTAATATTAATAAAAGCATAGTCTTATAATTTTTTAAAAAACTCTTTACTTTTGTCATACAAAAACTCCTTCCTAGTACATTATAAGCAATTTATAATAAAATAGCCAACATGTGTATTCCACAAAAATAAAAAAAATCCACCATTTTTACTCATAATATGGTATAATGGAACTGAAGTGGTGAAATATGAAAAAAAATTTTATAAAAATGAATAACAATCAAAATCAACTATCTTTAGGAAACTTCTGCAGAATAGTTAAAGAATTAGCGCAAAACAAAAGTTTTGCGAATCAGACCGAAGTTTTCTATTGCTTATTTGGGGTAAATAACGTTAGTGACTCTACTATCAATAATTATTGTATAGGTTATAGATCTATTGGAACAGAATTTAGACAAAAATATATTATATATAAAAGAAATTATTTAAATCAACCAGAAATTTTTGATGAAGTAGTTTTAGGCTTGATGTCTATTTTAGATGGAGAAGTGTATCCAAAGTTAACTCATGAAGAAATTATATCCAAGACTAAAAATAATTATCTTTTTAATAAATTAATAAATGAACTTTATAATTTAGCTAAAAATGATAAGACTGTTTCTGATGAATTTACTGAAAACATACATAACCAAATGGCTCAAAACGAATTATACAAACCACTATGTGATATCCTCATATATATTGTGTTAGAAAAAAAACAACCAGTATATATAGAAGTCTCACAAAAAGAAATTGTTGAAAACATTTTAAATAATACAAACATTTCTGTTTCTGAATTAGAAAAATTTTTAAAATTGCAGATGCAAGATGGAATCAATTATACACATGCATTAAAAAAATTAGCTAAAGAAAAAAATCCATATGCTTGTTATGAAATGGGAGATATGGAATATACCGGAAAAATGGTAGGATATCCTAGATATATTAAAAGTTATGAATACTTTAAAATAGCTGCTGAAAAAAACCATCCAAGAGCTTGTTGGTTAATAGCCCAAATGTTTTACCAAAAGAAAATTGGAGATTTATCGGCTGATGATTTAGAACTTGCGTGGTATTATTTAAAAAAAGCCGAAAAAGCTGGTAGTGTAGCAGCTATAAATACTATAGGTACTTGCTATTTAAAAGGTCTAGTACCAGGTGAATTAAAAAATGAATCTAAAGCCATAGAATATTTTAAAAAAGCTTCAGAGTATGAATATGTATATGCTTATAATAATTTAGGCAAAATATATGAAAATAAAAAGGAGTATAAAAAAGCCTTCAAATATTTTCTATTTGGAGCAGAAAAAGAAGAAAGCTGGGCTTGCAATAAAGTAGGAGAGTATTATAGACTTGGTATAACCTGTGAAAAAGACATGAAACAAGCCTTTAAATACTATAATTTAGCAACAGAAGTACCACTAAATATTTTAGATCATTGGGCATATTTTAACCTAGCTAAATACTTCTACTTAAATGGTAGTGCTGATGCAGGAATCGAAAAAAATCTTTCAAAAGCTACAAACTATTTTAAAAAAGCCGGTGAAGCGGGAATCCCGGAAGCTTATGAAGAATTAATTTATATATATATAGATAAATATATAAATTCAAATTCCGATTATCATTTAAATAAAATTAATGAATATTTAGACAAGTTGTCAAAATATAAGTACTATGATAAATGTAAATCTAAATTAAAAGAAAAATTACTAGAAATAGAGAAAAAACATCTCGTACTAGTTAAAATTACTTAAACATTTAATTGCAAAATAGTTTTCTAAATCTTGACTAATTATCTAGGCTAATCTATAATTTATAATAGGTGAAGAAAAATGAAAAATAAAGCTTTTACCCTTGTAGAACTTCTTGGGGTTATTGTTGTTTTAGGAATTATAGCCACTATTACAGTTCCAATCGTTCAAAAAACTATTCTTGAAAGTGCAGAAGATGCTTATGAAGAACAAATAGACAGTTTTGAAAAAGCCGCTAGAAATTATGTTGGTTCTGATATCTATAATATGACTAATTGTAAAGATAAAGTTTGTACTGTTTCTTTAAAGACTTTACAAGAAAAGGGCTTTCTTCCTTCTGGAGATATTATAAATCCAAAAACTGATGAGACATTCAATTTAGAAAACACCGTTGACATTACCTATGATGGTAATAAATTTTCATATAGTTATGACAAATCACAAGATGAATAGAATTAATTAAATTAATTCTATTTTTAAAGAGGCGAGATTATGATATATAGTTCAATAAACAATTTTAAAATAAAAGAATTATCTAAATTAAAAAATAAAAAACATAGAGATAAACAAAAATTATTTTTAGTAGAAGGAGATCATCTAGTAAAAGAAGCTTATAATAGTGGCTACTTAAAAGAATTATTACTTTTAGAGGGTAGTAACTTTAAATTAGACATTGAAACAAATTATATAACCGAAAATGTTTTAAAATATTTAAGTAATGTTGATGCCCCAACAGGTATTATTGGAGTGTGTGAATTTAAAGATATGTCATTAAATGGTAGTAAACTGTTAATATTAGATAGCATTCAAGATCCTGGGAATCTTGGAACTATCATTAGAAGCAGTGTTGCTTTTAATATTGATACTATCATAATTAATGATAAATGTGCAGATATATATAGCGATAAAGTTATAAGATCATCTCAGGGTATGATTTTTAAAATTAACATTGTCAAAAAAAATTTATTTGAATTTTTAAAAGAAATAAAAGGACATATTCCAATTTATGGAACTAAAGTTACTGGAGGAAAAGAATTAAAAACACTTGAAAAAATCTCCGATTTTGCTATAATAATGGGCAATGAGGGAAATGGGGTTGACTCAAAATTATTAGATTTGTGTGATGAATATTTATACATTTCGATGAATAGTAATTGTGAAAGTCTAAATGTAGGAGTAGCCACAAGTATTATTTTATATGAATTAACGAAGTAAGAGGTGATGTAAATGCTATATATTGGTAATTTAGTAAATACCCATGGCATTAAAGGGGAAGTCCGCATCATCTCTGATTTTAAATATAAAGATTTAATTTTTAAACCAAATAATTATATATATATAAATAATGAAAAATTAAAAATTAAAACATACCGTAAACACAAAAATTATGATATGGTAACCTTTGAAAATTATAATGATATTAATGATGTTTTAAAATTTAAAGGTAGTAAAGTTTATATAAATAAACCTGATTTTACCTTTCCAGGCCCTTTAAATGAAGAATTATACGGTAAAAAAGTGTATGATAAAGATAAATATATTGGAACATTAGAAAAAATTATAAATAATGGTGGCGGAGAATTATTAGTAGTTAAAGGAAAAAAAGAATATCTCATACCATATGTCGATGAATTTGTTAAAGATATTGACGAAAATATTGAATTAAACTTGATTAAAGGATTTATTGATGAAAATTGATATATTAACTATTTTTCCAGAAATGTTTGATGGCTTTTTAACAACCTCAATCATTAAAAGAGCAATTCAAAAAAAATTAGTCGATATAAAAATTCACGATATTAGAAAATATAGTAAAGATCCTCATAAAAGAGTTGATGACTATGGTTTTGGCGGCGGCAAAGGAATGGTTTTGATGCCACAGCCAATCTTTGATGCTGTTGACAATTTAAAAAAAGAAAATACTAAAGTAATTCTTATGACACCACAAGGAAAAACATACAAACAAAATGTAGCATATGATTTATCAAAAGAAAAACACTTGATTTTAATATGTGGTCATTACGAAGGATTTGATGAACGAATTAGAACTTTAGCTGACTTAGAATTAAGCATTGGAGATTACATTTTAACTGGTGGAGAGCTCGCCAGCATGGTCATTACCGACAGTATAGTTCGTCTTATTGATGGAGTTATTGAAAAAGAATCTCATTTAAATGATTCCTTTAATAATAATTTATTAGATTACCCTGTTTATACTAAACCAGTAGACTTTAGAGGTATGAAAGTACCAGATATATTATTATCAGGTCATCATGCTAATATACAAAAATTTAGAGAAGAGGAAGCTTTAAAAAAAACAAAAGAACGTCGTCCTGATTTATTAGAAAATGGTGAGAAAAATGGATGAAAGATATTATATTTGTGATAAAGATAATAATGAAATAGTATATGGATATATTGATTATAGCCATCTTCATGGATTTAAAATAAAACCAGGAAACAACGTACCCTATGAAGGAGTAGAAGTTGGAAGATTAGTTCTTGTTAAACCTTCATTAATTGAAAATGTTTTAAAAAGAAAAATTAAACACAAATTAGATGCCTATCTAGCATTCCTTTTCACCGTTATTGATGATGATGAAGATCCTGATGCTCTAGAACTTGTCATTGACGATGTTACTAGATATAAAAATATTATTATGAATAAATATTCAAAGTTTTTAGATAAAAAATATATAAAAAGATTACTAAAAAAAGTTGGAATGGTAGAATTAGAATTAAATAACAAATTAGATGAATTAATAAAGCAAAACACAAAAAAAACCGGAAAATCTAGATAATAAATCATATTTGTACCTAATTAAAATAATATATAATAATCCCATTTTACTTGCATTCCCACTAAAAATGTGATATAGTTTAATGTGTCGTGATCCGATTGGTAAGCTTTAAAATTTACTTATGATCATAGATTTATGCAAAGGAGTGATTTGAATGAATTTGGTAGATAAAATAACTCAAAAACAAATAAGAACAGATTTACCAGAATTTCGCGTTGGTGATACTATCAAAGTAAATGTACGTATCATTGAAGGAAAACGTGAAAGAATTCAAGCGTTCGAAGGTATCGTAATAGCTATCACTGGTAGCGGAGTTAGTAAAAGCTACACAGTTAGAAAAAAATCTAGTGGTATCGGTGTAGAAAGAACATTCCCTTATAGTTCACCAAAGGTTGATAGCGTAGAAGTAATTAGAAAAGGTAAAGTTAGAAGAGCTAAACTTAATTATTTACGTGACCTTAAAGGACAAGCAAAAATTAAAGAAAGAAAATAAGGCCGTTAAGACCTTATTTTTTCATAAGGGGGAAAAATATGGAATTAGAAACACCTAAAAAGACAACAAAACAAAAAGCAAGTGGTTTTTTAAAAGCAACCTTACCATATATTATAATTGTCATTGTAGTAGCATTAATTAGAACTTTCATAATAACACCAGTTCAAGTTGAAGGTATGTCAATGTATTCTACTTTAGATGACAAAGAAATTTTATTATTGAAAAAATATGATAAAAGTTATGATAGATTTGATGTTGTTGTATTCAACTATAACAACACTAAATTAATAAAAAGAGTAGTTGGTCTTCCAGGTGATACTGTCGAATATAAAGATAATAAACTTTATATTAATGGCAAATATATTAAAGAGGAATTTTTAAAAAACAATCAAGAAACCTATGATTTTTCTTTAGAAGACTTAGGTTATGAAACACTGCCAGATGGATATTACTTTGTCATGGGTGATAATAGAACCAATTCAACAGATAGTAGAGTAATAGGTTTAGTTTCAGCTGAAGATATTGAAGGAACTACTAATTTTGTTATTTTTCCTCTAAACAAATTTGGCAATTTCAATAAATAACTGTGCATTAAAAAATGTGCAGTTTTATTATTTACTAGGAATTTGTTTTGCAAAAGGTAAAAGTTTGCAAAAAGTTATTTACAAGTGTCACTATTCATGATATATTGATTGCAATAATGATAGAGGGTGATGCTATGCAAATATTAAAAGGCTATGTGTTTAGAATGTATCCGACTAAAGAGCAAGAAGAGTTAATTAATAAAACAATTGGCTGCTCTAGATTTATATATAATTATTTCTTAAATGATAAAATAAAAGAATATAAAGAAACTGGCAAAAGTAAATCAGCTTATGACCAAATTAAATTAATACCATCACTTTCTAAAGAATATCCATTTTTAAAAGAAGTAGATAGCTGCGCTTTAAGAACAAGTCTATTTAATTTAGAAGATGCTTTTAAAAGATTTTATAATGGAAATGGTTATCCTAGATTTAAAGCAAAAGGAGTACATGAAAGTTATAAAACTAATAATATTAAAAGTAGTTATAAAGGAAATAATTATAACAGTATAAAACTAGATTTAAAAAATAAAACAATTACACTCCCAAAATTAAAAGAAGTAAAGATAAGGGGATATAGAAATAAAGAAATAATACCTAGTGAGGTAAAAAGTGCCGTAATTAAAAAAGATACCGGTAAATATTATGTAAGTGTCTTAATCGAAGAAGAACTAATAAGACCAACCTTTGTACCAACAAATATAATCGGTATAGATTTAGGAATAAAAGATTTAATAATAACATCATTTAATGAGAAAATAAAAAATAATATAAAAATAAACACAAAAAGAATGATAGGCTTACAAAGGGGAATATCAAGATGTAAGCCTGGAAGTAAAAATAGATATAAGATGAAACTTAAGATCCAAAGGTTATATCAAAAAATAAGAAATGCAAGAAAACATATGATACATGATATAACAAATAAACTAATAAATGAAAATGACATTATAGTAACTGAGAATTTAGATGTTAAAGGAATGCAGAAAAATCACTATGTAGCCAAAGGCTTAAATGAAAACCCAATATCTGAAATAATCAGAGTACTTAAATATAAAGCTAACTGGAATAATAAAAAATTAATACAAATAGACAGATATTACCCAAGTAGTCAAATATGTAATGTTTGTAATTATCAAAATAAAGAAGTAAAAGATTTAAGCATAAGAAATTGGGAATGTCCAGTATGTCATACAGAGCATGAACGTGATTATAATGCAGCAGTTAATATAATGTTTAAAGGTTTAGAAAAATATATGTTATATCTAGAGCAATCTATCTAATCATAAATTTTGACAAACAACAAATATAAATTAGGGTGGCGACCATCCGATATTGGTCTATGGAGGAGTCATAGATTCCTATGAAGTAGAAAAAGCTTACCGTGAGGTAAGCTAATGTCAAAATTTATTTTGGTATTTTGTTCTATAAATGATATAATAGAACTGTTATAACTAGGAGGTTCTATGATAACTATAATATATGAAAGTAAAACCGGTCATACTTTAAAATATGCAGAGATGTTGAGTAAAAAATTAAATATTCCATTTTATTCATCTAAAGAAGCAAGTAAAAAATTAAAAGGAAATGATAAAATTATTTATTTAGGTTGGATATGTGCTGGAAAAATTAAAGGTATTAATAAAATACAAAATAAATATACCATTATTTGCTATGGAGCTGTAGGCGCATACCCATATTCAGATAAGTATATAAATGAATTAAAAATGGCTAATAGCATTGACAAACCACTATTCTATCTAAGAGGTGGCATTGATTATTCTAAACTTGGAAGGTTTTCAAAATTACTCGTCCAAATGGTTGGAAAAACAATGAAAGATATAGATGAAAAAACACAAATCATGTTTAAACAAGGATATAATTTTGTGGCAGAAGAAAACCTTGAAAAGATGATACAATATATTCAAAAAAATTCAAATAATATAGAAATGAGGTAAAAATATGCAGATAAAAAAGCAAATAAGGAAGACATTGATAAATTATCAAAGTTAAGAATTATTCAGCAAAAAGATGACTGGAAAGATTTGTTTTACGATGATGATTTATTTAATAAAACCAAAAACTATTTATTAAAACATTTAAATCAAGATGTGTTTATATTTATGTATCAAGAAAATGATGAGATAATTTCTACTTGTAGTATGCAAGTTATCAGTTACTTACCACAATACAATAATAATGGAAAAGTTGGTTATTTATGTAATGCATATACAAAAAAAGAATATCGTTCAAGAGGATTACAAACAAATTTAATAAACCAATGCATGTAGTTTGCTAAAGAAAATGAAATTTATGAGTTAGAACTATCTGTTAATAACCCAGAAGCTGCAAGCATTTATAAAAATTTAGGCTTTGTATACGATGAATGGCGTATGAGAATTGACTTAAGGAAGTGACAAAATGATAAAAAATATAATATTTGATATTGGTAATGTAATTTTAAATTTTACAGAAAACAAAGAAGACCAAGATTTTATTTTAAATAAAGGTGATTTACATGAATAAAAAGAAAATAGTAGATGAAATAAAAAAAGGTAATTTAGTAATAACACCAACAGATACCGTATATGGAATTATGGCTGATGCCACTAATATAAAAGCTATAGAAAGAGTTTATGAATGTAAACAAAGAGATGAGAAAAAACCATTACTATTATTAGTAGGTAGTATTAATATGTTAAAAAAGTACACTAAAAATTTAAGCCATTTAGAAGAAGAAATAATTCAAAAATATTTACCAGGGAAATTAACCATTTTACTTCATAAAAATGATAAAGTGAATGATAAAATAACCTCTGGAACTGATTTAGTAGGAATTAGAATTCCTGATAATAAAGAATTAATTCAAATAATAAATGAAATTGGTAATCCAGTCATTTCTACAAGTGCGAATATTTCTGGGCAAAACACTATAACTAATCCTAAAGAAATAAAAAAAGAGTTATTAAAACATATTTCATATGTTGAAGATGCTGGAATAATTAATAATGAACCATCATCAATTATTAAAATAGAAAATGAAAAAATAACAATTATCAGAAAAGAAAGTGTTGCTATTCAAATGATGAAAGATTATCCTGATAATATAGTAGATTAATTCTACTTTTTCTATTGCCTAAAAAATGTGATATAATTAAATATATTTAAATGGGAATGTCATAAGTATGAATAAAAAATCAAATATTAATTAGGCGAGCTATATTTATGCCAAACCATCTCTAGCTTATAAAATAAAAAACTAGAAAAATGAATTTTTATATATTTATAAATAGAAGGAGGGAATAATGAAGAAAATTAGTACTAATCATACTAACAACATGTTTGAAAATATAAAGCATATAGATGAATATGGAAACGAATATTGGTATGCACGTGAATTACAAAAAGTATTGGAGTATAAAGAGTGGAGAAACTTTAAAATAGTAATAGATAAAGCTATAACATCTTGTGAAAACAGCAATTTTAATGTACTTAATCATTTTGTTGAAACCAACAAAATGATAGAATTAGGTAAAACTGCCAAAAGAAACGTTCTTGATTATGAACTTTCTAGATATGCATGCTATTTAATAGTACAAAATGCTGATCCAAATAAAGAAGTTGTTGCATTAGGACAAACATATTTTGCTATTCAAACAAGAAAGCAAGAAATAACTGAGCAAGAATATGATTCACTATCAGATGATGAAAAAAGATTTTATCAAAGAAAACTAACAAAACAAGGCAATTATACTTTACAAAAAGTCGCATCATCTGCAGGGGTAAAAAATATGGCTGAGTTTCATAATGCGGGATATAAAGGACTATATAACGGTGAAACAGCTGATGATATTTTCAAGAGAAAAAAATTACGTTATAGAGAAGATATTCTCGATAATATGAACGAAGATGAGTTAGTACTAATTTATTTAGGATAAATCAAACGAAACAAAAACTTTTAAAGGATAATGTACAAGGAGAAAAAGAAGCAAAAGATGTACATTATGAAGTTGGTAAAAAGGTAAGAAAAGCAATTGCCGATATTGGTGGTATGATGCCAGAAGAAATGCCTACACCTAAAAAGAGTTTAAAAGAACTTGAAAAAGAAAGAAAACGATTAGAAGGTAAAACAAAAGAAGAATTAGAAATGAAATAGGGAGTGATTTCTATGAATGAAAAGTTAAATATCAACTATTATCCAGGCCATATGGCCAAAACAAAAAGGCTAATTAAAGAAAATCTAAAATATATTGACATTATTTATGAAGTAGTTGATAGTCGTATGCCAAAGTCATCCAAAATAATCGATATTGATGAAATTACCAAAGATAAACCAAGATTAATGATTATGACTAAAGCTGATTTATGTGATAAAGAAGAAACTAATAAATGGATAAAGTACTATGAAAAAGAAGGCTATACAGTAGTACTTATAAACCTAGAAAATAATAGTAATTTAAAACCAATATTAAATGCCACCGAAAAACTATTAAAAGAAAAGTGGAAAAAAAGAGAAAAACAAGGTTTATTAAATAGAAAAGCTAGAGTATTAGTCATGGGAGTTCCAAATGTTGGAAAATCAACTTTGATAAATCGCTTAGCTGGTAAAAAAGTCGCCAGCATAGGCAACAAACCAGGGGTTACTAAAAACATAAATTGGATAAGAGTTAATGATAAAATTGAACTTTTAGATACTCCGGGTGTTTTATGGCCAAAATTAGATCAAAAAGAAGCTTTAAACTTAGCTGCTTTAACAGCTATTAAAGAAGAAACACTGCCTTTGTTTGATGTCGCTTGTTATATATTATTAACCCTAGAAAAACATTATCCAAATATATTAAAAGAAAGATATAATTTAGATTTTTTAGATGAAGACATTGTTTTAAGCATTGAAGAAATCGGTAAAAAAAGAGGATGTTTAATTAAAGGTGGAGACATTGATTATGATAAAGTAGTATCCTTAATCATCGGTGATGTTAAAAATGGATACATTAAAGGGGTAACATTTGATAGGATAGAGGAAAATGAATAGAAAAGAGATTTTAAATCAATTAAAAAGATACAACCTGGATAGTAAAAAAATTATTATCATAGGTTCAGCCGCTTTAGTTTTAAAAGGAATAAAAGAAAATACTCATGACATTGATATTGCAGTCACAAAAGAGTATAATGATTATCTGTTAGAGCATTTTAAATGTAAATTTGAAAAAGAAATTAATGAATATAAAGTGTATTATATTGATGATATTATAAATTTTAATACTCATTATTATAATGATTTTAAAGGTGAGTGGATAGAAGGATATTTAGTCCAAACTCCAAGTGAGATTTTAAAACTAAAAAGACAATTAAATAGAGAAAAAAATCAAAAAGACATAGAACTTATTTTAAAATATTTAAATAACCTAAATATGAATTCTCTTGCTCTCGCATATTTAGGAGATGCGACTTATGAACTCTATATCCGTAAATATTTGACTAAAAAAGGAAATTACAAAGTTAAGGACTTGCAAACAATGGCTGTAGACTATGTATCAGCCAAAGCCCAAAGTATTTTTCTAGATAAAATGACCCAAAATAACTTTTTAAAAGATGAAGAACTAGAAATAGTAAAAAGAGCTAGAAATCATAAAGTTTTGTCACATCCCAAAAATACCAGTATAATTGTATATAAAAAAGCTACTGGTTTAGAAGCTTTACTCGGATTTTTAGAACTGAATAATAACAAACAAAGAATAAATGAAATTATGAAATATATAGTAGGTGATTAAATGCATGTATATGGTAAAAATGTAGCAAAAGAACTTTTACAAAATCCTAAGACAATAAAAAAAGCTTATATTTATGAAAATTTTAATGATGAAGAAATATTAGACAAAATAAAAAGAGAAAATATTTCTTATAAATTTTTGGATAAAAAAGCTTTAGATAAAATTGAAGAAGGAAATCATCAAGGAATCATCTTAGATATTGATGATTATAAGTATAGTTATTTAGATAAATTATTAAATAGAGATATTATAGTTATATTAGATCACTTAGAAGATCCTCACAACTTTGGAGCCATCATCAGAACCTGTGAAGCCGCTGGAATAAATAGTATAATTATTCCTAAAGATAGAACAGTTAAAGTAAATGCGACAGTTATGAAAACAAGTGCGGGAACTTTAGAAAATGTTGATATCTGTATGGTTAGTAATATTGTAAATGCTATAAAAACACTAAAGGATAATGGATTTTGGATTATTGGAACAGATATGGAAGGAACAGATTATAGAAAGATAGATTATAAAGGAAAAATAGCTATTGTTATTGGTAATGAAGGAAAAGGTTTAAGTAGATTAACCGAAGAAAACTGCGATTTTATTGCTAAAATTCCAATGTATGGGAAAGTAAATAGTTTAAATGCTTCAGTTGCAGCTGCTTTAGTTATTTATGAGGCGGTGATGAATAGATGAATTATGATGACATAAATGATTATGAAGTCTTATCCATGGTTGCTGATAACGAAGATGCCACTGAATTATTATTTAAAAAATATAAACCGTTAATTATTGGTTTAGCAAAAAAAACATATGGAATGACTCAAAACACTGGTTTCGATTTAAATGATTTAATTCAAGAAGGTATGATTGGCTTTAGTACCGCTATAAACACCTTTGATGAAAATAAAGATACTACATTTTTTACATATGCCAAAACCTGTGTTGAAAGAAGATTATATAGTTTAGTTAAATCTGCTAGTAGATTCAAACATCAAATTTTAAATGAATCATATTCAGTTGAAGATTTAGCTAGCGATAATAAAAGTTTAGAAAACTTACTAGAAGATAGTACAAGTAATCCTGAAAATAAATTAATTGATGATGAAAATACTAAAGAATTAATAAAAAACATTCAAAAAACTTTAACTAATTTAGAAAGTGCAGTATTTGAACTTAAAATAAGTGGTTTTACTTATAAAGAAATAGCTGAAATATTAGACAAAGATAGTAAATCCATTGATAATGCCATAAGTAGAATAAAAATTAAAGTTCAAAAATATTTAAATAAATAAAGAGTCTGTAAATAAAATTGTGTAAATAGAAATCTTTCCATGATAAAATAGAAGAAATGGAGAGATTTTTATATGAAA
>CALVRI010000024.1 GCA_944358525.1 uncultured Bacilli bacterium | reverse complement strand
GCAGAAAATTTATATGGTAAAGCATATTTAATATGTGAAAAGGTTTTTGAAGGAAAGAAAAATAAAGCTGGTATGCCCTATATGGATTATTTATCTTCGTTAGCTGATTATTTTTCTGATGAGAAAGCTAAAGCTGTTTCTTTAATGCATGATATTTTTAAAGAAACTGATTTAACTGAAGAAGATTTAAGTTATATTGGTTTTCCAAGTGATGTAGTTAAAGCTGTATCGATTCTCACAAGAGGTAAAGATGAGGATTACGATTCATTTATTAATAGAATTATCGATAGTAAGAATGGTTTAGCTTTACAAGTTAAAAAAGCTGATTTGAAACAAAGTATGAATGTTAGTGGTTTTGAGGTGTCTGATGAATATTTAAATAGAATTGATGTTAGATATAAGCCACAATATGAGAAAATTTTAGTTTATTTAGATGAAACAGAGGAGAGTTAAACATGATAGATATTAAGTTAATTAGAGAGAATAAAGATTTAGTTAAGGAGAATATTAAGAAAAAATTTCAAGATAAAAAATTACCTTTAGTAGATGAAGTGTATGAACTTGATATTAAGTGCAGAGAAGCTAAAGGTAAAGGTGATGAACTTAGGGCATTAAAAAATGAAAAAAGTGCTTTAATTGGTACTTTAATGCGTGAAGGAAAAAAAGAAGAAGCTGAAAAAGTTAAAGCTGAAGTTAGTAAGTATGGTGATGAGATTGAAAGACTAGGTAAAGAGGAAGAAGAACTACGTGAGAAAATCCATGAAGATATGATGGTTATTCCAAATATTATGGATTCATCTGTGCCTATTGGCGAGGATGATAGTAAAAATGTAGAGTTAGAAAGATTTGGAGAGCCTATTATTCCTTCTTTTGAAGTTCCACACCATGCGGATATATGTGCGAGATTAAATGGTTTAGATAAGGAAAGTGCGGGAAGAACAAGTGGTAATGGTTTTTACTATTTGATGGGAGATGTGGCTAGGCTACATTCTGCGATGCTTAGTTATGCTAGAGATTTTATGATTGATAAAGGGTTTACTTACTGCATCCCTCCATTTATGATTAGAAGTGATGTTGTAAATGGTGTTATGAGTTTTGAAGAAATGGATGCAATGATGTATAAAATCGAAGGTGAAGATTTATATTTGATTGGTACATCTGAACACTCTATGATTGGTAAATTTCAAGGACAAATTATTAAAGAGGAAGAACTACCTATTACACTTACTAGTTACTCACCTTGTTTTAGAAAAGAAGTTGGTGCTCATGGTATTGAAGAACGTGGACTTTATAGAGTTCATCAATTTGAAAAACAAGAGATGGTAGTTTTGTGTAAACCTGAAGATGGTATGAAGTTTTATGATAAAATGTGGAAGTATACTGTGGAATTTTTTAGAAGTTTAAATGTTCCAGTTAGAACACTAGAGTGCTGCAGTGGTGATTTAGCTGATTTGAAGGTTAAATCATGTGATGTTGAAGCATTTAGTCCTAGACAAAATAAGTATTTTGAAGTTGGATCTTGTTCAATCTTAGGTGATGCTCAAGCTAGAAGACTTGGAATACGTATGAAAACTAAAAATGGTAATGAATATGTGACTACTTTAAATAATACCGTGCTTGCTACTCCAAGAGGTTTAATTGCCTTTTTGGAAAACAATGTAAATGAGGATGGAAGTGTAAATATTCCAGAAGCATTAAGGCCTTATATGGGAGGTATTGAGAAATTAGTTCCTAAAGACTGATATTAATTTATCGGTTTTTTTCATAATAAAAAGGAATTTCGCCTTTCACGAAGTATGTTAATCTATGAAAGGAGGAATTCCTATGTTTTATTTGATAGAACAATTTAGATTTATTATTTATGTTATTTGGGAATATTTTGATTATAAGTCAAGATAGATGACTATCTCCATTTGTATAATCGATAGTGATGCCATCTTGTACATTATATATATAGACATTGAAGCATATTTTTCCGCATTTATCTTCTACTGAACTTGCTTCGATTTGAACACCACTAGCAAGTAAGTTATTACCTTTATAAATTGGAGTTACTCTATATAAAACATGATTGTTTGTTTCATCTATGTAATTTGCAACTTCGTTTTCAAAGTCTAACATGGCTCCAGTGTTCATCTGTCTTGTACAGGTTATTAAGTTTTTTTCATTGGCATTTTCACCAGTTAATTGATAACCTATTAGATGACAACGATTATACAAATATTTTCCACTTACAATATCATATTTTATAGTATGCCAGCCAGTAGGTTTAATCATACCGATTGAACCTCTTTCTGTAGTTGGCATGGTTTCTTTTCCAACTTTAGCAAAGGCCCTTCCAGCTCTATTTAAACTATCTAAATCACTATATGATTCAAATTTTTCTTTAGTATAGTCTTCATCAGTAAAATCTGGTTTATTATTATTTATTTCAGTATAAGCATTACCATGATATTCAGGTATGTTTTCTAATGTATATGTTTCTTTTGGTTCGATTAATGGTTCAGTTAAAAATTCTTTTATTTCATTTTGATATGCAATACACAAGAATATTAAAACTATTAAAGTAGTTATAAATATATTTTGTTTTTTCTTTTTACTTCTTCTTGCCATTATTTTGCCTCAGCCCAGTTTTTTCCGTAATGGATATCTATATCTAAAGGAACAGAAAGGTCACATACATTATCCATAATATCAGTAACTATTTTTTGTACTTTTTCTAATTCTTCTTTTGGTACATCAAATATTAGTTCATCGTGTACTTGAATAATCATTTTACTTTTTAAATTATTATCTTTGAAAGCTTTATATACTTTAACCATAGCTAATTTTATTATGTCAGCAGCAGTTCCTTGAACCGGTGTATTTAATGCAATACGCTCGCCACTTTGTCTAATTGTATAAACAGTGTTTTTTAATTCTGGAATGTTTCTTTTTCTATTAAACATAGTAGTGACATAACCTTTTTCTTTGGCATGAGCAATAGTATTATTCATATATTCTTTAATACCAGGATATGTTTCTAGATATGTGTCAATAAATTTTTGGGCTTCAACTGCTCTCATACCAATGTTTTCACCTAGACCAAAGCTACTAATACCATATATAATTCCGAAGTTAACAGCTTTAGCTACTCTTCTCATTTCACTAGTTACTAGCTCTAATGGTACTTTATAAATATCACTAGCTGTTTTAGCATGGATATCTAGTTTATTATGAAAGGCTTCTTTTAAAGCTGGAACGTTAGCCATATGGGCAAGTATTCGAAGTTCTATTTGTGAATAGTCAGCGCCTAAAATATAATCATAGGTTGGTATGAAAGCTTTTCTAATTAATCTTCCGTAATCATCTCTAACTGGAATGTTTTGTAAATTTGGTTCAATTGATGATAATCTACCAGTTCTAGTTAGATTTTGGGTATATATTGTATGAATTTTATTATCTGAAGAAACTGTATTTATTAATCCTTCTACATATGTACCATAAATTTTAGATAGTTTTCGGTATTCGATTATTTGATTTATTATTGGATGTTTATCTTTTAATTTTTTTAACACATCGATAGCTGTGGAATATCCACTAGCTGTTTTCTTTTTATGTGGAAGGTTTAATTTTTCAAATAAAACTTCACTTAATTGACTTGGAGATGAAATGTTGAATTCACATCCGGCATTATTATATATATCTTTAGTTAATAGTTCTAATTTTATTTTTATATCTTCACCCATGTCTTTTAAGACTTGTTTATCAACTTCAACACCAGTAAATTCCATATCAGCTAAGACTGTAGCTAGAGGAAGCTCAATTTCATTAAATAAGTATTCGACATATTCTTCTTTTATTTTATTTTGGAAAAATTCTTTTGTTTCATAGATGAATTTAGCTCTATCTACACAGGCTTTGACTATTTCTTCTTCGCTAGGCATTTTTAAATGAATGAACTTTCCATATATTTTTTCATAAAATTCTAAATTATAATCTATTTGATTTGCTAGATAAGCCATATCTTCTTTCATGTTATAATCTAGTAAGGCTCCAGCTATCATGGTATCAAATGTTACATTATCTATTTCCACTCCTTGCCATTTGAGGGCGACAACCATCTTTTTTAAATCATAAGTATATTTTATGTTTTTTGTTAAAAAATTAGGGTTTTGTTTTAATATTTCAAGAGGAATAAAATAAGCTATTTCCTTATTATAAACCCCCATACCTAATATAGGTGATTTATGATAGTTTTGTCCAAATACTTCAAGATAGATGGCAACATCTCCATCTATTTTAATGTCGTTTATATCTTTTATAATTTGGATTTTTACTTCTTTTTTAAGAGCTTCTTTTTTTTCTTGTTTTTTTAAGAAAGAATAAAATTCTAAATCTTCATATATCTTGTTTAATTCTTCTTTATTTTCACCTTTATATTTGGTGTCTTCAATGGTTATTTCCATTGGAACATTTTTAACGATAGTGGCTAGATGATATGACTTATAAGCATTTTCTTTGTCATTTTTTATTTTTTCTCCGAGCTTTCCTTTGATGTTATCAACATTTTGATAAATGCCATCTAATGTTTTATATTCATGAAGAAGTTTTAAGGCTGTTTTTTCACCTACACCTTTAACTCCAGGAATATTATCAGAAGGATCCCCCATTAAAGCTTTTAAATCAATGACATTTATTGGTTTTATTCCATAAGCTTCTTCGAAAGTTTTTTCATTATATCTAATATAATCTTTTTGTTTTAAAAGTTTAATATCTACATCTTTTGAAATTAACTGTAATAAATCTTTATCACTGCTTACAATTGTTCCGATAAAATCTTTATCATCATCACAGAATTTTGCAAATGTTCCAATAATATCATCTGCTTCATAATTATCTATTTCATAGTATTTAATGCCCATGGCAGTTAGTAAATCTTTAGCAATTGGAAACTGTTTTTTTAATTCATCAGGTGTTTCTACTCTGCCACCTTTATAGTCTTCATATTCTTGATGTCTAAAGGTTTTTCCTTTATCAAAAGCAACTATTACATATTCTGGATTTTCTTCGTTTATTATTTTATGTATCATATTAACAAAGCCAAATAAGGCATTAGTTGGAAAACCTTTACTATTATTCATGAAATTACCATTATATGCTGTGGCGTAATAACTTCTAAACATAAGGTTGTTTCCATCTATCATAATTATTTTTTTCATACTTTATCACCTAATAATATTTTAGCATTATTATTTACTTTATAACAAGAAAAAAGTTCATGTTTTGAACTTTTATTTTAATTTTTGAATAATATTTTCATCTAATCCTGTTAATCTTGCAATATCAGCTAAATTCATATTTTCTTTTAACATGTTTTTAGCAATTTCTAATGCTTTTTTGTTTGATCCTTCTTTTAATCCTTGTTCCAATCCTTGTTCTAAGCCTTGTTCTAATCCTTGTTCTAAGCCTTCTGCATGTCCTTCTTTAACAGCTTCTGCATGGTCGATTTTCTTCATCCATTCATCCATCTTTTCTTTGTCATATAAACCTATGATATATTCATCCTCATTTAAATCTTCAATTATCTTAGCCATATTCTCTAACTCTTCATCTCCTTTAGAAACATCTCTAAGTTCACCTTTACTAGTTATCTGAAACATAACTAGTATTTTTTCTAACTTAGATAAACTTTCTTTACCATTAGTATAATACTTTTCTAAAGGTTTGACCATATTTATATGTATTCTTTTAAAATTTTCTTCATCAGTAAATTTTCCCGTATCATCTTTCATACAAAACTCAATAAATAATCTATCATCAAATCTATTAATTACATTAAAGTTTAATTGAAAAACTTCACTATTATCCATAGCCATACCAGACAAATATCTATCATATGCTATTTTATGATGATATAAATTATTCTTAGCTACCATACTTGCTTTCGCACTCTTGTTAGCTTCGATATTTATAATTGTCCCTTCAACTTTTACAATTATATCTGTTATTTTCTTCCTTTCCTTGTAATTTTCTACTGGAAGTTCTGTATTGGCAAATACTAAATTCTCATAAATATAACCTGGTGAATAGACTGTTACATGACTTATAATCAAAGAAAGTAAACTCCTAAAATCAGGATTTTGGACAATGGATTTAAATATTGGATCATACATTGAACTCATAAGAGTATCTGGATTTTTTAAATTAATTTTATTTAATGTCTTTGGCATATATGCCTCCTTTCTATATGAGGTTACCCTCTATAAAAAACATACGACATTTTTATTTATTTTCCTTTTTTATTATATTTTTTTTATACTTTACACTTTGTCAAAATATAAGAATCTTTGAAGAATGTTACTATTGAGAAGTTAGAAAAAGATGATTTTCTTTAATGAATAATCATCTTTTTAGAATAATGTTAATTGACTTGATTCATCCATACCATCTAATATACCCATGGAACGAAGTTTTTCAATCAATGTTGATGAAAGTTTAGCTCTTTTTTGTAAATCTTCAATACTAATAAACTCACCTTTTTCTCTTTCTTCTACAATGTTTTTGGCAACAACTTCGCCTAGTCCATCAATGGCTCTAAATGGTGGAATTAAATTTCCATCATCATCGATTACAAAGTCGTGATAATGACTTTTATATAGATCAACTGGTTTAAATTTAATATTACGGGCAAGTGCTTCTAGTGCTACTTTTAAGCACTCTAGAACTGATGATTCTTTATTAGTTGCATCATATCCTTTTTCATTTATTTCAATAATTCTTTGTTTTACAGCTTCATATCCTTTTATCATAGCCTCAACATCAAAGTCATCATATTCGGCAGAAAACTGTGCGGCATAATAAACGGCTGGCTTATGAACTTTATAATAAGCTAATCTAAAGGCATTAATTACATAAGCAACGGCATGGGCTTTTGGGAACATGTATTTAATTTTTCTACATGATTCTATAAACCATGGTTCAATGTCAGCTTTCTTTAATATTTCTACATATTCAGCCCATTGTTCTGGTTCTTTTGAAGCTTTACCTTTTCTGACAAATTCCATTATTTTGAATGCTTTAATTGGCTCTACTCCATGGTACATAAGATATACCATAATATCATCACGACATCCAATAACTTCACTGAATGGAACAACTCCTTGATCGATTAAATCTTTGGCATTACCATTCCATACATCTGTACCATGTGATAAACCTGATATTTTAACTAGTTCAGCAAAAGTTTTAGGTTTAGTTTCTTTAACCATCTGTAAAGTAAATGGAGTTCCAAATTCTGGGATACCTAGAGTTCCTGTGTCATTCATAATTTGTTCTTTAGTAACTCCTAAAGGTTTTGGTGATAGGAATATACCCATAGTTTCTTTATCATCTAATGGTACTTTAGTTACATCATCACCGGTTATATTTTGAATTAATCTTAATTTTGTTGGTCCTGAATGTCCTAAAATATCTAGTTTTAAAACATCTTGGTCAATGGCATGGTAATCAAAGTGGGTTGTTCGCCAAGCAGAGGTTACATCATCGGCTGGATATTGAAATGGGGTAAAATCAAAGACATCCATATATCCTGGAATAACAACTATTCCTCCCGGGTGCTGACCGGTGGTTCTTTTAACACCGGTACAGCCTTTAGCTAATCTTTCAACTTCGGCTGTCCGCATAGAAATTCCTTTATCTTCACAGTAACCTTTTACATAACCAAAAGCGGTTTTATCGGCAACAGTACCAATTGTTCCAGCTCTATATACATTGTCAACTCCGAATAATACTTTAGTATATTCATGGGCGGATGCTTGATTTAAATCTGAGAAGTTTAAATCAATATCTGGTACTTTGTCAGCATGGAAACCTAAGAAGGTTGCGAATGGCATGTCTTGACCTTCTTTATTTAATTCTGTTCCACATTTTGGACAGTTCATGTCTGGTAAATCATATCCACTACCATAATCTTCTCCTAATGGTTTTCCATCTAATTCAAATATTGAATGTTTACAGTTTGGGCATACATAGTGAGGTGGCAAAGCATTAACTTCAGTTATTCCCATCATAGTTGCGACTAGTGATGATCCAACTGAACCCCTACTTCCTACTAAATATCCATCATCATTTGATTTTTTAACTAATTTTTGAGCAATTAAATAAATAACATCAAAGTTAGCTCCTATAACACCGGTCATTTTTTGTTTAACTTCTTCATCGGTTATATTTGGATTTTCTTCTTTGAATAAATTTATTACACCTTCTTTATAACTTCTCATTACTTCATTTAATCTTTTATGAATTTTTACTTGATATTCTTCTTCGGATAAATTATCTTTTGGAGTTAGTTTTTTGATGGTATTAAATGGTTCATCACCATATAATTCAGAAGCAAGTCTTTCTTCTATATTATAAGGTAAAGGTTTACCATAAATACTTTCGGCTTTGTCATAAACCATATCTGTTGTTGTTTCTGTACAATTTGGTATTTTAGGTGCGAAAGGAATGCCACCAGTATCAATAATGACTTCAATTATCTCTATCATATCAGCTATTTTATTTGGATTATCAATAACTATTTCTTCAGCTAACTCTTTAGGTAAGAATGAGAAGTCTTCTAGCATTTCTTCGGTTGTACGTAGGTGCTGGGAAGGAATTTGTTTAATATCTTTTTTGGCTAGAGGATGTCTTCCACCACCTGGAACTTTTTGATTAACAATAATTTCTCTATATATCGTGTCTTCCGGCTCTATTTGATGAACGTCTCCAGTTGCAACAATTAATTTACCTGATTCTTTAGTAACTCTAATGATTTTTTTGATATGTTCTAAAAGTTCGGCTTTATTTGCGAAATCACCCATTTGAAGCAAGTGGTCATAAACAGCTGGGGGCTGAACTTCAACATAGTCATAGAAATTAATTAAATTAGAAAGTTCTTCATCATTTTTACTTCTAGCTAATCTAAATATTTCACTTTCATAGCAGCCACTACCGATTAGTAATCCTTCTCTATGTTTTTCTATTTCACTTCTTAATATTCTAGGGGTTTTATATAAGTATTTTGTGTTGGCCAAAGATATTATTTTGAATAGGTTTTTTAAACCTGTTTTATTTTTAGCTAAAATATTTACATGGTAACTAGTACCATATTTATGAATTTCATCTTTCGATACTAATTTGTCTAAATCTTTAATTGTTTCAAAGTTTCTAGATACTAGTTTTTTTAACATTTTGTGGAAGACTAAGGCGGTTCCTTCGGCATCGTAATCTCCTCTATGGTGAGCAGATTCATCCCACGGAACATCATATCTTTTAACTAATGCGGATAAACTATGTCTAGCATATCCAGTATCTAAGGCTCTAGATAGTTCTAAGGTATCAATTACTGTATTTGTAAATTCACCTAAATTATATTTACTATGAGCCATAACAATAAATGAAACATCGAATTTGGCATTATGGGCAACCATAGGTAAATCTCCTACCCATTCTTTAAATCTTTTGACCGCATTTTCTTCGTTATCTTTACCTTCTAACATTTCATCAGTGATATTAGTAAGTTCGGTGATTTTTGCGGGTAGTTTTCTGCCTGGGTTAATTAATTCATCAAATCTATCGGTTATTTCACCATTATCTATTTTAACAGCACCTATTTCGATTATTGAATCAGCACCACCGGCATTAAATCCAGTTGTTTCTAGGTCAAATACAACATATGGTGTTTCTAATAGTTTTTTTTCTGTTGGTCTTAAAACTATATCTACGGTATCATCAATTAGAGTTAATTCGGTTCCGTATAAGGCTTTGAATTTATCTTTTTCTTCTTTTCCTTTGTTGTATTTGGTTACTAGATTAAAAACATGAGGGAAGGCTTGACAGCCATTATGATCGGTAATAGCAATGGCTTTATGACCCCAGTTCATGGCAGTTTGGACAAGTTTTACTTCATCGGCTACTCCATCCATTTGGCTCATTTTAGTGTGGGCATGGAGTTCTATTCTTTTTCTTTCAGCTTCATCTTTTCTTACTTTATCTTCTTTCATAGATACGTTTATGTCTCTGGCATTTAAAACTATTTCACCAGAGTATTTATCGTTTTTAGTGTAACCTCTGATGATATAATATTTACCTTCTTTTAAGGCTTTTTTGTATTTATTAAATTCGTCATCTTCCCTGCAGAATATTTTGCAATACATACTATCGGTACCATCAGTTATTTTTAAAGTAATTATTTTAAAGTTACTTTTAGATGATTCAAAAATATCTATACCAAATACTTTGGCATCGACAGTAACATTATCCATTTCAAAGGTTATAAGATTGATTGGTGTTGCTTCATCGGTGATTTCTCTTCCCATGATAAATGGGCTTTCTTTTTTAGGAGCTACTTTTGGTATAACTTTGGTTTTTTCCTTTTCAATTTCTTCTCTTAATGCTTCTGCTTTTTCTTCGTTTATTTTTGTAATTACTTTTATTTTAAATCCAGCATTATTTAAATCTTTTTCTAAAGGTTTTTTAATGCTATTAAATTTCATTTCTTCAGCTTTATTAGTAAGTTCTATTAGTAAATTATCATCATCTAATTTTAAAGGGATGTTTACAAACATTTTTAAAAGTGGGGCTTCTTTACTATAATTTTCTAAAAAATGTATATAATAATCAGTTAATATATCTATATCAAAATTTATTGTACTTATTTGTGATTTAATAGATTTAACATTAAACCTTTGTTTTAGTTTTTGATTAAATTCTTCATATAGATTGAGTGGTAAAGGCGTGTTTAAAGATAGACAAAAAACATATTTATCTTTAGCTTTATTACATACGATTTTATTTAATTTGCCATTTTTAAAACTGTTTCTTTTACTTTCATCTATCTTAATTTGGTTTAATAGTAACTGTAATTTATCATCCATTTTTAATCACCTTTTCTATTATAACACAAGGGTTTAAGTTTTTTCATTAAAACCGTATAAAAGTTTGCTTTACATTTTCTTTATACGTAATTTGTACGTTTATGTGGTGGCTTTTTTGTTTTTTTAAAGGTAATTTTTTTGAAAGATGTGGTAATTAATATGAAAGATAATATGTGAGTAAATTTTTTAATGTGTAAAATGAAAGTAAAGAAAAAAGACCTATTTTAGGACTTTTTGCTTAGATTTTGATAGTTCTTTATAGTTTAGATTAAAATAAATTATGCGGTGAGGTATAGATATTTCTTTGATTAACACATATACCTTTTCACCTAGTCTTAATTTTTCATTATGGCCTATGGCTTTAGCATGGGCAACATCTTGTGGGGTTACATGACCAATGACATTATTATCAAGTTTTATTTTTGTGTCATATGGTGTCATTTCAATAATTTTTCCTTTATATACTCTAGTGGTATCTTCTTCATACATTCTCTGCATGTACTGAGCCATTTTTAAATCTAAAACTTCTTTTTCTGCTTGGTCGGCTTCTCTTTCCATTTCAGAATCATGATTACATATATCTGGAAGCAGACTATAATATCTATTTATTTTAGATAAACCATATTTTTCAAATGGATCAGTTAATCTATGAACCATTAAATCTGGATGTCTTCTAATTGGTGATGTGAAATGGGTATAATATTTTAATCCTAATCCATAGTGTCCATCACAAGAACTTGAATATTTAGCTTTACTCATACTTTTTAAAATCATTAGTGAAATTATTTGATAATTTTCACTATCTTTAAAATGATCTAGAAAAAAGTTTAAATCACTTGAGTTATAATGTCCGTTTTTAATTTTATTAATTAGTCTATCGACTTCTTCTTTAGAACATAGTTTTTCTTTTTTTAGAGTTTTTAAGGCTTCAATTAGGTGATCATCGTTAGGATTACCATGAACTCTATAAACTTCTGGGGTTTCTAACCATCTATAATATTCGGCTACACAACTATTAGCAGCAACCATAAAGTTTTCAATTAATCTTTCACCTTGTCTTTGAACTTGAGGTTTAAAGCTTAAGGCTTCGCCTGTTGGTGATGTGATAACTTTTATTTCACTGGATGCGAAATCTACTTTACCACTATTTTTATTTATATTATTCATTTTTTGTGATAGTTCATTCATTATTTTTAGATCCCAAACAAATTGTTCATATCCTTTTGGAATAATTCCTTTTTCTAATATTTGATTGACGTCATCATAATTCATTTTCTTTTTGGAATTTATAACACTATCATAAATTATATAATCTAATATTTCTCCATTTGGACTTATTAACATATCGACGGTTTTGGTTAAGCGGTCTTCTCCTTCATTTAAGGAACAAATTCCATTTGATATTTGATGAGGAAACATTGGAATTACAGAGTCAGCTAAGTAAGCAGATGTGCCTCTTTTAGCGGCTTCAATGTCTAAAGGTGTTCCTTCTTTAATATAATAGCTAACATCAGCAATATGAACACTTAATAAATAATAACCATATATGTTTTTCTTAATACTTATGGCATCATCCATGTCTTTGGTGTCTTTACCATCGATGGTGAAAATACATTTATTTCTTAAGTCTTTTCTTCCTTCCATATCTTCTTCAGTTACATGGTCTTTAATGGTTTTTAATTGTTCTAAAGCATCTTCTGGGAAATCTTTGAAGAAACCGTGCTGGGCAGCGATGGTTGATATTTCAATATCAGGGTCATCTTTATGACCGATGATTCTATCGATATGGCCTTCAAAAACAGCTTTATTTTCGATAGTTGCTATTCTTTCTTTTCCAATATTTATTAGTACTCTATGACCTGTAACAATTTGTTTTAATTCATCTTTTGGACATATTACAGTAACATTTCCATGAATGGTGTATGGAATAAATTCACCGTCACCGGCATATTCAAAGACCGTTTTGCCTTTGGCTCTTTTGATTATTTTTTCGACCGATGCATCAGCATAATTAGTTTTACCATGGTGGATGTCTTTTAGGACAACTATATCACCTTCTAAGACCCCATTTAGGTGTTCTTCATTAATTAGGTATTTTATTTTATGAGCATTATATTCTATAAAGACAAAACCATTACCTAAATTATCGATGTGAATTTTTCCTTGGACTTTACCTAATTGTTTTGAGTCGAATCTTTTATAATATCCTTCATCATCTAAATAAATTTTTCCTTCTTCTTCTAGTTCATTTATAGCATTAATAAAAGAAGCTCTCATAGATTCTCCTTTTATGTGCATGATTTTACGGAGTTCATCTAATGTGAGCTTCTTTAAGTCTATATTTTTAATTATTTCTTTTTTGATATCTTCAAATTGCATTTCTTTATCCATTATTTTTCCCACCCTACATTTTCATTATAACGGGTTTTCTAATAATTAACAATAGTTTATGTATAATTTCTAAAAATTGTTAGAAATAAAGATATATCGATCTTTACCAGTTAAGTCTTTTTCGGTTTTGACTATAGAATTTGGTAAGTATGTTTTAGCTATTTCGGTAATAACTTTGCTTTGAGTCATTCCGATTTCAAAGGCTATAAGAAAATTTTCTTTTAGATATGATTTTATGTTTTTTAGTATTTCTTCATAAAAATATAGACCATTATTATCCGCATATAAAGCTAGATGAGGTTCGTTTTTTTCGACTAGTGGATCGATAGTTTCATCTTTAGCAATATATGGTGGATTACTGATTATTATGTCAAATTTACCTTTAATGTTTTTTAAAATATCGCTTTTTTTAAAAGTTATTTTTACATTATTTCTTTTAGCATTTTCTTCAGCTATTTTTAATGCTTCTTTTGAAATGTCGGTGGCTAAAACATTACTATTTAAGTGTTTAGCTAAAGTAATCGCAATTGCACCACTACCAGTTCCAATGTCTAAAATATCTAATGGTTCTTTTAGATTTTTCGCATAATTTATGGTTTTTTCCACTAATGTTTCAGTTTCAAATCTTGGAATTAAAACATTTTCGTTTACTAGTAGATTAACATCATAAAAGTCGACATTGCCTACAATATATTGAACAGGTTTTCCTTCTTTTAGTTTGTTTAAACCCTCTTCTAATTTATCTTTAGGTAAATATTTTTTTAAATATTCAATATCAGTCATTTAAGCCTCTTTTAATTTTCTATTTTGGTCTTCAGTGATTAGAGCTTCGATTATATCATCTAGGTTTCCTTCCATAACTCTATCTAAGTTTTTAGTTGTATAACCTATTCTATGGTCGGTTACTCTATTTTGTGGATAATTATAAGTTCTTATTTTTTCTGATCTATCACCAGTACCAATTTTACTACGTCTTTCTGAACCTAATTTTTCTTCTTGCTCTCTTAGTTTTGCTTCATAAAGTCTTGTTCTAAGCATCTGCATGGCTTTTTCTTTATTTTGAATTTGACTTCTTTCGTTTTGACAAGTTACAACTGTGTTTGTGGGTAAATGAGTAATTCTTACAGCACTATCAGTTGTGTTTACACACTGTCCACCGGCACCAGTACTTCTATAAACATCAATTCTTAAGTCGCTTGGATTAATTTCAACATCGACTTCTTCAGCTTCTGGCATAACTAAGACTGTTGCGGTTGATGTGTGTACTCTACCTTGTGTTTCGGTTACTGGGACTCTTTGAACTCTATGAGCGCCTGATTCATATTTTAATTTTGAATATACGTTATCACCTTTAACCAAAAATTCAACTAAAGGATATCCACCAGCATCTGAATGTTCTTCAGATAATACTTCAATTTTCCAACCTTGCTTTTCAGCATATTTAGTATACATTCTATATAAATCACCAGCGAAGATATTAGCTTCATCACCACCAGCAGCGCCTCTTATTTCAACGATAACATTTTTACCATCATTTGGGTCTTTTGGCAATAAGATGATTTCTATTTTACTTTCTAAATCTTCTTTTTCTTTATTTAATCTAGAAATTTCTTCTTTAGCAAACTCACCTAGTTCAAGATCTTTAGTCATCTCTTTAGCTTCTTCTAAATCTGATTCGATCTTTTTATATTTTTGATAAGCATCATAGGCATCTTTTAAAGAAGCTTGTTCTTTAGATAATTCTAAAGTTTTTTTGATATCGCTTAAGACTTCTGGTTTACTGAGTTCACTAGATAGTTCATTATATTTTTCTTCGATTGCAGTCAATCTTTCTATCATTTTCATCACCTTTTTTCGCAATAAAATTATACTATATTTTATGGCTTTAAGCAAATGTGTATATCAGTTTTTGTTTTTTAATAAAATGTAACAAAAAAGATTGTTTTATTATTAACATTTTGTTATAATTATGTGTAAGGAATGTTCAATAGTTGGATGATTGCTGAACTTCTATTACGGAAGGGAGGCGATATAATGGGTAAAAAGGATTTTTTAATCTTTGCTTTAATCATTATTATCTTCTTTCTATTATCGTTATTATTAATAACATTAATATAAAGAAAGTCATCTAACTCATTCGCCAATGATTTAGATGACACACACTTTTATAGCAACATTCAACATTTGAGTATTGAATGTTCCTTTTTAATTTTATGAAGTTTCCTTCATCTATATACATTTTATCATAAATTTAACTTTTTGACAATGCTTTGGATTTTTATTATAAATCAATTCTTTTTAAGTCATCAGTTGTCCAGGTCTCACCTGTTTTTTTATTAGTAAAAGTTATTTTGTAATTACAACAGCGAGCAATTTCTTCTATCAAATCAAAATTAATTGCGGTTTTCTCTCTTTCATAATCTGATAATGTTGTCCTTCCAATATTAACATGTTTACTTATATATGCTTGATTAAAATTATTGTCTTTGCGCATCTTTTTTAAAGCTTTTCCTATCATAACTATCACCAGTTACATTGTCGCAATATTCCACATTTTTGTCTTGACTTGTGGAGAAATTCGACATATAATTTTAATATAGGGTGGTGCTATTATGCGAAGAACAAGAAAACACAGAAGGAGTAAACATAAAAAGTTTTTAATTATTGGAAGTTTGTCTTTACTTTTATTTTTATGTGTAGGTTATGCGGCTTTTAGTACAAATTTAAGTATCACAGCCAAAGGAAACATAAAAGAAAAAACTAAGGTAATACAAGCTTGGGCTCAAACAGATCAAACAGATTTTCATTCTGATTTTTATAGACAAAATATTGTTTCAGCTACCTTTTTAACTAATAATGATATTCCAAGTAATGCAACCGAAAGTTGGAATGTATCAGAAGATAAACAAAATGGCGGAGTTATGGCTTGGGTTATTCCTAATAATAATGATAATACTAAATATGATTTATATATAGGAGCTAGAGGCGGAGTTATTGCAAATGAAGATAGTGGATGGTTATTCGCTTATTTTACTGAAATGAGAGAAATTATTTTTAATGATAATTTTGATACATCTAATGTAACAAATATGAATGGGATGTTTTCAAATTGTATTAATTTATTAAGTTTAGATGTTAGCTCATTTAATACTAATAATGTCATTAATATGGCTTGGATGTTTGGTGGAAGCATATCTGCAGGATGTATGAAATTAGAAACTCTAATTTTGGGAGATGATTTTAATACATCGAATGTTACTTATATGCACTCAATGTTTGCTAATTTAGGTAGTATAAAAACAATAGATGTAAGTATGTTTGATACATCAAATGTTACAACTATGTATGAGATGTTTACACAAGATTTTTCACTAGAAAGTATAATTGGTTTAGAAAAATTTGATACTTCTAAAGTGGAAGAAATGCAAGGGATGTTTTATCGAGGTAATTATACAACATTGAATTTATGTTCTTTTGATACTCGCAATGTAATAAATATGCAGAAAATGTTTTATGGTATTTCTAACTTACAAAATATTTATGTTGGACCTAATTGGTCAACATCTCAAGCAGATACAACAAACATGTTTAGTGATAGTGCTATTGCATCAGTAACAACTGGTCAGTGCTAAAAGAATAAGGTCTTTTCTTATTCTTTTATTTTTGTCTTTGTTTTAAATATTTTAGTTAAGATATAATTGCAGATTTCAAAAAAATGAACTTAATCAAGTTCATCTTCATCTAAAATAGTTAATTCATCATCATCTACATCTACATCATCAACATCATCTAAATCAGTGTCATCTAATGGTGAATCATCATCCATGTCATGCATGTCTTCTGGGGCCATATCATCTAAC
>CALVRI010000023.1 GCA_944358525.1 uncultured Bacilli bacterium | reverse complement strand
TTTAATCCTTTTAAATAATAACTTGCCTCTGTTCGCATTTCTAAGAGAGCCACTTTTTCAGGTTTAATTTCTAATAAGTAATTTAAATGTTTTTTTATCATATCTATTTTATCTTGTTTTGTAGGTTCTTGAAGTAACTCACCTGTTTCTAAATAATGAACGGTGTTTTTTATTATCCATGGATTACCTAAGGCACCTCTAGCAATCATAATGGCATCGCATTTTGTCTCATCTAACATTTTTTTGGCATCTATAGGCGATTTAATATCACCATTACCTATTACGGGTATATTTACATTTTCTTTAACTTTTTTGATTATATTCCAGTCGGCTTTACCGGTATATCCTTGAGCTCTAGTTCTTGCGTGTACTGTTATTGCTGATGCGCCGGCTTTTTCACATATTTTAGCTATTTCTACAGCATTTATATGATTACTATCCCAACCACTTCTTATTTTAACGGTTACAGGAATATGAACAGCTTCGACTACAGCTTTGACTATTTCATAAACTTTATCAGGATTTTTAAGTAAAGCACTACCGGCCTGTGCTGAAACAGCTACTTTAGGAACGGGACAGCCCATATTGATATCGATTATATCTGGGTGCATATTTTGTTCAATATAAATAGCGGCTTTAACAAAGGATTCTTTATCACTACCAAAGATTTGCTGGGAAAGAGGCCTTTCAAAGTCTGTCATATAAAGCATATCTATAGTTTTTTTACTACCATAGCAAATAGCTTTATCACTAACCATTTCAGCAACTATTAAACCACAGCCCATTTCTTTAGCTATCCTTCTAAAGCTACTATTACTAATACCAGCCATAGGGGCTAAAACAACTTTATTATTTATTTCAACATTGTCAATTTTCCATTTCACCTTATCACCTTCTTACAACTTAAAATGATTATTTCATTATAATATTATTTCAACTCATCTAATCTTTCATCTACTGATTCAAAAAATTTATATATTAATGTACAGCTTTCAGAATTTGACGGTTTATCTTTAATATGATTTAAATGTATTTTTTTAGCATTTGCTTTAGCTTTATCTAATGAACCATGCTTACATAGTTTGGAGTATATTTTTGAATCATTTTTATGATATGTGTATTTTAATCCTTTCTTTTTGAAATATTCATTTATTTTGATCGCATAATTTTTTCTATCCATCTTTCCATCAATATAATTAAAATGTAATAAAAACCAAAACTCAATTGCTTGATTAGACCATAATGGAATATAACCGTTTTGAATGCACATTTTAATAGCTTCGTCAAAACTTTTATCACTAAAACTATCTTTATCAAAGACGATGAATATTTTACTATATGGAATTAGTCTATTATTATATTTGTCTATTTCAACTTGCAAGTCTTCTACTGATTTAACTAAAGATATGGTATTTCTACCAGTACCTATAACTTTTACTTTCAACTTATATTCATCTTCAATATTTTTGTTAATTTCATTTATGGCTTCAATGAAATAATTAGGCTCGGTTTTAGTCCCTTCACAGACTATAAGCCAGTTACTCGATTTTTGTTTGGCAATGTTTTCTTTTTTGCCGTTCATTTTTCCTTCTAACAAATAAATTATCACTACCCATTATATCACCTACTCATCTTCAAAGGGAATTGCACCAAACTGTCCTGTTAAATATTTTTTTTCATAATTTGAATCAACTCTTAAATTTTTAAATTCAGATAATGAATATAAATGAGCTTTGCCAAGTTTATCTTTGTCTACTAAATAAATTTGGTCTCTTCTTAAATCATTATTATTAAACATAAAAGTTGAATGAGCAGTATATATTAATTGGGCATTATTTTTATTGATTTTTTTATCTTTATACATATTAACAATTTTTTTAAATAATAATGGGTGAAATTTTGTATCCAATTCATCAATACAAAGTAATCCACCTTCTTCTAGATTTTTTAAAATTGTTGGCATAATATTGAAAATTTTAATAGTTCCATCTGATTCTTTGTGCAGAGGAATTAAAGTGCGAATGGTATTATTTTCTAAGTTTTTATGAATACCATTGATAACATATCTCTTTTCTCCATTTTCATAATTTATTTCGTCAATTTTAATTCCTAATAAACATGGGTCAAATTCATTAATTATTGTTTGGAATTTATTATATAAAGAACTATCTTTAGTTAAAATATCAATACTTGTTTGACTATAGAAGTGCTCGATCTTAAAATTAAATTTACAGACATAGTCATAAATTTGTCTTAAAATACCATCGGTTTCTTTAATAGCCACATTACTTAAGATTAATAATTTTTTAGATTCTTGGTTACCAAACAGTTCCCAGATTTTTTCATATTTTTTATATGATGGTCCAAATTTTACTGAATTTACAGATCTTTCAAATATGATTTTTTGAGTTGCTCTAGTATTGGCTGTAAATTTTTTTTGATAAAGCCATTCTTCGTCAAAACCATTTTTATTTATAGCAAATCCATATCTATATTCATAATCTCCTAAACAAATAGAAAATTCATATTCACTGTTTTGGTTTAGAGCTTTGGTAGAAAAAGCAAATGGATTAACTGGTAGGTCTTGATTAATATCAGTGTGACTAGATTCTTTGATTGTTTTAAACATAAATTCTAAAGCTTCAAGAATACTACTTTTTCCAGAAGCATTGGCCCCGTGAATGGCAATTACTGGCAAAATTTTATTATTATTAATATTAATTGTTGTTTCACTATGTCTTTTTTCACTCGTGGCCATTAAATCAAGTACATTTTCATCATAAAAACACTTATGATTTTTAAACTTAAATTGAATTAACATAATATCACCCTTCTCTTTAGTCATATTTTATCATTATTGAAATATTTTTGCAACTTTGAGAGAAAATTTCTCTTAAAAAGTGCGATATATTGTTATTTTATGCAAATGAAAGAAAAAACATACTTAATTTTAAGTATGTTTTAGCAAGGATTATTATCTAATTTACATTCAGATTCTGACTGATTGGTAAAGGTTACTGTTTTATCACCAGGATTTTTAATAGCACACTTTCTAACACTTTTATCATATATAGCCATATAAACGTCACCATTTCGATCAATATAGATATTTCCACTATCTGGAGTTTGACCAGTATACTCTAGTAATCTTTCATTAGATGTTTCACACTGTTTATTTTGATTATTTATATATCTATTGGTTTCTTTACCATCATTAAAAGTAACTAGAAGTGGTAATTTAGTATAGGCATCTAAGGTTGATGCGGAATAATAATTGTCAGCAGCTTTGGATAAGCTCATAGCATTATCTTCGAAGGCACTATCTTCAGCATTACTAAATACTCCTATAATAATTGGTACGGTGACGGTTGCTAATATAGCTAATATAGCAAGAACCCCTAAAAGTTCAACTAAAGTAAAACCATTTTTTTTCATATTTAACATCCCCCATCAACAGTTACATATTCATAACTATATTTTACAGAATCACTCGTTATTTTTATTTCATCATTTAACATTTCACAGTTCTTTTCTGAACTAATGGTTGTTGAACTTATATAACCTTCATCAAGTAATGTTTGAATTTTAAGATTACTATATGTTTTTGTTTGTCCTTCTAAGGCTTTAGGATAAGAATCCATATTGTCATTTACATAATTTCTAGCAGCTGTAATTGCAAAATTTTGCATAGCTTCATCAGTTTCATTTTGTGAGCTATTAAGCAAACCTAAAACAGATGGAAAAGCGATGATTGCTATAATAGCTAAAATGACGATAACTCCTAATAATTCTGTTAATGTAAATCCTTTTTTATTCATGTTCTCACCTACTCTAAAACAATTATACCATAAATAACAAAAAAAAGATTAGTTTACTTGGTGAAAATCTAATCTTAATTTGTCGGCAATTGTAACCATAAATTCTGAGTTAGTAGGTTTAGCTTTATCAATATCAACACTATAACCAAATATTTCTTCCATAAAGTCTAGGTTCCCTCTATTCCAACTTACTTCGATGGCATGTCTTATGGCTCTTTCAACTCTAGAAGTTGTAGTATTAAATTTTTTAGCGAGTTCAGGATATAACTCTTTAGTTATGCCACCAATTACTGATGGGTTTTCAAAGATAATATTTACAGCTTCTCTTATATATTGATAGCCTTTAATATGTGAAGGTATACCTAGTTCATGAAGCATTTTAGTAATAGCCACTTGTAAATTGCTTGTGTAAAAGTCAATGTTTTTATTGTTATTTTCTTTTTTAGTAATATCATATATTCTTTTTTCTAAATCAGATAAATCAAATGGTTTTAATATATAATAACTAACACCAAATTCTGACACTTCTCTTATAACTTCAGCAGCATTATAACTTGTCGCAACAATTACCTTTTTATTAATACCACGTTTTTTCATTTCATTTAAAACATATATACCGTCTTTATTAGGCATAATTAAATCCAAAATTATTAAATCAATTTTATCTTTGTTTTTATTCAATTCATTTATTCCTTCTTCTCCATCATGGGCTTCAAAGGCAATTTCTACATCCTCATTATCTTTAAAGTATTCTCTAACCATTCCAATAAGATTTATATTGTCATCAATCATTAAAATATTTATTTTTTTCATTTTTCATTCCCCTTTACTATATTCAAATTATACAAAAGATTGACACTATTTTCTAGAGTAAAAAATAGCTAGTTTTGTCGAATTTCAAACAAAATAGAAGTTACATTTTAGCAACTTCTATAATTTTTTTTAAACTACTTGGAATAGTTGCAGCATATCCGATCAAGAAACCATCTAAGTTATTTATTTGATTTAAGGTTTCAATATTTTTTTCAGATACACTACCACCATATAATACTTTTATTTTATAATTAAATAAACTTTTTATATAACTAACTACATCTTCTATTTCGTTATTTGTTGGTGTTTTACCGGTTCCTATTGCCCATACAGGCTCATAAGAAATCATTATTTCTTCATCAATGTTTTTTAAAGCTTTGGAAATTTGATTGTTTATGATTTCTTTTGTTTGATTTTGATTATAAGCTTCTAGGTTTTCACCAACACATAATATTACTTTTAGATTATGATTTAAAGCTATTTTTATTTTTTGATTAATTAATTCATCACTTTCACCTTTTTGTCTTATCTCGCTATGACCTAATAAAACATATTTCGCACCTAGGTCAGTTGCTGATAAAGCTGATACTTCACCTGTATGAGCTCCTTCTTTATGAAATGAGATATTTTGAATACCAGTTATAAAACCATTTTGAATAAATCTATCTAAATAGATGATCGGTGGAAAAACAATAAATTTATCTTTTTCTTGTTTTAAATCATTTAGATAATTTTGTGTATCTATATTATTATTAAGATACATTTTTAAATTGGCTAAAACTAATTTTGTCATGAAAATACCTTTCTAAATAAATCAGTTATTTTTTCTTTATAACTAGGTTTGCGATTATTAATAGCTAGTTTATAGACATCTAAAACTTTTTCAGCAAAGTATTTTGAAGAATGAAGTTCTGCACTATTTCTTGCACCATTTTGAAGTGATGAAAGTGTTTTTTTATCATTCATAATTTTTAAAATAACTTCGATACAAGAATCTTCATCTTTAAATAAATATCCGTTTAAATCATCGACTACGGTATCTCTAAAACTTTCGTCATCAATACAGAGTGCTGGAAGTGAAGCAGCCATAGCTTCAATAATGGTTAATCCTTGGGTTTCACTTTGTGATGCTGATATAAAAGCATTTGCTAATTGGTAATAAATCGGGATATCATCCCACGGGACTTTACCAGTAAAAATTATATTATTTTCACAGTGTTTTTCATTGGTGAGTTTTTCATAGGTTTCTTTATCTGGTCCATCACCAATGATTAACATTTTAAAATTAGGTTTTGTTTTAATTAGTTTTTCAGTTATATTAATTAAAAATGGGATGTTTTTTTCTTCAGCTATTCTTCCTACAAATACTACAGTAAAATCTTTTTTAGATATATTATATTGTTTTTTTAAATTAGAAATTTTTTTAGGATCAATTTTTTCTTTATAAAATCTTTCTACTTCTATTCCTGTTGGAATTATATGAATATTTCTTTCAACATTATATTTCTTTTTGAATAAATCATAAGCTTTTTTTGTTGGAACGATAAGTTCATTAATTGTTTTATCACAGTAGAATTTAGTTAAATATTCAACTAGTTTTTTACTGGATTTATCAAAATGACCTTTGGTAATATAGTGAACATAATCTTCATACATGGTGTGGTATGTATGAACAATTGGAATATTATATTGTTTGGCAAATAGTCTAGCAAATGTACCTATGGCAAATTCAGTTTGTGAATGAATTACTTCTAAATTCCAACTTTTAATTTTATTTATGGCTTTAAGTGGGTAAATACTTGTTAATCTAGAGTCATATATACCAGTTGGAATACCAGGGATTCTTAAAACTCTTTCCTTTTCATCGTATTCATAATGAGAATTAACTAAATTGGCGGTTACGACATAAACTTCATGGCCTTTTTTTTCTAAGGCCTTTTTTAGCATGAGTTCACTTGTAACTAAACCGCTAATATATGGTGTATATGTTTCGGTAAATATTCCAATACGCATTATTTTGCCTCCTTATTAAAGTTTAATGTTAATCCACCAACAATAATTCCAAAGTAATATGTTACTAATCTCCAGACAATCATGATAATAGATAATTTTGGACCAGTTATAAAAGTTTTAAAAAAAGCCATAAAACTGAATTCTAAGCCACCGGTTCCTCCAGGAATCGGAACCATAGATCCTATAAGCATAACATAAGCTGAAGTTATGATAACAATTAATGGATTTATGTATATACCTAACCCCATTAATAAAGTAAATGGAATTAAATACTGTCCAACTAAAGCGATAAAATTTAAAGATATTATTCTAACCATATTGAATTTATCTTTAAATAAGATAATTGCACTTCTATGAAAATTATGGATAAACTTTTCCGATTTTTTTAATTGTTCTTCTTTATTTTTAATGATTTTTATTTTGTGTAACAAAGATATGAAACCATCGATGATTTTTTTATTCCATTTTTTACTAAATGCGACTATGAATAGAACTATGACAACTAGGGTATTTATAATAAAACCGATTGTTACAAGTTTTTTTAAAAGTGAGTCGCTTGGAAAAATATGGAATATATAATTTGAGGTTATGGCACATCCACCTAAAAAAACTAAGGCAATTTGATAAGCAATAAAATCTTGGATGACAACGTTAGTTGATTCTCCTAAAGTTAAACCATCTTTTTTTAATTTATATATTTGCCAGGGCTGACCACCAGCCGCAAAAGGAGTTATAGCATGAAAAAATTGGGTTGTTACCATAAGGAGTATTCCTTTTTTTTCGGTATAATTCTCATTTACTTTTGATGCGCAATAATATAAAACCAAACCTTTTAAAAACCAATAAGATAAAATCAAGATAAAAGCTAATATTAACCATTTAGGATCAAATGATAATAAGTATTTTACTTTTTCGGCAAAGTTATCTTTTAAAGCAAAATATAAAATTATGGCGGTGATTACAATTATGATTATGAAGTTTCTTTTATTATTTTTCATCGATAATATTAAGAGCTGGAAGCTTAGTTCCTTCTAAGAATGCGAGAGATGCCCCACCACCAGTTGAAACATGACTTATTTTATCTTGATAGTTAAAGGTTACAGCTGCTCTTGCTGTATCGCCACCACCAACTACGGTATAGGCTTTGGTATTTGTGATAATATCTAATAATTTTTTTGTACCATTTTCAAATTCTTGTATTTCAAAACAGCCCACAGGTCCATTCCAAAAAATGGTTTTACAATCATCTAAATACTGTTTAAATACTTCTAATGTTTTTGGACCAATATCTAAACCCATTTCATCTTCTTCTATTTCGTTAATAAATCTTTCATGGGTTTTAACATTTTCTTTCATTTCTGTGGCAGTTATTATATCAATAGGTAAAATTAATTTATCTGGATATTTGTCTAATATTTCTCTACAGTAAGATATTTTTTCTTTTTCACAGATGGAACTACCAATATTGAAACCAGCGGCTTTTAAAAATGTAAAGGCCATACCACCACCAATTAAAATATAATCAGCTCGATTTATTAAATTACTGATGACACCTATTTTATCGCTAACTTTAGCTCCACCTAAAATAATGGTATATGGTTTTTTAGGTTTGTCAGTTAATTTGGTTAATTTTTTTATTTCATCTTTAGTTAGAAAACCTAAGCCATTAGGTAAGTTACTAGCAATACCTAAGTTAGAAGCATGTGATCTATGGATTGTACCAAAAGCATCATTGATAAAGATATCCCCTAAACTAGCCCAGTATTTACCTAAGTCTTTATCGTTATTACTTTCTTTTTTGCCATCTAAATCTTCGAATCTTGTATTTTCAATTAATAGAACATCTTTATTTTTCATTTTACTTATGGCTTCTTCTAATTCTTTACCTCTAGTTTGATTAACAAAGGTTACCTTTTTTCTTAAAAGAACAGATAATCTTTCGGCAACGGGTTTTAATGTATATTTTTGTTTATCTTCTTCAGTTTTTACTCTACCTAAATGCGACATTAAAATTACTTTAGCATTATTTTTTCTCGCATATCTAATAGTTTTCAAACTAGCTTTTAATCTACTTTCATCTTTAATTGATCCATTTTCTATTGGAACATTAAAGTCACATCTAATAATTACTTTTTTACCACTTAAGTCATAATCTTTGATAGTTTTTTTCATGATTTTTCCTCCTTAAGATGCATTATAAGTATATATAAGTGTACCACTTTGGTTTTTCACGGTTACAGAACTTGCTTCATTTATAAGTTGAATGTTTGTTCTTGGATTTTTTAAGGTTCCTTGAATAACTCCACTAGCAACTAAATCTTCGGTGTTGATAGTTTCGGTGTGATTATTAGTTGATTTTAAGGTAGCGAATCTATCTGGATGGGTTTCAACGTATATTTGTGCTGCATTTTCGATACTTGCTGTATATTGGTTATAGTTGTTTTCTTCTGACCTTTTGTTAGTGGCAACAATACTTGGAACTGAAACTAAAACTATAGCTCCTAGTATAGCTAAAATAGCTAAAAGTTCAACTAGTGTAAACCCTTTTTTCATTCTTATCACCTATTATTTATTTTATACTATTTTTCTAATAATAACAAGTTTATTTTGGGTTTATATAACATATATTATTCAATGTTTGACATTTAATAGAAAAAGATCTTTAAAATAGACCTTTAATTATTATTTTGAGAATTTGAGTTTGTTTGACCATTTGATGTGTTATCAGTAGGTGTTTCTGGGATTTGATTTGGATCATTGTTTGTTTCTACATTTTCATTTTTAGAAACGGTAATTGTAACTGTAACTGTATTTTCAATTTTCTTTCCAGCTTTGATGCTTTGATTTAAAACGGTATTGTTTTCTTTATCTGATGTTTCATATTCTATTTCATATTTGATGTTATTTTTATTTAATAAAGTGGTAGCTTCATCTAAAGTTAAACCTTCAACATTTGGGACAGTTACTTTGGTATCTAAAATGCCAACTGTTAATTTAATGATGGTGTTTTCCATAACTTTAGAACCAGCTTTTTTGTTTTGTTTAATAACTATACCAACTTCGTCTTCACTAGTAACAGTTTCTTCAATCATTTGTACTTGAAGATTTTTTTCTTTTAAAGTACTTTCAGCGTCTTCATAAGTATAACCTACAACATTAGGAACCTCGATATTACTATTTTGATAGATATAATAACCTAGGAAACCAGCAACACCTAAAGCACAAATACTTAATAAAATAAAGAAAAACATCATGAATGACTGAAAGAAACTCATTTTTCCTTTTTGTTTATCACTGTTATCTTTATATTTTACTTTAGTTTTGGTTTTTGATTTGTTTTTAACTTTTGTTTTATTCTTTCTATTTTTTACTTTAGTATTATTTTGATTATAATTTTCTACTTCTTCATCAAGTGGAAAACCACATCTTTTACAGAAAAACGAATCTTCATCATTTTCAATTCCACATTTTGGACAATTGATCACTTTAATCACCTCTTCAGTAATATTATAACCTTTTTATATTTTTTTACAAATTAGAAAAAACTACTAAATATTATTTTTAAATAAATATTTAGCAGTTCTTACCATTTGAGATGAATAACTCATTTCATTATCATACCAAGCGACAACTTTGACTAAGTCACCATTTTCAGTTTCTAGAACATCTGTTAATAGGCTATCGACAATAGCACCATGAGTTTCACCAATTACATCGCTTGAAACAATTGGATCTATAGTATAACCTAAAGTTTCATTTTGATTTTGTTTAAATATTTCATTTATTTCTTCTTTGGTTACTTTTTTATTTAATTCTAAGGTTAAATCAACCACTGAACCAGTAGTAACTGGAACTCTAATAGCATTTCCATCTAATTTACCATTTAAAGAAGGGATGACTAAGCCTAAAGCACTGGCGGCACCTGTAGATGTTGGAATTATATTGGCAGCAGCAGCCCTGCCTCTTCTAGATTTAGCACCTTTTTTATGTGGAACGTCTAAAACTGATTGATCATTAGTATAAGCATGAACAGTTGTCATATATCCTTTTTTTATACCAAAAGCATTATTTAAAACGTGGGCAACTGGAGCAAGACAGTTGGTTGTACATGAAGCAGCACTGATGATTTGTTCAGTTCCATCTAATGTATTTTCATTAACACCATAGACTATAGTCTTTAAATCACCTTTAGCAGGGGCGGAAATTATTACTTTTTTAGCTCCTGCATTTATATGAGCCATTGCTTTATCTTTACTCGTGAATTTACCGGTACATTCAAACACAGCATCGATATCTAAATTTTTCCAAGGTAAATTATTTGGATCCATTTCTTTATATATTTTTATTTTTCTTCCTTTTACAATAATTCCATCTTCATCATAAGTAATTTCATTTATATGATATCTTCTATGGGATGTATCGTATTTAAGTAAATACGCAAGATCTTCAGGGCTTGTTAAATCGTTGATGGCAACTACTTCCATTTCAGGATCTTCTTCCATAATTCTAAATACTAAACGGCCAATACGGCCAAAACCATTAATTGCAACTTTTATCATTTTATCAAATCCTTTCGTTTATTCTTCAAAAACACTTCCACCAATAAATTCTCTTAAAATTGAATCTTTAGGAACAACTTCACTAGTTATTGGAAGGAAATTTCTAAGCAAATTAATTAGTCTAATAGCCTCTGGGTACTGAGGACTATTACTATCAATACCATATAGTAATGGTTCAGCATATATTCTAAGTACTGATAGTTCATAACCTAATGATGAGTTTATCATAGCATCCGCATCATCTTGATATGGATATATACTAAGCCTTGCTTCTTTATCAACATTAGGCCACATGGCTAAAGTAGATTCTGCGTTTGTACCTCTAAATTGATTATCCCGAACTATTCTCCTTATTTTTCTAACATCAGTGGTATGTACTCTATTATGGTTATCTAATTTTAAGTGAATAAGTGGACTCATAAATATTTTAAATTTATTTTCTCTAGGAATATCTTTTGTTAATTTTTCGTTTAATGTATGAATTCCTTCGATAATTAAAATTTCACCATCTTCTAATTTTAAATAATTATCATTGTATTCTTTTTTTCCAGTAATAAAATCAAATGTTGGCATCAATACTTTATGACCTGTTAATAATTTATTTAAATGGTTATTAAATAAAGTTGTATCAATAGATTCAATGCTTGAAAAATCTAAATCACCATTTTCATCTCTTGGGGCTTTATCGCGATTGACGAAATAATCATCTAATGATATTTTATGACTGTTTATACCTTTAACTTTTAAGTATAATGATAGTTTTTTTGCGGTAGTAGTTTTACCACTAGATGAAGGACCAGCTAATAAGATTATTTTTATTTTATCTTTTCTTTTATATATTGTTTCAGCAATTAGTGAAAGTTGATCTTCATAGTGAGTTTCAAACAACCTTAACATATCTACATACTTACCTTCGGTACAAATTTTATTTAATTCTGGAACTGTACTTATCCCAATTGATCTACCCCATTCTTGAAAACTTTTATAAGTATCAAAAGTTAATTTATGGTGAATATACTTATCTACAGTATTAGGATCTTTAACACTTGGATAAGTTAGAATAAAACTATTTTCCTTTAAATATAAAATATCAAATTTATCTAAAAGACCAGTGTTATAAACTAAAGGTCCAAAGAAATAATCATATATACCATCTAATGAATATAGGGTAACCGTTCTATTGGTCATATATCTTAAGCCTTCAACCTTATCTGTTTGATGATGCTTTTTAAAATAATTTATCGCATCAAATCTATCGACAAGCATTTCTTTAAATGTAAGTTTTTGTTCAACCATTTTATGCATCTGAGCTTCAATTTTTTCAACTGTAAATTTAGTTATTCTTTGACCAATTATTTCACAGTAAATACCATTTTCTAAAGAATAGTTTATTAAAATATCTGTTTCATCACCCAAAATTTTTTTAGTAGCAACGGTTACTAAAAATTCTAAACTTCTAGAATATATACGATTACCAATGGTTGTACCCAAATCATAAAATTCCACTTTTTCATTATTTGTGACCTTAGTGTTTAACCCGATGAGGAATTCTCCTAGCCTAGCTCCAACTATAGGATATTTAAAATCATCTTTAACTTTTTTTGATACTTCATACAATGTTGTATCTTCGGGTATTTCTTCTAAGTAAGTATTTTTATATTTTAACTTTAAATTTCTCATGGATACCCTCCTTTATTTTTCTATATTTTAGCTTAACACAAATATAATATTTTGTCATGTTTTTTGATGAATAATATTTACTCTTTACACCTATTATAATTATGGGAGGCGAGTTATGAATTTAATTCCAAGTGTTGTTGAGAAAAATAGTGATGGTGAAAGGGTTTATGATATATATTCTAGATTACTCAAAGATAGAATTATTATTTTAAGCGGTGAAATTGATGATAATTTAGCAAACTCTATTGTAGCACAACTTCTTTATTTAGATTCTATTAACCATGATCCAATCAATTTATATATTAATTCACCAGGTGGTAGTATTACTTCTGGAATGGCAATTTATGATACTATGAATTATATAAAAAGTAAGGTGTCAACTATTTGTATAGGCATGGCAGCAAGTATGGCAGCATTTTTACTTTCTTCTGGTGAGAAAAATATGAGGTTTATATTGCCTAACGGTGAAGTAATGATTCATCAGCCTTTAGGTGGAGCGCAAGGTCAAGCAACTGAAATTAAGATTGCGGCTGAGAGAATATTAAAACTAAAGGAAAAGTTAAATAAAATTTTAAGTAAAAATACAGGTCAACCTATAGAGAAGGTTCAAGGTGATACAGAAAGAGATTACTTTTTAGATTCAAATGAGGCTTTAGATTATGGTTTAGTAGATAAAATTTTGTAAAGAAAAAGCTTCTTTTAGAAGCTTAACTATTTTGAACATAATCTAAGGCGATGTTAAGTGTACTCGTAGTGTTGGCTGGTTGTGACTCAATATCTGGATTATATGTTACTACAACATCAAAAGTTGTATTTGAGTGTTCACCTAAAACATCATTTTCACTAATTCCATTTATTTGAAATAAAATTGCAGGATTATTTGCATCTGTGACAGTCATTTGGTCTAATCTAGCTGAGATGTTACCTTCATTTGCAACAGTTACTTCATAAGTCATGCTGTCACCAGGACTTACTAAGTTAGTTTTAAATGTAGCACTTGTATTATCTATAACTGCAGGTTCTTCGGCTTTTGTGGCACTACCATTTACATCAGTTACTTTAATATCGGTTATTTTAATATCCCAAGTACTAGTAATAGTAGATGTTCCCGTAATAGTTAAATCAGTTGCGAAAGCAGCATAGCCGACAATCATAAATATAACGATTAAACATAATCCAGCAATCATCCAACCTTTTTGTTTTCCAGTCATTCTTTTCACATTATCCCCTACCTTTATTATAATTATAAAGGTTTATCAGAATAAAGTCAATTGATTTTAGAAGTGAAATTTTTATGATGTAAACTAAAAGGCTTTCAAAAAAATTTTTTGAAAGTCTATTTTGTAATTTGGCATTTTTTAATGAAAAAAGACAGTGTTAAGTAACTGCCCTTTATACTCTTGGTTAATTATTTAGTATAATTAGAACCTGAAATTTGTTGTTGACCCATTTGTACAAGTCTTTTAGTAATTTCTCCACCTACTGAACCATTAGCTCTACTAGTTGCATCTGGTCCCATTTTAACGCCTAATTCGTTAGCAATTTCATATTTCATTTGTTCAATTGCTTGTTTAGCGCCAGGAACTACTAAACGATTACTATTATTAGTCATACATTTTCACCTCCTGTACATTTATATATTGTGTACATTTGGTGATTTAATGCGTTTTTTTTATTGGTAATTTTTGTTAAAGAATATCTTCAAATTCATTTTCTTTAAAGTTAGTTATTGTTTCAATATTATTAATCGCATCTTGAATTAAAGTTTGATAATCAAACCTATTTTCATACTCTATACATTTTTCTAATTTCGGTTTTATAACTGGATGTTTTGGAACGAAAATGGTACAACAATCTTCATATGGTAAAATGCTTGTTTCATAAGTATTTATTCTTTTTGCTATATCAATTATTTCTAATTTATCAAAACAAGCAACTGGACGAATTACAGGCATGTTTGTAACATTGTTGATACATACCATACTATCTAATGTTTGACTTGCAACTTGTCCAATACTTTCACCATTAATTAAGATTTTTGCTCCAATTTTTTCCGAATAAATTGCGGCTATACGATACATCATTCTTCGCATAATGGTTATCATATAAATGTCAGGACAATTTTTAAAAATAGCTTCTTGGATTAAAGTAAATGGTACAACATGAACTTTTATTCTTCCTGAATATTCATTAATTATACTAGCGAGTTTAAGAACTTTGTTTTTAGCTTCTTCACTAGTATGAGGTGGTGATTCAAAATACATACATTCAACATTGACACCTCTTTTTAAAGTTAAATATCCAGCAACTGGACTATCTATTCCACCAGATAACATTAATAATCCTTTGCCCTCGACACCTACTGGATATCCTCCGGCACCTTTTACTTCATCAGTATAGACAAATGTGCCTTCATTTCTAATTTCTACGGTTAAAGTAATATCAGGATTATGAACATCAACTTTAAAATTTGAGTTTTTTAAAATTAATCCACCTAATTTTCTACTATAATCCATTGAATGAATTGGATAGTTTTTATCAGCACGTTTAGTTACCACTTTAAAAGTATGTTTGCTTTGATCCATTATTTCTAATGATTTGTTTAACACATCATCAATATTATTATTTACTTTATAGGCAATTACTATACTAAGTATTCCAAATACTTTTTGCAATTTATGAGCTATTTTTCCTGCATCATTACATTTAATAAACATTCTAACACTATCTTTTGTTATTTCCACATTTTCATCTTTTAACATTCTTTCAACATTTTGGGTTAGGATGTTTATAAAAATTTTTCGATTTGCTTTTTTAGTTGTTAATTCTCCATATTTAATCATAATTAATTCTTGCATACAAAAACCTCTCATTTCTTTCACAATTATACTATTATTTTGATGTTTTTCAAAGAAAAAAAGTTCATTTGAACTTTTTTTATTCACTCATTCTTTCTTTTCCACCATATAATTTTAATAATTTATCATAAATTCCAGGTTCTATTTTATTTAAAGAATTAATAGTGAGTTCTAAGGATTTTTTGTATTCACCTTTGATAAGTAACATTTCGGCATATGTAAGATTTCTATCTAAATCTTTTTCAGATGAGCGATATCTATTACCATAAACAATAGCCATCTCAGCAAACATTGCTGTTTTCATCATTTCTTTTGTTTTTCCATAAAGTTTTAAGGCTAGGTCACGTGCAGTATCTACTCTAGTGTTTAATGTTTCAATTGTAATTGGTTTTTTATCTAACTCTTTAACTATCTCTTTCATCGCATCTTTTGCTTCTTTTAATTCAACAAAATATCTATTTGGAATAACTGGTAAATTGAAAGATCTAATTTGTTTTTGAGAGTTTTTAAGTAAGTCTTCAACTTCAGCTAATTGTTGGCGAGCACGCATTTCATCATCATGCATATTTCCGATAACATTTAAAGTATTATCTAATTTATTTTCTACTTCTGATAATCTAACAACTAGGTTTTCAATTTCTTCAGTTAGTTTAGAATAAGCAAAGCTATGATTACTTGTATGAGTTATTAATGTATTATAGTCTTCGTTTAATTTTTCTAAATCATTTTTAACATCATATAAATCTTTAATGTCTTCTTCTGACAAACTATACATCCTTTTTAAATCATTTATTTGTTCAAAGATATCCTTAACCAATTTATTAATTTTCTTTAATTTAGTTTGTAAAGTTTTGTTTGCTTCATCATAATCAGCTTTAATAACTTTTTCTTTTTCAAAATCAGTAAATAAATTTTCAAAATATTCTGTTAGAACTTTTAGGTCAAATAGACTATCTTCTAAATTTAAAACTTTGGCTCTATCCAAAATGTCAGAAATTTTCTTTTTAGCTTCATCAATATTATATTCGACATTTAAGTAATCTAATGGATATCCAGCAGCAACCATTTTTTGATATATATCATTAATTTCTTCCATTTTTTTAGGCAAGATTCCTTCGGCAATTAAAACAATTGAAGGAAGTTCATCAATAACTACTTCCATATGTTTTAATAGTTCATCAATAGCTTTTAAGATGTTTGGAACTTCTGTATATTCGTTATTTTCCATTAATGTTTCAAAGTCTTCAAACCTTTTAGCAATATTTTCAAATTGCATTGAAACAACACCAGCAAACTCACCAAATTCATTTCTGGTCTCTTCAAATTTTTCATATAATTCACGATATTTTGATTTTAATTTAGTTATACTTGCACGGTTACGTTCTTCACTGTTGGTAATATCTTTAATTTCATTTAGTAAAAAAGCGGATGTTGCTCTTACTTTATATATTTCCATTTCTAGTTTAGCAATTTTATACATGGTACTCTTATAGTCTGTTTGTGATAGTGAATATTCAGCTTCTATTAACATATCAGTTATTTTAGGAATTTGAATTTCTTTTATATCATTTAATCTTTCTTTCCAATTGTTATAAAGTACTTTTAGTTTTTCATTGCCAACATAACTTTCAACTTTAGCAAGTTCTGGACCTACTGGTGAAGTGTCAAGTCTATTCTTTTGATAATCTAAGTCTTCAATAATTTTTTTATACTTTTTCTTTTTACGACTTTTTAATACTCCTAAAACAATAAGTACAACAAATAAGGTTGTTCCTAGTGCGGCAGCAATTATTACAATTAAGTTATCCATGCATATCACCCTAGTATAATTTTACCATAAATTTTTAT
>CALVRI010000022.1 GCA_944358525.1 uncultured Bacilli bacterium | reverse complement strand
TGGGAGCTTCCAAAGAAATATCCAATATTAGGAGAGTACCCATCAATAGATGTAAAAACAGGAATCCAGTTTGTAGACAATTTAAAAATTAACAGTAATTTAAAAAGATAACATTTTAAATGGTTTTAATGTGGAAAAATATTGTGATAAAGTGTGTATGAACGCTTTTTTTATTGTTAAAGATTAAGTTAATTTTTTTAAATCAGTTACAAAGGAAAAGATTCTTATGAATACCATATGGATAAAATAAAAGAATTATGGTATAGTGGAGATAAAGAATATGAGTTTTTAGCCATATTTGATTTTGATAAGGAAGAGCTTAAAAAGGTGGGGAGTGGTGATAAATATATGACAGAGTTTAAGAAGAAGGTAGAGAGTTTAAATAACAATAAGAGATATAAAGAATTTTTATCAGCTGAAGAAGATATGAGGAAGACAAATAATACATTTAAAGAGATAGGTGCCTTAGAAGAAAAAAGACATATTGAAAAAAATTTACTTAATATGAAAATGAGTTTAAAAGATATTTCAATCGCAACAGGTTTAACTGAAGAAGAAATTCATAAATTACAAGAAGAATTTTAAAATTTATTTAAAGTTTTTTTGTGAAATTTTTTGGAAAGAACTTTAAATTATTTGGTTTTATTTGTATAATTGAAAATGGTGAATAATATGAGTAAGGGAAAGAAAAAAAGAAAGTTAAAAAAATTACGTTTATTATTTTTAGTTACTTTAATTTTAGTTATTACTTTTGTCATTTATGATTTTTTCTTTTCTGATGGAAACTTTAGCAATGAAGTTGGTAAAACTTTTGATACGGCAATAGAAAATATAACTAAAAGTACAGAAGTATATAAAAAATGTATGAGTGATGAAATATTAAAAGAGGAAGATTTTAGTGATGATTTGAAAGCTAAAGAAAATGAAATTATTAACTTATATGATGGTGTGAGTGCTAATTTCATGTATACAGATTTAGAAAATAATTATAGTTTTGGTGAGGGTGAAAGTCAAGAAAATTATGCGGCTAGTGTAACTAAGTTACCAGCAGTTTTATATGCTTATAGACAAGCTGATGAGGGAAAGTTAGATTTAAATAAGGAGTTAACTTATTTAGCTAAATATAAAGCTGGTGGTAGTGGAGTTATTCAAAATGACAGTATAGGGACAAAATATAAATTAAGTACGGTTTTAGAATATACAATTAGATATAGTGATAATATTGGTTATGCAATGCTTTTAGATGAATTAGGTGGCAGGAATGTAGTTAAAGAATATTGGGAAGGTTTAGGATATGAAATTCATTATTCAGATAATTTTGGTAATTTGTCACCAGAGCTTGGTAATGGATATATTAAAGAAGTTTATAAGTATTATTTGACCGGCAAAGAAAATGCTAAAAAGTTAGTTCAAGATATGAAAAATTCAAATAATTCGGAATATGTTAAGAGTGGAGATATAGAGGTTGCCCATAAGTATGGTGAATATGTTGAGGGCGGCGGATATTATAATGATGTATCACTTAATTTTACTGAGCATCCTTTTGCCCTTTCTATTACGAGTACTTTGGGTTTAACGGATAAGATGAAGAATTTGTTTTTAGAAACACATAGATTATCTATTCAATTTAATAGTATGTATTATGAGGAAAAGGAAGAATACTGTATAGAAAAATCACGAGTTATATAATAGTGATTTTTTCTTTTGAAGGTTGTTTAAAATGGCGAACACATGTTATAATTGTTGATAGATTAGGAGGTGATAATGTGCTTGCAGATATACTTGTTGAAGTTGTTTCTAAAACTACTGATAAAACATTTACATATCGTATTCCAGATGGTATGAAAGCAGAAGTTGGTATGAGAGCTTTAGTTCCTTTTGGTCCAAGAAAAATAGAAGGTTTTATAATTAAAATATATGATGAGGTTGAACTTGATTATGAGGTAAAAGATGTTATTAAATTAGTTGATGAAAAACCAGTTTTAAATAAGGAAATGTTAGAACTTGGAAGATATATTAGCAAGAAGACATTGTCACCTTTGACACTTGCTTATCAAACGATGCTTCCTAGGGCTTTAAAGGCTAAAGAAAAGACAAATATAAATAAAAAAACAGTTAAATGTTTGAGAATTTTAAAGGAAGGGACTTTTAAGAATAAACAAAAACTTGTTTTTGATTATGTTAAAAGTGGTAATGATGTTTTAAAAAGTGAAGCAAGTAAGATTTCGGTATCTTCAGTTAACACACTTATTAAAAATGGTTATTTAGAGGAGTTTGACAAAGAAGTGTATAGACTTGATGATGATATAGAGGTGGATAAAAAAGAGTATAATTTAACTTATGAACAGAAGAAAGTATTAGAAAGTGTGAAGCTTGATAAGTTTAAACCTTATTTGTTACATGGGGTTACAGGAAGTGGTAAGACACTTGTTTACATTAAATTGATTGAGGAAGTGTTAAAGAAAGGTAAAGAGGCTATTTTACTTGTTCCTGAGATTAGTTTAACTCCTCAAGTTGTGGATATATTTAAAAAAAGATTTGGTAAAGTTGTGGCAATTTTACATAGTGGTTTAAGTAATGGCGAAAAATATGATGAATGGAGAAAGATTGAAAGAAAGGAAGTATCAATTGCTATAGGTGCTCGTAGTGCGGTTTTTGCACCTTTTACTAATTTGGGAATTATTATTATTGATGAGGAACATTCTAATACATATAAACAAGAAAATGTACCAAGATATAATGCAATAGATGTGGCTTTAAGAAGAGGTAAGATGTATGATATTCCTGTTATTTTAGGTAGTGCAACACCTAGTATTGAAAGTTATACAAGGGCTAAAATGGGTATTTATGAGTTACTTGTTATGAAAAATAGAGTTAATAAGTGTTTACCTAAGGTTTATCTGACTAATATGAAAGATGAATTTAAAAAAGGTAATAGAGTATTTTCTGAATTATTTAAAGAGAAAATGAATGATAGACTTCGTAAGAATGAACAAGTTTTAGTTTTACTTAATAGAAGGGGTTATTCAACTGTCATTACTTGTAAAGCTTGTGGGTTTACACATAAGTGTCCAAACTGTGATATTCCTTTAACTTATCATAAGAATGGTAATATTATGAAGTGTCATTACTGTGATTATAAAGCACCTAGATTATTAGAATGTCCAGAGTGTCATAGTAAGAATATTAATTCACTTGGCATGGGAACTGAAAGATTAGAAAGTTTGATTAAAGAGGAATTTGAAGATGCGAAAGTTATTAGAATGGATCAAGATACAACAAGAAATAAGGGAGCTCACAAGAGAATTATAAATGATTTTAAAAATGAAAAATACAATGTTTTAGTTGGTACACAGATGATTGCGAAAGGTCTTGATTTTCCTAAGGTTACTTTGGTTTGTGTGGTTAATGGTGATGCATCACTTAATGTTCCTGATTTTAGAAGTAGTGAGCGAACTTATGAACTTTTAAGTCAAGTTGCTGGCAGAGCTGGAAGAGATAAACTTCCTGGTGAGGTGATTATTCAAGGATTTAATGTAAACCATTATAGTATTTTATATGCGAAGGAAAATGATTATGAGAGTTTTTATAATGAAGAGATGAAGATAAGAAAGGTTTTAAAATATCCACCATTTTACAATCTTTGTTTGATTAAAGTAAGTGGTAAAAATTATGATGAAGTGTTTGGCGAAGCTAATAAGATTGTCACTTATTTGAAGGGTAATTTAGATAATATTATTTTAGGGCCGGCATCAGCTAGTATGCCCAAGATAAATAATGTTTATTATATTCAGATTATTATTAAATTTAAGAGGACTAAAGATATATTAGGTTCTTTAGAGTTTATTCAAGGTCATTATAAAAATAAAATCAATGTTTCAATTGATTTAAATCCTTTAAAGATATAAATATTTGATTAACAAAAAGAAATGTGATAGAATGTATATAGATGAGAGAAATCTCATAAAATAAAAAAGGAACATTCAGTTGTGCATTGCTGGATGATGCCGTATATTGTGTTTATCACCTAATCACAGGTGATTTTCTTTTATATTTATGTTTCTTATTTATAAATATAACAAACCATTATATAAATTACAATAAAATTGATATGTTCTTTTAAATAAATATATTTGTTTAAAGTATAGTTAAATGTGATAAAATGTGGTAAAATTAATATTAAGGTGATGATATGGATTTTGACAAGATAGAAATAAAAAGAGATCCAGTAATAATTTTTATGGGAACACCAGATTTTAGTGTGCCGGTTTTAGAAGGGCTTATTAGTAAGTATAAAGTAAGGGCAATTGTGACACAACCAGATAAACCGGTTGGAAGACATGGTGAAATTAAGTTTTCACCGGTTAAAGAAGTGGCTTTAAAACATAATATTTTGTGTTTACAACCGAATAAGATTAGAGAAGCTTTACAGGAAATTAATGTGTTGGAACCTGATTTAATTATAACATGTGCTTATGGTCAAATTTTACCTTTAGAACTTTTGCTTATCCCAAAACTTGGATGTATTAATGTACATGCATCAATGCTACCTAAATTACGTGGTGGGGCACCTATTCATCATGCAATTATTGATGGTTATAGTGAGACAGGTGTGACAATTATGTATATGGCTGAGGCTATGGATAGTGGAGATATTATTAGTCAAAAGAAAATCAATATTGAAGATGAGGATACAGCCTCTAGTTTACATGATAAATTGTCTATTTTAGGTCGTAATTTATTATTAGAGACTTTACCTAGTATAATAGAAGGTACTAATAAGAGAATTCCTCAAGATGAATCAGAAGTTACTTATGGATTTAATATAAGTAGAAAAGATGAAAAAATTGATTTTAATAAGACAATGAGAAAGATAGTTAACCAAGTTAGAGGTTTGAATTCTTGGCCTGGAGCTTACTGCACTTTTGAAGATAAAATTATGAAAGTGTGGAAATGTTATAGGACAGACAAACGTTATGATTTCGCAATGTTAGGTGAGATTACCACTATTTATCCAGATGGTTTTGGAGTTAAGTGCAGTAATGGTGAAGTAGTTTTTACAGAGATACAGCCAGAAGGCAAAAAGAAGATGAAAGCTACTGATTTTATAAATGGTTATCACGGAGAATTAGTTGGAAAGATTTTGAAGTAAGATGTTTAAAAAAATAAAAGAAAATCCTTATTATGTGAAATTTAAGGAGATGCGGGCTGATCCAAAACTTAAACCGATAACTTCATTAATACTTTGGTTTATATTTATAGTAATTGTTATTATATTTGTTAGAGGAACAACAAGTTCTAATGATACAGTACAAACTGATAATGTGGTAAAAACAGATATTTCAAATTATGAGTTTACTTATACTAATAATAGCGGAGTTATTTTTGGTGAGAGTTATGATGATAAATTAGAATTTATATATGGTGGTAATCGTTATTATTATAATGGAAAAAATGTTTATTTGATAAAGAATCAAAGTAGTAGTTTGGCTATTAATTTTGATTTGAATGTTTTAAAAATTACACCTAAAATGATTAATAATTTAATTAGTAATTTAACTTATACGGTAAATGGTGAAGCTAAACAGTATGTAGTTCCATTATCTAGATTTTTAAATTTATATGAAGTGGATGTGGAAGCTGATTTGAGTTTAGCTAATCAGTACAATGTAATTATTAATATTTATGAGAATGATAGTGGTATTTACATGTATCAGTTAGATTTGACTAATTATTATAATTTTAGAGGTTTAAGTAATAATGGTATTTTAACTATTGATATTTATGATAGTGAAGTACATGATTTTACAAAATATTATGATGAATTAATAGGAGGGGTAGTATGACAATACCAGTAATTGTGCTTATAATCGCACTTATATTAATAATTGTATTTTTCAAAGATTTTCATGCTTTTGTATATGCATTTGTAATGATTGATATTTTTCTTAGAATTGTGACATATTTGAAAACATATATAATTAGGGATAATGCTTTTGGGTTCTTTGATTTTATCCCAGAGAGCATACCGGCTATTATTAAGTCATTTGATTTAGGAATGTTTAATGATATTGTAATGTTCTTATATGTGCTTGTATATATGATTTTCTTGGGGCTTTTATTTTCTAAATTTGTCAACCGAAAATTTTAGGTTGACTTTTTTTTGGTTTTCAAAAACTCTTGTTCGTGTTATAATTAATTAGGTGGTTAGTATGTATGCTTATATAAAAGGTTTTATTAAAGAGATAGAAAGTGATTATATTGTTTTAGATAATAATGGGGTTGGTTATTTAATTTACACAGCTAGTCCTTATTCGTTTGAAATTGATAAGGAATATACTGTTTATTTATATCAATATGTTAGAGAAGATGAAATTACTTTATATGGGTTTAAGTCATTAGAAGAAAAACAGTTATTTTTAAGATTGATTTCGGTTAAAGGACTTGGATGTAAAATGGCTTTACCAATGCTTGCTTTAGGTTCTCCTGATGGAATTATCGATGCGATTGAAAGGGAAAATATACTTTATTTGAAAAAATTTCCAAAGATTGGAGATAAGGTAGCTAGACAGATTATTTTGGATTTGAAAGGGAAACTTGCGAAAAGTGGAGAAGTCAGTACGCAATCTAATGATGAGCTTGTGGATGCTTTGAGAAGTTTAGGTTATAAAAATGCGGATATTAACAAGGTGGTTAAGCAAGTTGATAGTTCTTTAGATATAGAACAGCAAATTAAAGAAGCTTTGAAATTACTTTTGAAATAGGAGGTGATTAGATGGCAAGAATAATTAGTGGTGAAGAAACGGAAGAAGATACATTTGAGACATCTATTAGACCGGACACTTTGGATGAATATATTGGGCAGTCTGAATTAAAAGAAAATTTAGGTATATTTATGAAAGCGGCTAAAATGAGAGGCGAGGCTTTGGATCATGTGCTTTTATATGGTCCACCTGGACTTGGTAAGACAACTATGGCTTATATTATTGCGAATGAGATGGGTAGTAATATTAAAACTACTAGTGGTCCAGCTATTGAAAAAAGTGGCGATTTAGCTGCAGTACTTTCTAGCTTGGAACCCGGTGATGTTTTATTTATTGATGAGATTCATAGAATACCAAGGTTTATTGAGGAAATTTTATATTCAGCAATGGAAGATTTTAAGTTAGATATTATTGTTGGTTCTGATTCTTCTAGCAGAAATATTACGATTGACCTGCCGCCTTTTACTTTAGTTGGTGCGACTACACGTGCAGGAGATTTGACAGGACCGCTTAGAGATAGATTTGGTATTGTTTCAAAACTTAATTTTTATACGGAAGAAGAGTTAAAACAGATTGTTTTAAGAACAAGTAGAGTACTTAATTCACCGATTGATGAGGAAGCTGCATATGAGCTTGCTCGAAGAAGTAGAGGAACACCAAGGGTTGCAAATAGGTTATTTAAAAGAGTTCGTGATTTTGCTTTGGTTATGGGTGATGGTAATATAGATTTGGATATTACAAAAACAGCTTTAGAAAAATTAAAAGTTGATGAAGCGGGACTTGATGCGACTGATTATAATTTACTTAATTCAATTATTGAAAGATTTAATGGTGGACCTGTTGGTATTGATGCTTTAGCATCTAGTATTGGTGAGGAAGCTTCGACTATTGAGGATGTTTATGAACCTTATTTACTTCAAAATGGTTTTCTTAAAAGAACAAGTAGAGGTAGAATGGTTACGGAAAAAGCTTATGATTATTTAAAGAAAAATAGACAGGATAGTTTATTTTAGAAGGTGATTAATGTGAAGACTGATGATTTTGATTTTTATTTACCAGAGGAGTTAATTGCTCAAACCCCTTTAGAAAAACGTGATTCATCACGTCTTTTAGTCTTGGATAAAAAAACTGGTGATATTTCACACAAGCATTTTACAGATATTATAGATTATATGGAGAAGGGTGATACATTAGTTTTAAATGATACTAAAGTTATGCCTGCAAGACTTTATGGAGTTAAAGAGGAAACATCTGCGGCTATTGAAGTTTTGCTTTTGAAAGATGAAGGTAATAATATTTGGGAATGTTTAACAAGACCGGCTAAAAGAATTAAGGAAGGAACTATAGTTTCTTTTGGTGAAGGTAAGTTAAAAGCAGTTTGTATAGAGGTTTTAGATGAAGGCATTCGTAAGTTTAGATTAGAATATAAAGGCATTTTATATGAGATTTTAGATGAATTAGGTGAGATGCCACTACCTCCTTATATACATGAGAAACTTAAAAATAAAGATAGATATCAAACAGTATATGCGAAAAATGTTGGTAGTGCGGCAGCCCCGACAGCTGGTTTACATTTTACAGAAGATTTACTAAATAAAATTAAGAATAAAGGTGTAAATATTGCTTATGTTACATTACATGTTGGTCTAGGTACTTTTAGACCTGTTAATGTGGAGGATGTTACAAAGCATAAGATGCATAGTGAATATTATGTGATGAGTAAAGAAGTGGCAGATTTACTTAATAAAACTAAGGAAAGTGGACATAAGATTATAGCAGTTGGTACGACTTCTACTAGAACTTTAGAGACTATTGCTAGTTTATATGGTAAGTTTAAAGAATGTTCTGGATGGACAGATATATTTATTTATCCAGGATATGAGTTTAAGGGTATAGATTATTTGATTACGAATTTTCATTTGCCTAAATCGACTTTGGTTATGCTTGTAAGTGCTCTTGCTGGAAAAGATAATATTATGAAAGCATATAATGAAGCTGTTAAGGAGAAGTATAGATTTTTTTCTTTTGGCGACAGCATGCTTATAAAGTAAGGTGATGATATGGTTATTGTAATTACTGGTCCAACGGCGACTGGAAAAACTGATTTGGGTATTTATTTAGCCCATAAGTTGAATGGTGAGATTATAAATGCTGATAGTACACAGATATATAAGGGTTTAGATATTGCAACTAATAAGGTGCAGGATACTGAAGGTGTTGTTCATCATTTATTTAACGAGAAAGATTTAAGAGAAGATTATACCGTCTTTGATTATCAGAAAGATGCTCGTGTAGCGATTGATGATATTTTAGCTAGAGGTAAGGTTCCAATATTAGTTGGAGGAACTGGACTTTATATTAATGCGGCTTTATATGATTATAAGTTTGAAGATAAAGCTAATGATGAGTATGATGGTATTAGTAATGATGAACTTTATAAGATGCTTTTAGAGGTCGATCCTAATACTACAATTCATTTAAATAATAGAGTTAGGGTTATTAGTGCACTTAATTATTATAAAGCAAATAAGAAACCATATAGTGATAAAGAAAAGGATTTAACTTTACTTTATGATACAATATTTATTGGTTTAACTACTGATAGAGAGATTCTTTATTATAAGATTAATAAAAGAGTTGATAAAATGGTAGAAGAAGGCTTAGTAAAAGAAGCTAAAGATATATATGATTTGGGTATAAGGTCTAAAGCAGTGATGACACCGATTGGACCTAAAGAGTTATTTGATTATTTTGATGGTAAAATTAGTTTGGAAGAAGCTATAGATTTGATTAAGAGCAAAAGTAGAAAATATGCGAAAAGACAATATACTTGGTTTAGAGGTCAGATGAATCTTAAATGGTTTGAAACTAATTATGATGATTTTAGTAAAACTGAAGAAGAGGTCTTGAAGTATGTCGAAAAAAAGATGTCAAAATAATGTAATTTTGACATTTTAATATAATATGATATACTAAATGACCGAGAAAAGAGGAATTTTTATGGATTTAGAATCTATTATACCAGATACTTATGAGAAAACGGTTTATGATATAAATTATTTAAAGTTATATGAAAATGGTATTAGATGTGCGGTTTTTGATGTAGACTGTACTATTTTACCATTTGATGATAGAAAAGTGCCTGATAAACTAGTGATGTTATTTGATTATATTAAAGATGTTGGAATTATGCCAGGACTTTGTTCTAGTGGATCTTTTAAAAGAGTAAAACCGGTTGGGGAAGCTTTATGTGTTAATTTTGTATCAAATGCGAGAAAGCCATTTAATGGAAATTTTAGATTAATAAAAGATAATTTATTTAATGGTGAAGCTGAGCCTAGTAATACGATGATGGTTGGAGATTCACTATATTTGGATATGATATTTGCTCAAAGGCTTGGACTATATAAAGTTATGGTCGATGCTATTCCTGGTGGAGATAAAATGAAAACGTGGGCTAATGATTTTGTTCAGACATCAGTTTATTCATTTTTACCTAAAGGGAAATTTAAACTTGGGGAATATTATCGTGGAATTAAAGGATAATCTTGTCTTAAAGTTAAAATTATGATAAAATGTATATAGATGAGAGAAATCTCATATAATAAAAAAAGGAACATCCAGTTGCTTACGTGTTGGATGCACCCAAATTATGTTGTTGCACCTAAATCAAGCTGTAAAGCTCAAGTTAGGTGCTTTTTCTATTTAAATAATATGATGAATATTAAAATAAATAGAAGGGATATTATGGCATAAAGAGCTTTTTCTCTTTTTGTCATAGACATCACCTCCAATTCTGTATAAAGAATTGGTGCACCCAACTTACTGAATGTTCCTTGATACAAGTATAACAAATAATGACATAGTATTCAACAAAAATTATTACTTTTTGTTAATAAATTTTATCTTTTTTCGAAATAATGTTCGTGATATAATATTTATAGGTGGTGCCTATGAAAAGAATTATTATGCATATTGATGTGAACAATGCGTTTTTATCTTGGACAGCAGTTTTGTATTTGAAGCAAGGTATGAAAGTAGATATTAGAAATACTTATGCAGTTATTGGTGGTGATGAGAAAGCTAGACATGGAATTGTTTTAGCTAAATCGATGCCGGCAAAAAAAAGAGGGGTTGTGACGGCGGAGACTTTATTTAGTGCGAAAAAGAAATGTCCTAATTTAAAGGTTTATCCACCTAATTATAATTTTTATAAAAAAATGAGTGACAGTATGCTTAATTTAATTCGTAAATATTCACCAGATATTGAACAAATGAGTATTGATGAGTGTTTTTTAGATTATACACCAGTTAAGCATTTGTATGGTGATGAGATAGAGTTTGCTTATAATCTTAAAAAAGAAATATATGATACTTTAGGTTTTACGGTTAATATTGGTATTGGTAATAATAAGTTATGTGCGAAGATGGCTTCTGATTTTTCTAAACCTTATAAAGTTCATACTTTATTTGATTATGAGGTTGAGAAAAAAATGTGGTCACTATCTGTTGATGAATTATTTGGAATAGGTAAAAAAACTGCTATAAAGCTACACAATTTAAATATAAATACGATTTATGATTTGGCTCATACTGATGGTAAATTTTTATATAAATATTTTAAAAATCAGGCTATAGATATGATAGATGCGGCTAATGGTAAAGGTTCAGATATTGTAGTTAGTGAGGAATCTATACCTAAAGGAATCGGTAATGAAACTACTTTAAGTCACAATATTTCTACGAGAGAAGAATTAGAGCCATATTTACTTGCTTTATCTGAAAATGTGGCTACTAGACTTAGAAAGCAAAAGAAGTATGCGTCGGTAGTGGTTGTGACTTTAAAAGATAAGTTTTTTAAAAGAATGAGCCATCAGAAAAAATTAGTTAATGCGACTAATTTAACAGAAGAAATCTATAAAACGGCATGTGAAATATTAAGTGAGATGAATGTAGAAGATGGAATTAGATTGATAGGAGTTAGACTTGATAAATTATCTGATACATCTAGTCATCAGGTTTCTTTATTTGAAGATATAAAAGTTCGTGAAGGTAATAATGAACTTGAAAAGACAGTCGATGAATTAAAAGAAAAATATGGATTTAAAGTTATTAAAAAAGCATCTTTGATAGATAGTAAGGTTGGTAAAAAATATTTGAATAAATGATTTTTAAGTTAAGTGGTTTTCTTAACTTTTTCTATGTAAATAAAAGTAAATTAGATTTACATTATATGTATAAAACGGTATAATGTTTAAAGAAAGTAGAGATAAATATGAATAAAGAGATAATAGAAAATATAAGTAAAGATTTAAATGTTAAAGAAGTTCAAGTAGAGAAGACCTTAAAGTTATTAGAGGAAGGAAATACAATTCCGTTTATTGCGAGATACCGTAAGGAAGTTACAGGTAATTTAGATGAGGAACAAATTAGAAAAATAAATGAAGTATATGAATATGAAGTTAATTTACTTAAAAGAAAAGAAGATGTTATTAGGTTAATCGATGAGAAGGGGTTGCTTACCGATGAACTAAAAACTAATATTATGAAAGCTAGTAAACTAGTTGAGGTTGAGGATTTATATAGGCCATTTAAAGAGAAGAAGAAAACTAAAGCGACTGAAGCGATTAAAAATGGTTTAGAGCCTTTAGCGAAAATAATTATGTCTTTTGTTTTAAATGTTTCTTTAGAAGATTTAACTAAAAAGTTTTTAAATGAAAATGTTAAAACTTCTGAAGAGGCAATTATGGGGGCTAGTTATATTATTGCTGAGTGGATTAGTGATAATGCTTCTTATAGAAAATGGATAAGAAGATTTACTTTTAATGAAGGAGTGCTTAAGACTAAATTAAAGAAAAATGCGGTAGATGAGAATAAAGTTTATGAGATGTATTACGATTTTGAAGAGAGAGTAAAATATGCGAAACCTTATAGAATTATGGCTATTAACCGAGCTGAAAAAGAAAAAGTTATTTCAGTTAGTTTAGTTATAGATACTGATAAGATTATTAATTATTTGAAAGAAAAAATTATTAAAAAAGATGCACCATTTAATTATGTTATCGAAGATGCAATTAAAGATAGTTATAAGAGGTTAATTGGACCTTCTATCGAAAGAGAAATTAGAAGTGAACTTACAGAACGTGCTGAAGATGAAGCAACTAAAAACTTTAGTTTGAATTTGGAAAAGTTATTAATGCAACCACCGATGAAGGATAAGATGGTGCTTGGGTTTGATCCAGCTTATAGAACTGGGTGTAAGTTAGCTGTTGTCGATAATACTGGTAAGAAATTAGATATTAAAGTTATTTATCCACATGAGCCTAGAAATGAAAAAGAGAAAAGTAAGAAAATATTACTTGATTTAATCGATAAATATAATATTGATATTATTGCGATTGGTAATGGTACGGCATCACGTGAGAGTGAAGCTTTTGTGGCAGATGCTATAAAAGAAGCAAAACATAAATGTGAATATATAATAGTAAGTGAAGCGGGAGCCTCTGTATATTCAGCTAGTAAGCTTGCAATCAGTGAATTTCCTTTATTACATGTCGAAGAGAGAAGTGCGATAAGTATAGCGAGAAGATTACAAGATCCACTTTCTGAACTTGTTAAAATAGATCCTGAAAGTATAGGTGTTGGAATGTACCAACACGATGTAGCTCCTAAAAAATTATCTAGTTCATTAGATTTTGTGGTGGAAAAATGTGTAAATAATGTTGGAGTTAATGTAAATACAGCTAGTACTTCTTTACTTAAATATGTATCTGGACTTACGAAAACTAATATCGATAAGTTAATTAAGTATCGTGATGAACATGGTAAGATAAAAGATAGAGAAGTTATTAAGAAATTACTTTCTTCGAAAACTTATACCCAAGCGGTCGGTTTTCTTAGAATAATGGATGAAAATATATTAGATTCTACTAGTATTCACCCGGAAAGTTATGGTGTTACTTTGAATTTACTTGATATGCTTGGACTTTCTTTAAATGATATTGGAACTAGTAAGATGCAAGAGATTAATATTGATATTAAAGAGTATGCGGATAAATTAGGTACTGATGTATATACTTTAGAAGATATTGTTAAGTCTTTAAAGAAACCTAATAGAGATCCTCGTGATGAAATGCCTAAACCAATTTTAAAAAGCGATATTTTACATTTAGAAGATTTAAAAGTTGGTATGAAATTACAAGGAACAGTTCGTAATGTTACACCGTTTGGAGCTTTTATTGATATTGGTCTTAAAAATGATGGACTTGCACATATTTCTAAATTAACTAATAAATTTATTAAACATCCAATGGAAGTTGTGAATGTTGGTGATATTGTCGATTGCTATGTCGATGAAATTAAATTTGATAAAAATAAAGTTTCTTTATCTTTGTTAGAGCCGGTGGTTAAATGAAAAAAATTTTAATTTGTTTATTTTGTTTATGTTTAACGGGATGTATTGTGAGTAATGAGGATTTTGATAAGACTTGCACTTCAGTTAAAAAAAGTGAAAATATTAAAGATACTTATAGTATTCAAGTTATTTATGATAATGAAGATGTAGTGAAAGAAGCTACAGTTATAAGAGACTATAAATCTTTAAATGAAGAAGGTAATAGTATTTTAAATGATATTAAAGAAAGCGCGACTTTATTTAATGAAAAATATGCGGGTGATAAAAACATTAAGATAACAGTTTCTAAAGATGAAGATGATGAATGGGAAGTCAAATATTATTTAGATGTTCCAAAACTTTCTGATGATATATTAGATGAATTTATGATTAGAAAAAATTCAATTAGGTTTTTTAATAAAATGAGAGATGAGAATATAGAATGCGAGGGATGATATGTTAGAGATAATTAAAGCGATATTTTTTGGTATAGTGGAAGGTATTACGGAATGGCTTCCAATTAGTAGTACTGGTCATATGATTTTACTTAATGAACTTGTTAAGTTAGATGTTTCTAAAGATTTTTACGATATGTTTCAAGTTGTCATACAATTAGGGGCAATTATAGCTGTGGTGGTTATATTTTGGAAACAAATTTTTCCTTTTAAAAAAGAAAATAATAAAATTAAAATAGATAATAATATAATGTCTTTATGGGGAAAAATATTAGTAGCATGTGTTCCAGCGGCAATAGTTGGAGTATTATTCGATGAGGTATTTGAAAAATTATTTTATAATTATGTATGTGTGGCAATTGCTTTAATTGTCTTTGGTATTTTATTTATAATTATTGAAAATAAAAATAAAGGTAAAAATTCTAAAATTAATTCTTTAAAAGAACTATCTTATAATACCGTACTTTTAATTGGTATATTTCAGCTTATTGCGGCAATATTTCCGGGAACATCTAGGTCAGGGGCAACTATTGTAGGGGCATTACTTTTAGGTGTTTCTAGAACAGTGGCAGCTGAATTTACTTTCTTTTTAGCTATTCCAGTTATGTTTGGAGCATCACTTTTAAAATTAATTAAGTTTTCATTTGCTTTTACTGGCATGGAACTAGCAATATTATTAGTGGGCATGGTAGTTGCTTTTATAACTTCCATGTTTATCATTAAATTTTTGATGGGTTATATTAAGAAACATGACTTTAAAGTGTTTGGCTATTATAGAATAGTTTTAGGTATTATCGTTTTACTTTATTTTGTATTTACTCAGGCTTTGTAAAAAGTCTTTTTCTTTACACTTATTTTAAAGTTGCCATTGATAAATTATTAATAATTGGTTATAATTTATATAGAGTATACGTAATAGTAAAGGAGAATATTTATGCGAAGAAGACAAATGAAAAAACAAAAGAGGATAATTATTATAAGTTCACTTTGTTTACTTTTGTGTTTATGTGTTGGTTATGCCGCTTTTAATACCCAGCTTAGTTTAAGAGCTAAAGGGAATATAAAAGACAATTCAGTCGATATTACAGATAATGTGGTTACAGAAGGTGATGGCCTATATGAAGATATTTATGAAGATGGAAGGTATGTTTATAAGGGACAAAATCCAGATAATTATATAGACATTGGTGATAAAAAAAGTGATGGTTCAGTAGCTTTATGGAGAATTATTTCTAAAGAAGCTGATGGGAGCTATAAATTAATAAAAAATGATATATTGTCGGAACCCTGTACTTGGGATCTGGTAGGAAACCGCGATATGCTTTCTCCTGATGGCGCTGGGGGTACGTATTGCGCGAATTTTAATATTGGTTGTGGTGCCTGGGGAATAAGTGACAATTTTACTAATGGACGTAATTCTGGCACTGTAACGAAAGATGCTTCACTTAACGAAGACTTAAACGGTACTTATTATAATTCTTTAAATGAAACAGTAAAACAAAACATTGAATACCATGACTGGTATTTTGGTTATGTCAGCTATTATAATAATGATTTACAAGCCCAAATAAACTCTGAAAAAAGTGTATCTGGTAAATATAATATCGGTTTAATTAGTGTTAGTGATTATTTAAGAGCAAATTATAATGAAGATTGTGATTCATTTGCTAAAAATAGTGATAATTGTGCAACTTGTAAAACTACAAATTGGATTTTTGATATTATAAATAATCATGGTACATATTTATGGACTATTAATGTTTCTGATTATACAAGCAATAATACAGTAGATTATGTTTTTAGAATTTTTGCTTCTCCAACTAGCGCCGCAGCTGGTCAAGTTACTAGTGTAGGAGCAGGTGCAGAGGGAACGTTGAGAGGTAGTGTAGCTCCATCTATTTATTTGAAACCTGGTGTTACTTTGACTGGCCTAGGAAGTGAAACAGAACCATTTATGATTGTGTAAAATATATATAATTGATATAGAAAGTAGATGAAGAGTAATGAATAAAAGATTAAATAGGACGCAGAGAAAATACCGGTACATCTAATATAGGAAGTAATTTCTTAGTTAGAATAACTGGTATACAAAGTAATGTACAAAGTGGGAGTGCGAGAAATGCTTATGCGGTTCCTCCCGCCATTACTCTAAGCTCTGATATCAGCTTAAGTGGAAGAGGAGAAGTTGGAGATCCATTTACGATAGAAGAATAGTTATAGCAAGCGTTAAATGACGTTTGCTTTTTTCTTTGGCTTTGAGTATAATGATATGGGTGATAAAAATGTTTGAAAATTTAGGAGATAGACTACAAAATGCTTTAAATAAAATAAAAGGTTATGGGAAGATAACGGAAGATAATATTGGAGAAGTTACAAGAGAGATTAGACTGGCTTTATTAGAAGCAGATGTTAACTATAAGGTTGTTAAAGAATTTATTAATAATGTTAAAGAAAAAGCTTTAGGTGAAGAGGTTAAAAAAAGTTTAAAACCGGGAGAGGTTTTTGTAAAAATAGTTAAGGATGAGTTAGTTGATTTATTAGGAAAAGAAGATGAGCCTTTAATTATTGTTAAACCTTTAACTATTTTGATGATGTGTGGACTTCAAGGTTCTGGTAAGACGACAACTACAGGAAAACTTGCTTTACTTTTACGTAAGAAATTTGGAATGAAACCTTTGATGGTAGCCTGTGATGTTTATAGACCGGCAGCTATTGATCAATTAAAACAATTAGGTAAAGAGTTAAATATTGAAGTATATAGTGAAGGAAAAGGTAATCCGGTTGAGATTGCGAAAAATGCGGTAGAATATGCGAAAGAAAATGGATACAATTATGTTTTAATAGATACGGCTGGTAGACTACATATTGATGATGAGTTAATGGAAGAATTACAAAACATTAATGAAGCTGTTAGTCCTAATGAAATATTACTTGTTATCGATAGTATGACTGGACAAGATGCGGTTAATGTTATTACAGGATTTAATGAGAGACTTCCTTTAACAGGAGCTGTTTTAACTAAGTTGGATGGTGATACTAAAGGTGGTGCGGCTTTATCTATCAGACATTTAACAAATATTCCAATTAAGTTTATTGGTGTGTCTGAGAAAATGGATGGATTAGAACCTTTTTATCCAGAGAGAATGGCTAATAGAATACTCGACATGGGCGATTTAATGAGTATGATTGAGAAAGCTGAAGGAGTATTCGACGAAGAAGAGGCTTTGGAGACTGCTAAAAAATTACAAAAAGGTAAATTTGATTTAGAGGATTTTTTAAATCAATTAAATCAAGTTAAGAAGTTAGGTCCACTCGAAAATTTAATTAAGTTAATTCCGGGGGCTAAAAAAATGGGACTTAATAATGTAAATATTGATCCTAAACAAATGGCTCATATTGAAGCGATTATTTTATCAATGACTATGGAAGAGAGAAGAAATCCTGATATATTAAAGGCTAGTAGAAAAAGAAGAATAGCTAGTGGTAGTGGTAGAAGTGTTGAGGAAGTTAATAAGCTTTTGAAACAATTTGAACAAATGAAAGTTATGGTTAAAAGAATGCAAAGTGGGAATTTTAAAATGCCTTTTTAAAAATACTAAATTTAGTATTTTTT
>CALVRI010000021.1 GCA_944358525.1 uncultured Bacilli bacterium | reverse complement strand
GTGTCATCAAGATTAGGATATGATAGATTATTAAGTACATCAATTATTTGGTTTTTGAGATTGGAAGCGGGCAAGAGATCTAAAGAGGCTTGAAGGTCTTTTGTTTCATTTAATGATTTTAGGAAGTCTTGAGTGGTTTTTGAACTATAAAGATAATCAGATGATTGGAAGTTAAATGGGATTTTGAAAAGGTTGAATATTCTGATTAGTTCGCTTTTATAGTCATTAGTAATTCCAGATACAAAGATATCGTTTATATCGATATTTTCATTTTGAATTTTATTTATAATATCTTCGGCAATAAAAATAAGTTCATCTGTTTGAGAGTTAAATTCATGGATGACTGGAGTTTTGCTACCTGTTTTACTGTGGATAATTTCTAAATCATAGTTTTTGAGTTCATTTAGTAGATATGGGTCTATGTCTTCATAGCCGATGATGGTGATGTGATTTAAATTATCTTTAAAATTTGAATTTACTTCTAATAAGTTTTCTTTTTTTAAAACATCAAAATATGGTTTAATTACTTTACTATTTATAAATAGGTTATCTAAGTATTTTTGGGCTGTTTTATAATTTAGGTTAAATTTTTGCATTAAAAAATAAAGGGTCTCTTTTTTATAAGTACCATAGTAGTTTTTTATAAATTCTTCTTTGGTCATTATTTTTATATTAATAAGTTTCTTTTGTTTAGATATAGTTTTTAGTATTTCTTTTTTTATGTGGTTTGGGGCAATAATTAAGCCATCTTTTAATTCAAACATATAATCACTACTTTCCTTTTTCATTATAACATAGCATTTAAAAAAGCGGACTTTTTGCCGCTTAGTTTTTGAATAAAAATTTTATACACTTACTACTTTTTCATATTTAATCAAGGCTTGCGCCAATTCGTGTTTTAATTTATATATATCACTTATTGTATTCAAATCATATCTTACTTCATTTTTATTTTCATCTGATATTGTTATATATTTAACACTTTCCTTAAGATATAATCTACAAATCCATTGAGTTGTTTTGTTTTCATATAAAACGCCAAAATAACTTCTTGTATCTTTATATGTTATATCACTAGGTTTAACATATTCTGATAATATCGCTTTAATGATATAAAATGCTTGAATTTCTTCATCTGTTGTTTCTATTTGATGGTCTTCTTCTACTACTTCTTCTTGTATTTCATCCTCACTACTATTAATAACATTTTGTAGTTTACTATTAACTACATCATTAAAATACATATTTAAAGCTTTTTTTATTAATGGTTTAAATTTTTCAATAACTTTGCTATTTTTAACACCATCATAAACTCCTTCATTCAACAAAAGTTTAACAAATTCATCAGATGGACTAGTAATTTCTTCTTTAAATATTTTTTTAATTAATCCTACATATTTTAAATCAGATGCTGTGGATAAAATTGATTCTGTATCATAATTTTCTTTTTTAAATTTTTGTAATTGTTGAATATCATTATTTTTTAAATCTTCCATATTAATTTCTAAGAATGGTGTGGTATCCATAACATTTGGTTTTTCCAAATCAGTATAAAATTTATAAATTATACCATTGGTCAATATAGCAAATTTTGCTTTTGTTGTACCAAAATATCTAAATAATTGGCTATCATGTTTCTCTAATTTTTCTGTTACTGCTTTTGCTTCAATTAATATAGAAATTTCTTCGTTTAAAAAAATTGCATAATCTACTTTCTCACCTTTTTTTATTCCAACATCTGCAATATATTCTGGGGTAAATTCGTTAGGGTTAAATACATCATAACCTAGGGTTTGAAAGAAAGGCATAATTAGCGAAGTTTTTGTTGCTTCTTCAGTTTTTATTGTATTTTTTAATTCTGAAACCCTTTCTCCTAGTTCTTTAATTTTGACTTCAAATTCCATAATCTTATTCCTCCTATTTCCTTACAATATCAATTTGTATTCTTAAGTGCCAAAATGAATAAAAAGGCTAGCACAAAACTATAAAGTCTGTACTAGCCCTTTACTGCTTTTATTATAACACATTTTTAAAGGTTGTTGGTAAATAAAAAGAATATTTTTACTAATAACTTGTTATAATGTAATAATTTTTAAATATTTCGATACCTTTTTTATTGTTGATGTTTTTAATGCTTTTTAAATAATCTTTTTTTACTTTTATAATAATGGCTATTATTAATGTATCTCTTTTTATTTTTGATTGAGATAATTATTATGATTAAAATGATTGGTGAAGCTAAAATTAATATTCCTATAATTGTTCCAATTATGTCTGATAAGACAAAACTTTTATGATAGTTTATATAGTATTCTTGAGTGTTTCCGCTTTCAGCTTTAGAAATTATAGTAATAGTGTTATCACCAGCTTTTAAATTATCGTTACCCTTAATAGTTATTTTTGCAGTTTCATCTTCTAGAGTTATTTTTATTTTTAATGTTTTTTTATTTGATGTTATAAATAAATCCTTAATGGTGTTATCTTTAAATTTATATTCTTTACCATCTATAGTTATTTTTTTTATGTTATTGTTGGTACTTAATACTTTTTGTCTAATGATATTTAGTTCATAGGTTTTGGTTAATCCTCCAGCTGAAGTTATTGTGATGGTTATGATATTATTTCCAACTTCAAGTTGTTTATTATTTTCATATTGGATGTTAGCGCCTTGATAATTCGGCGTGGCTACTATGTTAGCTGTTTCATCATATGTTGTAAATTCCATTTTATCAGATACAGTGATGTTATTTCCATTTACTGTTAGTGTTTTTAAAGTTGGATCATTAGATGGGCTGCATGGGTAAGTATATATTGGGTCACCGGTTGCTACATACTGTCCATTTTGCTGTATGGCTTGGTGCCAGTGATTATTATGGATACCATAGGTTACACCAAAACATTCTCTTGGACTATATACTACTCCTTCATCAGCTTTGACTAAATTTATTGATAAAAATGATACAATTAGGGCTAAAAAGATATAACCAAATTTTTTCATTATACCACCATCCACTTCTTCTTTTGTTTTAAAAATTATACTATATTATAGTATACAACAACTTAAAATTAATATCAAAAAAAATAGATAGTTTATTTTAATTTGACTTAATTTTTTTAGACATTATAATATATTGAAAAAACGAGGAGTTAAAAGAATGTATAAATTAGATAAAAATGAACGATTTAGTGAAATGAGTATTAATGATAAAAATGAATTACTTAGTTTTTTAAAACATTATCATATAGAATATAGACATAAAATCGGATTAAATCCAGATATGACTTTTGGTATTGAAATTGAGTGTAGTACATCTGGTAAAAGAATATTTCATTATAAACATAGAAAATATACTAATTTTTTATCCGATGATGAGTGCACTGTCGGTGACAACGGATTAGAGTTTATAAGTCCAATTTTACATGATGATTCAAAATGTTGGGATGAGGTAAGGCAAACATGTGAATACGTAAAATCTTTTGCGAAGAATAATGAATATTGTGGTGGGCATATCCATTTTGGCACTCATGTTTTTAAAGATAATTATAAATATTTTATGAACTTGGTCTTATTATGGATGGCTTATGAAGATATTATATATAGATTTGGAAATGGGGAATATTTAAATACTAGAGTTGTTTCACGAGAATATGCTCCCCCTGTAATTAACACGTTTAAGTTATATTTTGCAGATTTTGGATTACCTAATAATTTAGAGGAGCTTTTAGCCTTTATAAAGAAGCAAGAGCAAGAAAGTGGTATTAACTTTTATAATTATTTTCTTTATTATAAGAAAAAAAGAGATTATAAAAATACTATTGAGGTAAGATGTCCAAATGGTACTTTAGAAGAGGTTATTTGGCAAAATAATATTAATTTTTTTGGAAAGTTAGTTCAGGCAGCATTAAATGATGAAATTGATTTAGAAAAGCTTTACTATTATATTATGTCTAATAGTTATAGTGATGATTGTATTTTAGATGAATATGGTAAAATAAAATTGGATAAGTCATTAGAGTTAGCTGATTTAATTTACGATAATAATTATGATAAATTAGCCTTTTTAAAGCAATATGTTAAAAATGGCAAAAGTACCTCTTCTAAAACGCTTGTGAAAACAACGAGATTTTGGAAATAAGAAAATGAGTTTTGAACTCATTTTTAGTTTGTAAAATGTCCATATTTTGCTTTATCTTCATAACACATATTATATAGATTTAAATCTTTAATTATGTTTTTTGGGGTGCATTCTTCATATAGTTTTTCTGGAACTTCTATATTTCCATTATTACTATCAATGTATATGGCAAGTGGTTTTTCTAGGCCAATAGCATAACTAATTTGTACTTGGCACCATTTTAAGTTATATTTTTGAAGATATTCTTTAGCTATTTCTCTAGCTTTATAGGCGGCACTTCTATCTACTTTACTTGGGTCTTTTCCACTAAATGCCCCGCCACCTACTTTCGCAAAGGAATGATAGCTATCGACAACTATTTTTCTTCCAGTAAGTCCAGCATCTCCATCAAAGCCACCGATGTAAAACCTACCTGTTGGATTGATTAAAAAGTTTTCGATTTCGATATTGTACTTTTTACATATATTGATACATTTTTCTTTTATTAAATTATCAGTGTAATCTCGGTGCTTTTCATCATTTTGGTATGAGATTGTAAAATATTTTATTTTTTGAAGTTTCATTTCATCACTATAGTAACCAGTGAGTTGAGCTTTGCCATCTGGTTTTAAATATGGGCATTCTTTTCTTTTATTATCATACCATTTACTAAGGGTTTGCAAGATAACCATAGCTGTTGGTAACATTTCTTCTGTGTCATTGCAGGCATAGCCAAACATCATGCCTTGGTCGCCGGCTCCTCCAACTTTATCATTAGTACCTAATGCAATATCTGGGCTTTGAATGCCTAAGTTGTTTATTATTTCATAATTTGTGTCATAGCCAATGTCGGTTAATACTCTGTTAACTATATCTTTTATGTTTACACTTGCTTTGGAGGTTACTTCACCGGTGATAAAAATTTTACCTTTACCTCCCATAACCTCAATACCACATCTTGAATGTGGATCTTCTTTTAAATATGCATCTAATAATGCATCACTTATTTGGTCACAGACTTTATCTGGATGACCACGAAATACAATTTCGTTTGAATATAATTTCATAATACCTCCCTCTATAATGAAACAGAATAAAGAAAAAAACAAGCGAGGAACTTGTTTTCTAGTTCCTTATCGTCCGGCTTTAGCACCTAACTTAATAGGTTGCTGTGATATCATAGGGCCAGTCCCTCCATCACTCTTTATAAGGTTTCATTACATATATATTATATCATTTACTTTTGTTTTTGCAACTGTTTTTGATTTAAATTCTTTTGAAAGTCGTGAAACATGTAATAATGAGATTTTTTGAATTCACCTTTTTCGTATAAATCCTCTATTTCTTCTAATGTTAAGTATTTTACATCAGCTACTTCACTTTCTTGCATGACTATGTCCTTAAGGTCAATGTCCTTTTTTAGATAATATATGTCACAAATAATTTTATTATCTTGCTCAGTGGTGATTAAGGTTAATTCTTCTTTATTGATATCTAAACCTAGTTCTTCTAATATTTCGGTATGCATTCCAGTAAGTGAATCTTCACCTGATTTAGGATGACCTCCTGTTGTTCCCCATTTACCGTCTTTTAATTCTGATCTTTTTTGCATCAGAAATTTTCCTTCACTATTTTCCATGAAACAAACAACTACTCTGATGTAATAGCCATTTGGAATTTCTTCTCCTTTGGCAATCGTTTTTCCTGTTAAATTCCTATCTTTGTCATATAAATCACGATACTCCATAAGCTACTCCTTTCCTTATAATTTAATTATACTTTTTAGAAACCATATCGTTGTTCAACTATATTCTCGACATTTCTTGTTATATTTTTACCCATATTTTGTTCTATTATTCCATTAATTGTTGTAAAATCTGCTTTGCCATCATTTGCTGATAAACATTCTTTTGAACAATATTTTCCTAAAGCTTCTGCAGTAATTGAAACCATATTTTTATTAGAAATATCTAAATCATTTCCTCTTGAAAAACGTGGCGCAACAATTATGCAATATTTCGATGCATATTTTGAGATATGCCTTTCAATTCTTGTAACATTCATATTATTAGTAGAATTCCTAGATTTCGCTTCTATATTAATTTTATAATCTGGTAAATCTCTAACAGTATCTTCAAAAACACATAACAAATCTGGTTCGCCTGATCCACTAATAATTTCTACATTTAAATTTTCTCTAAACAATTCTATTACAGGTTTTAAAGATCTTTCAAAATCTTTTCCATCTTTTGATGAATATTTTGACATATATTGCATTTCAGATATTGCATTTATAATTTCTCTTTGTTTAGAATATTCAGGAAATACAATACTAAGATATTCTAGTATTTCTACTTCATATAAATCATGTATCCAATCACTTTTTGAAAAAACATTTGGATCTTTATTTGTTAATGGTTTAGAGAAAGGACTAAAATGATTGAGTAAAGATATGGCATCATTTTTTAATTCATCTTTAATTTTTATATATCCAGAACATTTTTTTCTAGAGCCATATGCATCATTTCTAAAAGTATTATGTCTGTTTTTATTACCATGCCTAAATTTAAATAACTTTCCACCATTATGATTTTTGTCTCCTACAATATCTAATACACCAAATGATTTAAAAATCCTAGCAAAAAAGTATGAAAATTCATGAACACAATTTGCAAATAATGTTTCCCAATTGTCTTCTTTTTTAAATAGAATCAACTTTTCTTCATAGGTTAGCTTTCTATATTCTAAAATACTATTTACTAGCATTTCATATCTTTCTTGATCTATTGTTTTAATAAATGGTAAAAAATATATCATTTCATCAATATATAATTTACAATCAATCTTTTCATCACATAATAATTTAATAATTAACCGTCCTGCATAGATTTCTATGTCCGATGGTGTTTGACTATATGGATGTGGAAATTGTATTGCAAAAAGATTTACTAGCATATTTTTTTGTCTTGAATTGATTTTTTGTAATAAATTAATTGTTGTCTGGCTTGGAATAAATGTGTTGTTTTCATTTTTATATCCAAACATATAAAAACACATCTGACTAAATCTAACTCCCATTGTACTTAATGAGCCTTTTTTACTTCTACCGTGATATGCGGACATCATTTTTAGCTTATCAATTATTTTTTCTTTATCATCTATGTCCTTTGTCTCATTTATTACATTTAAATATGATTCAATTAAATTTTTGGAATTAGTATTTTTTTGAAATATCCATTTATCATTCATACTTCTCTTTAAATTAATCATTGTTTCCTCCTATACCCTTTATAAAATTGTAACTGAATAATGGAGGTATTGCTTCTCCAATAACTGTTCTTATTAAATTGTCAGTACACCAATCTGGCAAATCTAGATCCGCCGGTAACGATGATACAATAAATAATTCTCTTAAGGTTAATACTCTAGCATCAGAAACAGTACCATCATTTAACAACCTACCTGGATGAATATTGTTTGTTCCTCCCATATTTCCATTATTCATCGCTCTTGCTGGAGCTGGTTCATCCCATTTCATTCTTTTATAAGTATTATGAAACCCTTTTATTCTTTCTCCATTTGCTTTTTTAGGATAAAAAATATCATTATATATGGCTGATTGTCCTTCTAAAGTATGTTTGGCGGCAAGTATTTCTCTATCATTATGATGTTTGGCATAATGCCATTTAATACCGCTATCTTGCCCAGATTCTAATGATGGTAAATCACCTATACACTCTCTTAATGTGATTTTTTTTTGAGGATATGGATTTTTCCACGTTAGTCCTTTTTTATACATTTTTATAAATGAACGTGGCCTACTTTGAGGAACTCCATAATCCATAGCATTTAAAATAGATACCTCAATATTATAATAATGTCCAAATTCTTGTTTTAAAATGTCTGGAATTATTAAATTATCATTATTATATGGAAATTTAATTTTAACGAATTTTGGTACATTTTCAAAAAAAACATAATTAAAATCATTATCTTTAATTATGTCAATAACATAATTAAATAAATAATTTCTTTTATCAGAAATATATTTTTTTTTGCCTAGTGTACTCATTCCTTGACATGGTGGAGTAGCAATCAAAAATTTGCAATTATTTTTTTTGATTGCCTTATTTACTCTGTCAAATACTTCTTTATTTGTTATATCTCCACATATCATTTGACATTTCGGATAAAAAAATGAATATAATTGAGCTCTTTTTGGTAATAATTCATTTGCAACCTTTATATCAATTCCTGCTTTTTTTAAGTAAAATTCACCAATACCTGCACCAGAAAATAGAGATACTCCTTTAATCATTTATTATTTTTAACCCTTTCAATATTGCATTGATTAATTTTGGAGGTACTGCCTCGCCAATCATATGTCTAATCTGTGTATCCGATGCAAAATTAGGTAAATCTAAATCAGGATCTAGGCTGCTCAAAATAAGTAATTCTCTCATTGTTAATACTCTGGCATCAGAGTATGTTCCATCTTCTAGCAACCTACCTGGATGAACATTACTTTGGGAAGATATACAATCATTTCTCATAGTAATTGTAGGAGCCGGTTTATCCCAACTCATTCTTTTATAAGTTGCTGCATATCCTTTTAATTTTCTTCCTGTCTTTTCATCTTTTGGATAATAAAATTCATTTTCAAAAGCGGAATGTCCTGTTGGTGTGTGTTTCATGCATTCTATATGCCTCTTTATATGTAAACGAGCATTATGATTTTTAATGTTTGATTTTTCTCCAGATTCTAATGATGGTAAATCCCCAATTGCCTCTTTTAAGGTAATTGTTTTTTCTATTGGTGGATCATTCCACATGAAGTCTTTTTTCCACATTCTTATTATAGCTCGTTCTCTATGTTGAGGTACGCCATAATTTTCCGCATCAAAAATTTTAAAACTTAAATTATATTTTTTTCCATATTTTTGTTTTATAATTTCTTCAATTGATGTTAGCTTATTGTTAATAATAAATTTTATTTTAAAAAATCTAGCCACATTTTCTATTAAAACACACTTTGGATCTAGTTCATCAATTATATCAAATGCATGAAAAATCAAGAAATTTCTTTTATCGGCAAGCATTTGGTCATTTGTTTTATTTTTCCCAATTAAACTAATTCCTTGGCATGGTGGAGTAGCAAAAACAAAGTCAATTTTTTCTTTTTTACTTTTTACTATTATTTCTTTTTTTATCGATTCATCTGTTATATCTCCACATATTGTTTTTATTTCAGGATGCCAAAATTTATGAACATTCATTCTAACTGGTAGTAATTCATTTGCAAGAATAACATCAACCATTGTGTTTTTAAACCCAAATTCGGCAATCCCAGCACTCGAAAAAAGTGATAATGCCCTCATTTTCTTCTTTTTACTCATATACAAACCTCACTATATCTTCAATATTACATTTAAATGCATAACATATTTTAGCCAAAACTTCCATTGATACTGGCTCGCCTTTACTCATTTTGGCAATCGTACCAGTACCAATATTTAATTCATTGTGCAAGTCTTTTTTTTTCATATTATGATCAATTAGTATTTTCCATAAACCATCATAATTAATTTGTATCATATTATCACCTACAATAATAAGTATAACATTAAACTCTAAAAAATGATAGTAAAAGTTTTTATGTCCTGCATTTTTTTTACAAAGTCCTAAATTTTTTATATATGTTGATATTGACATTCGTGATATAATTATAAGTAGAGAGGATTTAGATAATCAATGAATTTTAATGATAAGCTTTTTGATTTTTTAGTTGCCACCGACCAGTTGGATAATTTTTTTGGTAAAAATAGTAAAGATAAGGGGAAGAAGGGTGATTCTGAAACTAAAATAATTGATTTACAAGAAGAAAATGTTTCTAATGTTAAAGAAAATAAAGATGAAGATAAAGAAAATAATGGAAAACGGGAGGACTTTAGTTCTAAGAATTAAAGTCTTTTTACGTAAAGAAAATAGCAAAAAAAACTAGGAAATATTATCCTAGTTATTCTCCAATCTGGGGCGATGAGGGTCATCTTTTAAAAACATAAGACAAAAATCGATTCCTTGTAGTGTATGTTAGCTCTATTTGAAGAAGATTGCAAGTTATTTTACACTTGTCTCCATTTTTCATAACAATTTGCTTCATAGGAATCAAAAACAAATAAATCTTCTCTACAGTTTTTTGGGATTTTTAATAATGGAATATAAAAATTTTGCTTACAATCTTTACAAAATTCTATATTAACTATTTGTTTAATGTAACTACTTAACATATCTTGCTCATGTAATAAAGTGTATGGACTAAATCTAATACAATATAAAATTATGTTGGCTGCAACAGAATTAATAACGTTTAAAAATGTAGCCTGTGAAAAACTTTCGCTTCTATTATGCTTTGTTAAATTATATGCATTATACCATTTTAAAGATTGAGAAGGCTTATTGACTGACCACGATTTAAAGGGAACAACGTTTTTTAAAACATCATAATTTTTAAATATTATTTTATATTTTTTAATATCTGTCATTCCAACCAATTTAACATAATCATTCATTTTGTATTGTCCTCTTATGGGTGTAATATTTCTCTTTTTCAGAAGAGAAACCATTTGATTTTCAACTTCTGTACAAGATAAAATAAGTAAATTCCTTAATTCGTGACTATACACTTTTAAGCTTTTATCACTTGGTTCAATATATAGTAAAATATCATCAAGCTTTTTTATAATCATATATAGTGATTGCCTTTCCTCTAAACTTTCTTTTTCATCAATATCAAGAGAATTATATATTTCATTTGTATAATATAACCCAGGTTCCCATATACCTTTTTTTACTTCTCCTACTTTGGTTTTCATCTTTTTAATATTTTGTGCTCCAAACGTTTTCTCTACCCACTCCTCTAGAAAAATCCCATCTTTGTTTTTTTCTATTACTGTTAGTCCAGGAGAAATTGTTTGTATCCCCATAGAACTGCCATAAAAATGGACAAAAAAGTTATTTATTTCATATGCATAACCAAATTTTAATTTTTGATGCAGATGATCATTAGGGCTCCAATTAGGTAGTGTTGTTTTAGTATTTTCATAACAAATAGCCTTCATTTTCATTCTTCTCCTTAATATTGTTTATAAGATGTTTTTGCATTCCATTATTCGTGCAATATATATAACACCCTTTCATTCCTCTTGTCATTAATGTTCTATATGTATTTTTTATTATTTTATCTGCTATTTGATTTGCTACTTCTTGACCTTGCTCTTTTGCAATTTTATTAATACCTTTTAATGATTGGTCTGTTTTAGCTCTTTTTGTGTAATCTGTAATGATGTGACCATCTTCATATCTGATATCATCACCAATTATTACTCCCACATAATCAAATTCTAGTCCTTGGCATGTATGGATACATCCTACTTCATTTACTGATGTTGAATCTATTGCCCAAGTTTGTGAGTTTCCTAAATTCCAACTCATTTCAAAATTGTATTCTGGAATAACTATATCATGAACATTAGAATCATTTTTACCACTACTAATCCAATTCCAACAATATCCAGCAACTAATCTTGACTTATTATTGATTTTGTTTTTTTCTTCTATTAATTGTCTTAGCTCATTAGGATTATCCACTACTCTAAAATCATAATCAAAGTCCATACCATCGAAGTTTGCAGTTTTTCTTATATCTAAAACATCATCTAACCAAGCAAGATATCCATCGGATCCATTACATCTAAATTGACTTTCTAGCTCTACAATTTTTATTCCCGCGTTTAATTCTTTAGCATATTTCTTTATTTCATCTACTGAACCAATATCCTTTAATGTAACTTTTTGATCTTCATCAATAAAGAATATTGAAAAATTAGAAGCATTGATAATTTCTTTGATTTGATTTTCACCTAAGTTTTGGAACATTCCAGATTTTTCATTTAATCTATGAGCTTCATCCACAATCAAACAATCAACTTCATTACTTTCTGCTTCTGTGAACTGTCCTGATCCCTGAAATAAATTATTAATATATGACATTTTAAATGAACCTTTTAATTTATCTCTAAAAACTGCCCTTGGTGCTGCATTCTTAGTTACATAGAAACAAGTCATATTTCTGTTAGTAAGTTCAACTAGTAAATTAATTGCTAAAACAGATTTTCCAGTACCTGGTCCTCCTTGTACAATTAATACATTCTTCTTATTGGTTGATAATGTATCTATGGCCAGCCTAATAGCATCTTCATAAATTACTTTTTGTTCGTCAATCATATTGAACTCTTTATTGCCTTGTAACATCTTGGTAAGTGAGTCTTGTAATCTTTTGGATGGTCTAATCTTTCCATTTTCAATTTTGTATAATGTTTTTCTATCATCCCCTTCAAAAATATATCTTTTTATAAAATTTCTTAGTTTCATAAAATCATTGGTTCCAAACATTGGAGCTTCTTTTATATATTCTTGATATTGGTTGCTACAAATTGGATCATCTTCACTTAATACATAGTTATGTAGAAAAGCACAAGGATATAAACCTATATCTTCTAACTGCACTGTTTCATTAAAGTCTTTAATTAAATTAGCATAGCTCATAGCTTGATATGATGGATGTGTAACTTCTCTTATTGCATGACCAGTAAAAGTAGAAACAATTCCATCCTTTCCTTCTACTGCTTTACATTCTTCCCATTGCTTTAATTCTATAATAATGACAGACTCTTTTTTATTTCTATCTCTACCAGATAATATAAAGTCTATTCTTTTAGAAGTTGTTGGAATATTAAATTCTATAGCTACTCCTGCATTGTCTGGTATCTCACTGTCATCTAGTACACCACGCATATATTGCATAGAATTTTTCCATGAATTTAATTGAGAATCGCTTGTTCTCCCAAAATATTTTTGATACTTTTCATAAATTTTATTTACAATGAGGTTTAAGTTTACATCATTAATAAATCCTGACTTTACTCCTTCATATACTAACATTTTAATTAAACAACTCCTTTATTTGTGAAACATCTGGTGAATCTGTGATATATGAACTATTTTTACAAATACCACAATAACATTGATTTCTATGTATAACTCGTAGCGGAATTAATGTTTTATCTTTTCCATAGCAATTAGCACAATATAAAATTCTTTTTGAATCCCCTTCTAGTGTTATAATTGGAACATTTCTATAATGTAGAATTTTACTTTTTGTAGTTAATTTTTGCTTTAATTCAAAATTTTCTTGTTTTAACTTATTTAACTCTTCTTGTAAATCGATTATTTCTTGTTGTGCAGTTATTATTTTTTCAATTATTTCTATATTATCTGATTTTTGTGCAAAATTTACTACATCTTTCAATAATTTTATTACTTCCATAATATATATTCACTTCTTTCAATTTTTATAATTTAGTATACTTTGTACTTACCCCTTTGGCTCTTTCTACCGGATATTTTTGAGCAGTAATTTTCATTTTATCTAGAACTATTTATTCTGGATCTAGTTCTAATTTATCTGCAAGCAATAATGAATAGTTAATTACATCAGCAAGTTCTGATTTCACTTCCTCAATATCGTAATTAGCGTTCCATTGAAAGCATTCCAATAATTCTCCTGCTTCTATTGATATTGATTTAGCTAAATTGTCTGGACTATGAAATTGGTCCCAATCTCGCTCTTCATTAAATTTTTTTATTTTTCTAGTTAAATCTTGCATAGTACCCTCCTAAAATAATTCTATCACAATTATAGTCCAAATTATTATTTTTACCTAATAATAAGTCCCCATAAAACATAATTAAATGAATTTTTTAATGAAGATTATGGTGTACATAATTTTTTTATTTTTTGAAATTTTCGTATATTACTAATGTTATCTATGATTTTTATTATATGTTTATATGTTGACATGCTTAAAATTAAGTTTTTATTTTTTACTTCATTAATTAAAAATATTATTATTTTTTCTTCTGAGTTATTATCAATGCATTTTATATTTTTTAGATACCTACTCAATTCTGAAATATTTTCACAAGGATTCTTATATTTTTTATTATAAACGCATAAAAAATCTTCATATGTTTGAGGAAGCTTTAATAATAACATTATCTTAGAAAATGTTAAATCTTGGTAACTCACATTTTGCTTTATGTATGTTAAACTTTCCATATCAATAGTATAACTTTCATTTAATTTTTTTGAATTTACAAAATAATACAAAAATGATTCTTTCAAATTAGCAAATTTTGAGGATTCATAAATTAAATGTTTTAAACGATTACATTTAGAATATACGTATTGCTTATATAAAGCATTCGCATACAATTTATCTTCTATTTCTTTACTATAAATATAATATGTAGTAAAATTATGGATATATTTTTTAAATAGTGATGATATGTCCCCAACTATATTAATTATATCTATATATATTTGTTCATTTATTTTTCTATCTTCTTTTGACATTTTATTTAATTCATTAATTACATATTTTTCGTTTTTATAAGGTAAAATTTTTGTTTTTTCAGATATTTTTTTTAGCTCCTCTAAACGATTAAGTTCTAGACATTCATAATTTTTTTTATAAATTGTATATCTATCATTTCGACTATACTTAACATAATCAAAACTATAAAATATTTTTTTAAATATTTCTTTATCAATATAAGATATTCTGTCAAAAAACAAAACTAAGTCTTGAAAAGGAATATCTTTAGTTGCAATGATATCAATTATTTTTATTACTGATTCATCTTTAACTAGATTGGGGTTAATTAAAGATAAAGCTATTGATGGTGACGTTTCTGATGTTATTTCCTCACTTGTAATTAATGGTAAATTATCATTATATAAAGAAGACAAATTTGGCAACAATCCTATTGCCTTAATTATTTCTTTTCTATATTCTATTATTTTATCTGCATTGTAATTTTCTTCTAAATCTTTTGCAATAATATCAATGTAATCTTCTAATATTTTTTCTTCTCCTGCCTTGTATAGCTGTCCCAACTGAATTAATCTTTTCTTTACTGTTTTTACACCGTTTTCTGATGAGAATACATTACTTTGTGATAAAAATAATCGTATATCTTCAGAGTAAAGCTGATTTGCTTCATGAAATATAATTTTGTTTGCAAAAAATATTTCCGGTATACCACTTTCTTTTACCTTTTGTTTAAGACTCTTTATGATCGTATCATTTCCTGCTTTCTCACAATATAAATCAAAATTATAAATATTTTGCCAGTGATCTGAGAAAATAGCATTTTGAATTGTACTATCAAAAATATTTAAAATGGGTTTTCCTTTTGGATACTTATAAAAATACATTGAATAATCTATGGTAATTATACCTTTTCTTAGGGCGTCTGATATTTCACTGATAAATTCTGCACTGTAATTATCAGTAGTTGAAATTATTATTTCCTTATTAAAAATATAGCTAGCTACTATATTATTAAATTTTTGTGAATCTTCTAACAAATGATAAAAATCATCACTATATTCATCTTCTAAATAAGCAATAAAAAGACATGTTTCTACATTTATTTCTATTAAATTAGCATTATTTAAACTCTGTTTATGTTTATACAAATTTTCATATACTACTAAAAAATAATTATATCTGTGTTTTATGTCACGAACTGTTACATTTTTTCCTTTATATAGATAACTCCAAACTCCTATTTCCTCTTCTCTTTCTGGCAATTCTAACTTTATTAATTGTAATAAATCTTTCTTTTGTTCTAATAATTTTATTAAAACAGAACCATAATTTTGATAGGAAATAGTTTGAAGATTTATAATTACATCAAATAATTTTTCATACAATTCTTTATATTCTTTTAGTACTTTTTTAATACTATCTTGTGTAAGAGATAAATAATTGTCCTTCACTAATGTATATGGTGGCTTTAAAGATATTATAAATTTTACATTTTTTTCTTTCTCGTTCTCTATATAAAATTTATAAATTTGCTCTATAACCCTTATTACAGTTTCACTATCATTATATCTATCTAAATCTTCAATACATATAACTATATTATCATATCCTTCTGAAGACTTTATTTCATTAATAATTTCGTTAAAACAATCTATTGTATCATTTTCATTTATTGTTCTATTTGAAGTTTCTTTATTAAAAGATAAATAAACTTTACTTCTACTTAATAGAATTATAAAACATATGCAAAATGCTAAATCAAGTATAAAATTACAACCTCTTGGAACAGAGAATCCTACAATGTCCAATTTCATTATAATATTAAAAAGAAATATAGCGAATAATAAACATAGTATATAATTATCAGATTTATTCTTCATAACAATATTAAACAATGTATACTTGTTGTCTATTTTTTTTCTAAAATATTCTTTATTCGCCGATTCTGGTAAATATTGTATTAAGCTTCTTAATAAAAATTTATGAATATTTAATGTACTATCTTCCGAATTTGCATTTCTCTGTTTTTTCTCATTATTAATCTTCCACAAGTTAATTGATATGAGTTTAAATTTTGTCTTCATAAACCTGTCTTGTTTAATTTTCTCTTTTACCATATTAATCACTGTGCTCTTACCAGAACCATAATTTGACAGTAATCCAACCATTCTTGCATTGCTTTTAATTGCGTCAATCAGATTAGTCACATATACTTTATAACCAATTGCATCATTATCACAGTTTTCTGGTAAATCTAATAAAAACTTATTATCATTCATACTACAATAATCCCCCACACTCAAAAAATAAGCAGTATCCATCTTAAAAAGATTGAATACTGCTTATCTTCTACAATAATTATAACATATTTCTAGCATTTTCAATATACTTCTTTATACTTTTTAATGTCCCTAATTTTTTGAATTTCCAAGATTTTTATGTACATTTTCGAGAAGGCATTTTAAACAGGATAACTGCGTATGACAAACAACCTCGCCAGTGGCGAGTTTGACCGTATTATAAAGGTTTTAGAAGATTGTAATTGTCCGACAATATCTAAATTGTCTGACTTTTGTCTAACAGAATTTCTATCAAAAATGCCTAAAATTGCTTATTTGTCAGTCAGAAGTCTGACAAAATTGGCTATTTTTTTAAGATTTTCAAGGCGATTTGTACATTTTTTTAGGAATTTTAAAAAAATTTTTAAAGAAAAAGTATACATTTATTTCACTATTATTTTGAAATTCATGTACACGTATTTTTTATTTATAATACTGCTATTACTTCATAACCTAAATTAGATTTAAAACCTTTTTCATCTTTGATGGGAATTATTTTTATAATTTCTTGCTTTTTATTTGGACTATATTCTAAATAGAATGTTCCATCTTCTTCTCTTATTACATCTATTTTAAAGTACTCTACTTGATAATAATTTTGTAGTTTGTGGATGTAGTCTCTTATTTCATTTTCGGTTTTAGGAGAAGATAAACTTACTATTTTAGTAGTATCTTCATAAGATACTGCTGCTTCTTTATCAATGATACCTTCTGTAAATAAGGTACTGTATTCTTCTAGAAATGACTTTCTAAAGTTTACTTTTTCAATTACTACTTTTCTATTTTCATCATAGCCTAAATCTATGGTTTTAATATATTTCATACATAGTTCTTGTTGTTTTTCTTTGGATAAGCTATTCCATATGGATGATTTATCTAATAATTTATCATTTAATTTTATTTGTTTTATTTTATCAATATCTTTATAGATAGATGGACTATCTAGATTAATATCATCAATTGTTAGAACGTTATTTTTTAAATTATTTTCTAATTCTTGTAGTCTATCATCAATACTTGTTATTTCTTCTGTAAATTCTTCTAGAGTAATTACGCTTGTTTTATAAGCATCTTTTAATCTATTTCTTTGTCTTTTTAAAGATTCTATTTCAGTAATTGTTTGTTCTTTATGATTTGCTCCAAAGATAATTGGTGCATAGATTCCATGAACTAGGAAATCATATTCCACTAATTCATAGATGATTTCTTTTAGCTGTTCGATGATATTTTTTTCATTTACATAAGTATGGCACTTATGACATCTATAATAAACATAATCATATTTTTTGTTTCCTCCCGGACTTCTTCCTGCCATTAAAGTACGGCATTTGGGACAATATAATTTTTGTAGAAATAAGTAGTAGATTGTTCTTGTATAATTTCTAGAATTCTTTCCTTTTTGATTTTGACAATCAAACCAAATTTCTCTACTAATAATTCCTTCTACGACATTTTCATAAATATGTTCATCTTTTTTACCTTTATGATAAACAAAATCA
>CALVRI010000020.1 GCA_944358525.1 uncultured Bacilli bacterium | reverse complement strand
CCTCGGTGACATATAATATTACTACTAGGACATTTTCGCAAATTAACACTTAAGACATTATCACAAATTAATCATAGATTATCATCTTTTTTTCATAAAAATATTGACTTTTCATAGTTTTTAATGTTATACTTAATGAGTAATTCGAGTGATGGGGAATTAGCTCAGTTGGCTAGAGCACCTGCTTTGCACGCAGGGGGTCAGGAGTTCGAGTCTCCTATTCTCCACCAATTTGATAGTTTAGCCCTTATTTTATAAGGGTTTTTATTTTGTAATATCACATTTATATCACTTTTTTGTAAAAAAATAAAACCCCCATTATAAATTTTGGGGGGTACATTCTAATTAAGCCTTATATATAAGTGTTGAATTTTTTATTATTTTTTCTAACTTTTTATTGCTTGCTTTATATATTTTATCAAGAGAATAAGTTGTATAATATATTTTATAAGATTTCAAGGAAGAAATATCTATGTTATCATAACGATAACTATCACTGTTTAAATTTATTTCTTTGCTGTGTTCTTTAGATGATAGATAAATATCATTAATATTACATTTAACATTTACAAAAATGATATTTTCTTTATTTAGTGAAGTTATAATATGTTTTATATTACCACTATATAATGCACAATTATTTTTAGCAGTAAATCGTATTCCATTATCTGTTTTCTCAATATACATATTTTCTTTATCATATTTTTGGCTAAAATATACTGTATTAGAAAATATAACAAGAAGAACAAATAAACATACCAAGCTAATAAATGAAATTAAAATGAGTTTTAATCTATTGCTTTTTTTATTTTTTTGTTCTACTGTGGCTACAACTTTTATAATATTTTCTTCTAATTTACCTTGATACTCTTCTTTTTTTATTTTTTCTCCACTTAATAATTCATTTACTGTAATATCAAGTTCTTTGCATAAATCTCCAAACAATGATAAATCTGGCATACACTTTCCATTTTCCCAATTTGAAATAGAACGATCGCTTACTCCTAATTTTTCACTCAACTCGGCTTGTGTAAGTTTTTTAGACTTTCTACATTCTGCAATGAATTTTCCTATTTTTTCTTGATCCATTTTAATGCTCCTTTCTTACCTTAATTTTAAATCTTTTTTACTTATTAGAACACGAAACAAAACTGGAATTATACAAAAACGCTTCATTTTTCTTGTTACTTTACTTTAGAATATCACTTTTTTCCTAATTTTTACAAATTTACTCTAAAACTTTTTAAAATAAGATAAACTAAAAAGGTTATAATTTAAAAGAAAACTATGATTTTAAAATTATTTAATATCAATAAATAAAACCCTTATTCTCCACCATTATAAAATCAAAAGTCTTGTAATCCAAAGCTTTTTCTTTATTTATAAGGTTTTTGTAAGTTTCTTGCACTCCTTTTGTAAGATTTATTTTACATAAAAAAACAAGACAAAAAAACACCCTAGGCAATTAAGCCTAGGGTTTAATGTATTTGAACTCATTTAAATGCAAGTGAATGCTATTTCAATTTAATTATACCAAGTTTAAAAACAAGTTATCTCTTGTTATCTTCTAAGTTTTTTAGATATTTTTCTTTCAATTCTGGATATAATGTGAAAAATGTTTCAATATTTATTCCTCTTTTTCTCCATCTTATGACTTTTGGAATTAAATCGCTATTATCTTTAGGAAGAAAAGCAGGTCTATTTGGATATAAATAAAGTTTTAATTCTCCTCTGTCATTTAATTCTTTAAGTTTTTCAAAAACGTTATTTATATGCTCTTCATGAAGGACATTCTCATCAAATTCACTAACCATTTCTGCTGACCAACTAGTTTTGCTTGAAATAAAATTCTTACCATTTAATGTATAAAGTGAACCTGAAACGTTAAAAATATCTTTAAACATACCTTCTTTTCTTTCTACCAAAATTACTTGATTATTTTCTGTTCCATCACCACTTAAATAATAATATAAATCGCTACCTTTATTGCTTATAAAAATTACGGAAATTGCTTTAGATAAAGTTGCATATACCCAAGATTTACCATGAGTACTTTTATTTTTTCTAATTATTTTTAGACCTTGATGTATACTTCCATGATATACTTTTTTCCCCATATTAACATTCATTTTTTCATAGAAAATTTTATTGAATTTTTCTTTTTATTAATGCTTTACCTTGAAACAAATATTCTCTTTTATCTAAAGCTTCTCTTGTAAAAATAGGATTCCAATATGTTTCGGCAGTATCTATAGATTCTCCTAAACTCAAATGACTATCTGGAATATATAAATCACTTGTTTTAAATAGTATTCCTGTAAGTTCCAATTCAAATATTGTTTTACCGGTTAAAATGTTTAACCAATAATCCAAATTATCTTTATCGGTTACCCAAATTGAATGAAGACGACTTGGGTAACTTTTAAATTTCTTACGGCGACATATTTCCAAAGCTGCTTCACATTTACACCTATTGGCATTATAAATAATACGATAAGAATCCTCTAATAATTTTTTAATTAAATTTATATCTAGATTTTCTACACCTTCAGTCAAATAGCTTTTCAAATATCCTTCAAGACTTGCGAGTTCATCGTTAGAACATATAATATCAGTATTAAAATAAGCAATTGATAATCCACATATAGAATTAAAATTATTATCGATGACTAGTTCATTTCCTTCTTGCCAAAGTTCATCATATTGATTTGATGTATGTATATGAAACATTGTTTTGTTTTTTACTTCCATAATATCCCTCTCATTTGTACATATTATATATTTTAAGTTTAAAAAAAGCAAATTTTTATATGCTGATGTTTTTTACTAAATCTATAATTTTTAAGAAAGATTCATCTTTATTATATATAATATCAAAATATTTTTTAAAATTATTAAGTTTATCATTATCATCATAATTTAGGAAACCTATTTTAAGAGTTTTCTTATTTTCTTTTAAAGACATTAAAGTGTCTCCAATATTATCTCCAAGAAGAATGACTTCATCTTTGTTTTTTAATATATCTTTTATTTTTGGTGGTATTTCTAGTTTATCCTTGTTTAGGGAATGAATTATTTGATTTCTGAGGGATTTTAATTTGCCATTTTTAAATTTAAATATATTTGATAAAATATAAACATTATTGAAAAGACAGTTATGTTTTTTTAGAGTACCTTCAATTATGTTAGAAATACCGGCTGATATTATAATTACAGGTATATTATATTTATTTGTAAATTTTAAAAATTCTATAACCCCTTCTCTTAAAACAATTGAATTATCTTTACTAATTTTATTTAGTTCAGCTTCTTTTAAACTATATTTAACAAGTAAATCGACATGGCTTTCATACCAATTTCGCATAATTTTACTTTTTGTTTGATAGTTTATTTTATCATCCTGTTCAATCGGAAAATAATAATCATTATTTTCTTTACTTTCTTTAATATACTTTGAAGATATGTTAGGGATTTTTGACAAAATTCCCCAACAGTTCTGACTATCTTTAGTAGTTAGGGTATGATCAAAATCCGCAATTATATATAATTTGTTTAAATCCAAGAATATTTTTGTATCCATTTTATCACCTATAATAAATATATGAAAAATTATAGTACTTAAAACATGTAACTATTCACTTATATGTTTATAGTTGCTTTATTTATTAATTATTGTTATATTATAAAAGTATAGTATGGGGCGAAGATTATGATTAATTTTATCATCTGTGATGACAACGAATTTTTTTTAATGGAAATTTATAGTGTTGTCAGTAATTTTTGTTTAAATAAAGGTATAAATTTTGAAATACATGTTTTTAAAAGTTATAATAATGAATTTTTTGATATTATGAACAAAGAATTAAATAATAAAGTATATATATTAGATATTGAAACTCCGAGTGGGAATGGAATTGATATTGCAAAGAAAATAAGAAATAAAGATTTAAATTCTTTTTTAATTTTTATAAGTTCATATACAGCTAAGTATGTTAATCAAGCGGTCAGTAGTGATACCGCATTTATTGGTTATATTTCTAAGAAGAAAAATTACCATGAAGAGTTACTTAAAAAACTTAAAAAGATTTTTAAGTTTGGATTTCAAAAAAATATAATTAGGTTTAAGGATCAGGGAATCATATACACTTTTGATATGCGAAATATTATTTATATTGAAGCTGATAGTAAAAAAAGAAGAAGTATTATTCATACTCAAAACGGAAATACGGAAGTACGATTAACACTTAAAAAATTAAAACAGATTTTAGATTATAGATTTGAATATTCTCATAGAAGTTGTATTATTAATCATGAACATGTTTTTTACATAGATACAGTAGTTAAAATAATTAAGTTTAAAAATGGAATAACAACTAGCTTATTGTCAGATAGCTTTATTAAAAAAATAAGGTTACAACAAACCCAGATACATTTCATGTAATATTTTTAGGGTTTCATGTAATCTTTTTTGTTATGTGCTAACGAGAACAAAATTATATGTTATAATTTTCGTTGTAGTAAAGGTTGTGATATGGAAAATAATTTTATTTTAAAAACTTAGTAGTAAAAGGAGTAGTAAAAATGTTAGTAAAGTTTGTTATGTCAGGGGGATATAATAAGACTTTAAATGAAGTTTATAAAGAAATGGTCAGTAGTCATAAAAACAAAAGTTTTTATGATGGACTTTATAATAATTTTATCAAGGATATCTTAGGTTATAAAAACATTAAAAATTTGACTAGTAATGATATTGACTACTTTTATATGTATTTAAAAAATAAAACATATAATGGTCATTTATATAGTAAAAGTTATATTAAAAAAGTTATGAATTTACTAAAAAACATTTTTGATTATGGTATTCAAAATAATTATGTAGATACTAATTTAGTAAAGATTAAATTATATTTTTTAAAAAATATTGATTAAAATGGAAATTATCGCTATACTTAATTTAGGTGATTAGATGAAAAAAATTAAAATTTTGGCGATTTTTTTATTAATAACAATTATGACAGGATGTGGAGATAAAACACTTAGCTGTACTAAAGAAGAGGATATGGAAGCTGGTGTGGCTACCGAAAAACAGGTAATTACTTTTAGTAATGATAAAATTAATTTATATGAAGCTGAAATGAGTATTAAACTTAATGATGATTATAAAGAATATGCTGATTTATTACTAAATAGTTTAGAAGAACCTTTTTCTGATTTCAAAGATAAGAAAGGGATAGAATATAAAACATCTAAGGATGATAACCGTATTTCTGTGTTACTTAGTGGGGAATATAATAAGATGGATAAAGATACTAAAAAAAGTTTAGGAATTGCGGAAAATTATTCATTTGATAAAACTAAAGAGTCTTTGGAAAATGATGGATATTCTTGTAAATAGACACCTTGAGGTGTTTTTTTGTAAAAAAATAATGAGCTTTAACTCATTATTTTAAACCAACTTCTTTAAATAGATTATCAAGTGTTGTTGTGTCATCAGTATAACCACTTAGTTCGGTTACAACCTCTTTATTTTTAATTGCTAAAGTAAGTGGTGTTCCCCAATCTGAGTTTTCACTAAAGTAACTTAGTGAAGAAAATACATTTTGAACATCATCTTGATCCATGGTGTCTATTTCTAAGAAATAAACTGGAATATTATTTTCACCTGCATATTCATTTACAATTGGTAAGAACTGAGAACAATAACTGCAAGTTGATTGAGTAAATATTACGACAAATGGTTCATCGCTATTATATAAACAATCATATTGATTATATGTTAATCTTGAAAGATTTTCATATTCCTCATCGCTTGTTGCATTACAAGCAAATTTAGCAAGACCAGCATCTTTTAAGAAGTTATAAATATCGTCACTACTGTCTAAATTTTTCTCCATACCATCAGTAACTTCACCATTTTCCACAACAACTAAACTATAATTATCGTAAGAAACTTTATCGGTTTCTAAATCTTTTTTAATGTTGTTTAAATCAGTATTGGAAATTTCATCGCTAAGATAATAAATTCCAACATTGATTTTTTCAGCTGCTTCGTTAAGTGTTTTCTTTTCATCATCACTTAATCCATCAGATATAGCAACAGCAAATTTATCATTCTGTTCAGCTAGGCATTCATATTGTTTGTAGTTAATACTACCTAATTTACTATAATCTTTGTCAGCGGATACTCCACAAGCAAATGTAGTGTCAGCTTGTGGCCAAAAAGCTATAACTAAGATAATGGCAATTACTAGAACTATTGAAATAAAAAATATTAGTAGTCTTTTGTTTTCATTCATACTATGTACCTCTTCTTTCCTTTTATATAATAACATATTTAATGTTTTTTAATCAATAATATGTTATGAAATTTTGGTGAAAATACTTATTTTTAGAGCTTTTTGGGTTCATTTTTGAATATATGGGTTAATGACTTCATTTAATGATATAACAGTATCTCTTGCAAGCATGGAAACACTGTTTTTTTTCTGTTCGGCATATTCACCAGCTAGCCCATTTATATAAGCGGCAAAAGCAACTGTTTTGATGTTTGGTTTTTGATAACCTAACAGGCCGATTAAAATACCTGATAATACATCTCCACTACCAGCAGTAGCCATACCTGGGCATCCTTTATTTACTAAATAAACTATTTCACCATCTGTAATTATGGTTGTTGAACCTTTTAATAATAATATTATATGGTGATTTTTTGCATACTCTTTGGCAAGTTTTATTGGGTTTTTAGAAATTTCATCAATTGGAATCTTAGTTAACCTTGAGAATTCTTTTAAATGAGGTGTTAAAATTAAATTTGGCTTGATATTATTTGTATTAGCTAATATATTTAGTCCGTCCGCATCAATAACTATTGGTATTTTGTAATTATCTAATATGTAATTAAGGATTTTCTCATTATTTATATTTTGATCCCAACCAATACCGATTAAAAGTGCTGTTATTTTTTCTAAAGCTTTGTCTATTTCTTCACTTTTAAATATCATTTGCCCATTTTCATCATCGATTGGAAAAATGGTACTCTCTAAAATATATGGTAAAACACTTTGGGTAATACTTTTTGGAATAATGAGTCTAGATACTCCTGCTCCTAATGTTAAAGCTGATAAGCTCATACTAGCTAATTTTACTGAACCACTGTATTTTAAACAGCCACCTAATATACCAACTAATCCATAGCTTCCTTTATGGCTATAATTTGCTCTTTTAGGAATAAAATTTTTAAAATCCTTATCTTCTAATAAATAATATGTTTCACCAATAATATCAATATCAATGTTTTGGTTAACTAATTTATCTATGTTATCTTTTGCCATATTTAAAAAATGTCCCGGTTTTAAAGCACCTATTGATACTGTTAAGGATGAATGAATACAAGTGTTAGCTAGTCCGTTATCAGAATTTAGACCACTATTTATATCAATACTAACAATTGGCTTGTTTGATTTATTCATTTTGTCAATTATTTCAATTATTTTTTCTGACATATTACCATGAAAACCTATACCATATATAGCATCAACTAAGATATCATAATTGTTAAAATTAAATTCTTTATTATACATATAAATGTCAATATTATTATTTTTACATTTGTCATAGTAATATTTTCCGTCGATAGAAAATTTATTTTCAGTAAGTAAGATGTTTACGTCAATGAGGTTTTTTTGTAGGTGTAAAGCCAAAGCATATCCATCGCCAGCATTATTACCTGTTCCAGCAACAATTAAGACTTTACCATTAAATTGGTAACTTTTTAAAACAGCTTCTGCTGCTTTATTCATTAACTGTAATGATGAATATTTATTTTCAATAGTATATTTATCACTTTGTCTCATAGTTTCTTTGGAAATTACTTTCTGCATATGCATCACCCATTTTAATTATAACATAATATATAAAAAGATTGATACCCTAGACTGTTTCAATAGTTATATCAATCTCTTTTTGTTTAGACAATGCTTTTGTTATTTTTTGAATATGTTTATCCATATGATGATGATGATAATAATTTAGAAAAATTATTATTTTGTTATCTTGTGCGACTAAAACATCTGGATAAGCAATTATTTTTTTTTCTTTACTATTTATATAGGTACTACACTTTAAATAAGGATTAACTGTTTCTTTTATTTTTTCCATTTGATCTTTGCTTACATTAAATGAAATAATTTTACTTGGGATGTGCATGTGTTTTAATATTTTTAGCTTTTCATTGTTTTTAGCATGTAAGTCATAGGGAAGAATTTCTTTGCATATTTTTTTTAAACGATAGTTTTTTTTCATATCATCTAAATAATATACATATGACCACATATTACTTTCACAGCATATTTCTTTTGAAATCTTATATATTTCTCCATTTTCACTGATTATTATATTTGCCTCATGATACCTGTCTCTAAAAAGTTGGTTTGCTTTTTCTTTAATTACATTGTTTATTGGAAAAACAATATCTTTTTCTCCTTTGATACTAGTATACCAATAAGCAATGTGCTTGCTTAGGGATGAAAGCAATTTATCATTATCCATACTACTTTCCTTTCTAAAATACTACTTACTGCATATAAAATATATCATTTAACTATGTTTGTTTATTTTATATTGTTTAAACGAGGTGGTTTTTATACTTGAAGTTAGTGGTTATAATTAAGTGTGCTAATATCCTGTTTATATGAACAGTAATATTTACTTTATTTAAACTATATAATTTAACATGAAATATTTAATGTTGATATGTAAAGGATTTATTATTGGAGTAGCTAAAATTATTCCTGGTGTTAGTGGAGCAATAATAGCTATTTCGTTTGGAGTATATGAAAGGTTAATTAGTATAATATCTAAACCTTTACATATAAAGTTTAATGACCTTAAATTCTTATTTTTCTTGTTTTTAGGAGCTGCTTTGGGTATAGGTATTTTATGTAAAGGTGTAAAGTGGTGTCTAGATACATATTATTTGCCAACTATGTTACTATTTATTGGCTTAATTATTGGTGGAATACCAGAAATTACGCAAGAAGTTAAAAAAAATAAATTAAATTTTAAAATTATTTTTACTTTTGTTATATGTTTTACTATTCTTTACTATTTGATTAATGTTCAAAGTGATAATGGTAGTAATGTAATTAATAATTTTGTATATTTTCTTGTTGGAGTTATAGAATCGGCTACAACGATTATTCCAGGAATTAGTGGAACAGCGATTTTTATGGCTTTAGGTTGGTATGAAATTTTATTGAATATTTTTGAAGGTATAAGTAATTTTAGTATAGATATAAGTGTGCTTGTACTATTTTTAGGTGGTTTTATTACTAGTACTATTATGATTTCTAAAATGATAGCTTATTTATTTAAACATTATAAAGTTTTAGCTTATACTGGAGTTTTAGGATTTATGATAGCATCTTTAGTAATTATGTTAAAAGATACATTTAGTGCTAATTTTTCTTTATTAGAATTGTTGGTTGGAATTGGTTTATTTGCTTTAGGAATTTTTATAACTAAAAAAATTAATGACATTTTTAGCAAGTTATAGATTTTAATTCATATGATTATTTAGAGGTGATAGTATGGAAAAAAAATTACCAGGAGTATTTGCGAATAAAGTTAATGGAAAGGCTGGAAATAATGAGGATGTATATTATTCCCATGGAACAACTGAAAAAAATGAAGATAGAAATGTTGATACTGCTCCTAAATTAAAAGGAAAGAATGTTAATCAAAAAATCAATGAAATCTTTAGTTCCAACAGTTATATTTATAAAGCTGATGTAAAAATCACTCTAAAAAACGGTACGGTTACTAAAAGAATAGTGGGTAGAAATGCAACACATTTAATTACGATAGATAATGAACTTATTCCTATAACTGATGTCGTAGATATTGAGCGAAAATAAAATTAATCCCTAATTAAAAACTGGGGATTAATTTTATTATAAAAGAGTAAAATAAAACCCTTACTTTATAGCAAGGGATTATAAACTAAATGGTCGGGAAAACAGGATTTGAACCTGCAACCCCCTGGTCCCAAACCAGGTGCTCTACCAAGTTGAACTATTTCCCGATATAATGGCGCGCCCAGTAGGAGTCGAACCCGCAACCTTTTGATCCGTAGTCAAACGCTCTATCCAATTGAGCTATGGGCGCACATCGAAGTGATACAAATAAATATTATCACAAACAAATGATATAGTCAAGCTCAATTGAATTTATTTAATATTATGATAATACTAAATAAATTATACATTTAAATCTCATAATTGTTTTTTAAAACCGTTGAATTTCAACGGTGTTTTTTCAAGTGGTGGTTTCGGACAGAATCGAACTGCCGACACGAGGATTTTCAGTCCTCTGCTCTACCGACTGAGCTACGAAACCATTAAATGGCGGTTCCGACGGGAATTGAACCCGCGATCTTCTGCGTGACAGGCAGACGTGATAACCGCTACACTACGGAACCAATTGGTTGCGGGAGCTGGATTTGAACCAACGACCTTCGGGTTATGAGCCCGACGAGCTACCAAACTGCTCCATCCCGCGATATAAATTAAATGGCGGAGAAAGAGGGATTCGAACCCCCGCGCCGTTGCCGACCTCCCGGTTTTCAAGACCGGTCCCTTCAACCAGACTTGGGTATTTCTCCATGTGGTGCCTGAGGCCGGACTTGAACCGGCACGGGATTTGACTCCCGCAGGATTTTAAGTCCTGTGCGTCTACCTATTTCGCCACTCAGGCATTTAAAAGTCTTAGTAGACTTAATAAACAATAAAATGGTGGCCTGTCCGGGATTCGAACCCGGGACCCTTTGATTAAAAGTCAAATGCTCTACCGACTGAGCTAACAGACCGTAATGGTTGCCTCGGCTAGATTCGAACTAGCGAATGCCACAGTCAAAGTGTGGTGCCTTACCGCTTGGCTACGAGGCAATAAAAGTGGTGGAGAGAGATGGATTCGAACCATCGAACCCGAAGGAACAGATTTACAGTCTGCCGCGTTTAGCCACTTCGCTACCTCTCCAAGTATTATTTCAATTTCGAGGTTTATTTTCAATTTTGGTTGCCTCGGCTGGATTCGAACTAGCGAATGTCGCATTCAGAGTGCGATGCCTTACCACTTGGCTACGAGGCAATATAAAATGGTGCCGGAAATAGGACTTGAACCCACAACCTACTGATTACAAGTCAGTTGCTCTACCAATTGAGCTATTCCGGCAAAAAAAATGGTGGGCGCTATAGGACTCGAACCTATGACCCCCTGCTTGTAAGGCAGGTGCTCTAACCAACTGAGCTAAGCGCCCGATTTCACTCCCTAGACAACTATGATTATATTATTTATAGAGTTATTTGTCAATAGTATTTGTTTCATTTTTTTGTTTTTTTAGTTGTTTATTAATCCATATGGGCAATTTTTTACTTAAAGTAGTGAAACCATGAGGTGTTTCTATGATTTTTCTGTGTCTTGGTTTTCCATTAATTTTATAATTTATATTTTTTATACTTAGTTTTAAATGAGCTTCTTCTTCATCAACATCTAATATTTCAACATAGATATGATCTCCAACATTTACAAAATCATGTATGTCTTTGACAAATCCTTTTGATATTTCAGATATATGAATTAATCCTGTGTAATATTCATCAAATGACATAAAAGCACCATACGGTTCTATGCATGTGACTGTTCCTCTTACTACTTTTCCTTTAGAATATTTGGTCATAATAACACCTCTTTTGTTATTATAACACAATTTTATTTAATTAAAAAGTTTACCTTATTATTTATTTATTATATAATTATGTTGGTGATTGAAATGAATACTGAGGAAAAAATTAAAGAGATTATTAATAAATTAAGACCATATTTAATTGGTGATGGTGGCGACATTGAGTTTGTTAAATATGAAGATGGTATCCTTTATATTAAAATGCTTGGCGCTTGTGCGGGATGTGCTCTTATCGATTATACTTTAAAAGATGGTATTGAGATGGCTATTAAAGAAGAAGTGCCCGAAGTAAAAGAAGTTGTTAATATTTCCTAATTATTCTAACCAGTCAATTCTAGGTACTGGTAAGAATGTTTTATAATAATGATATATTTGTTTAATTATACTTTCAAAATCATCTACTTTATCGGTGATTTTTTTTATTTCTTCATCATCTTTTCTATCGGTGATAATTTCTTCGTATAAATCAAAGTAATAAGTCGGATAAATTAATCTTGCTAAAAAAAGAAAATATTCATATGTGCTTAATTTAGAATTATTTAAATAAAAGGCTAATTCATTTGTTATGTCTTCCCCACTAAAAAATTTACTTTTTAAATATTCAGCTATATCTCTTACTGAATAATCAATGATGATGTTTAATGGGTTATATAAATCATACTGCCTATAACTTTCATCTATTCTTTTGTGGGCATATACTAAAGGGATATTTGTTTTTTCTAAGGAGTTGACTAGCTGAATAGCTGTTTCTCCAAGACCAATATAATAACTAAAACTTTCTCTTATAAGTGGGTGTTTTTGTCCGAGCTGACTTATTTGATATTCTAAATAGTCGTTTTTTTGAGACCATAGTTCTCCCCAATTTGGTGGGGTTTGAGGAGTATTTGTTTGTTTTGAAAAATATAAGATGTCGTTGATGGTTATTTTGTTTTTGTAATAGATGGTAATCATCAGTATATATGGTTCACTATTTATGTATGTTAAAACTTGATTTTGATTATTTAATACAATTGGATGAATATAGAAATTTTGATTTAAAAGTTTAATATACATATCATATATTTTTTGAATATCTTTGGTATCACCTAAATATTTAGTTAGAAAATATCTTGTTTTGTTTATTATAAAATAATAGCCTTTTTCTATCTGGTGAATATTTTCTGGATATAGATTATAATAATAGTTTATGGCATTTTTCATAATATTCACCTCAATTAATTTTATGAAATTAGATTTAGACAATTACTTTAAATTAATTATTTGGGTTTTTGATGTGTACTTAGTTTTATTTTTGGAATATGTTATATTGAGACTAATGAAGGGGTGGATTATATGTGTAATAATTGTAAAGATAGTTCATGCATTGCAGAAATATTAACAGTAATTAATATTTTACAATGTAACGCACAATGCTCTGACACTTGTTTGGACACTTGTGATCGCGGCTTTTTAGGTAATACCGTTTCTACTTTGGGGCTTAACACAAGACCAGTTATGATTTATACATGCAGTGGTAATGGAACACCTTGGAGTATGCCTACAACTAAAGAAAACATTGATTGTTCATCTGTAGGTGCGACATGTTCTAGTGTGTTTAGGGTTGAAAAAGTAGATGGCGAGTGTGCAACATTCAGAGTACTTGCAGCAAACACCGATCCAAATACATCTGCAACAATTCCTTATGTGGCAACTAATTCATTTTTTACAATGAATTTAGACTGTGTATGTGCATTAAAATGCTTAAATGACACAACTGTCGAAGGAGTTTAAGAAAGCTTTTGCTTTCTTTTTTTTGAAAAAAACACTCTTTTTAGAGTGTTAGTTAAAATAATTAATTTTCATGTTTGTTTTTACTTCTTTGATTGTTTTTTCGGCAACCTTTTTAGCTTTTTTAGAACCTTCTTTTAAAATTTTTTCAACTTCTTCTGGATGCTCTTCATAGTATTTTCTCTTTTCGGCTATTGGTTTTAAAAATTCTAGCATTTTATTTATTAATTCTTTTTTACAAGCTACGCAGCCTCTTTTACCGGCTTTACATTCACTGCATACTGTTTTTAAGTTTTCATTACCTATTAATTTATGGTAGTAATAAACCATACAGATATCTGGGTTAGCTTTATCATCGACTTTTATTTTATTTGGGTCAGTTACAGCTCCCATGATTTTCTTTTTTATTGTTTCTTGGTCATCAGCTAGGAAAATAGCATTGCCTAGGCTTTTACCCATTTTATCATTACCATCTAACCCTTTGATTCTTGGAATTTCGCTTAAGTATGCTTCTGGTTCAATTAAGGTTTCCCCATAAATATTATTAAATTTACGAACTATTTCGCGGCACTGTTCTAAAAGAGGTAATTGATCTTCTCCAACAGGTACTAAATTACCTTGAAAGGCGGTTATATCTGCAGCTTGACTTACTGGATATCCTAAAAATCCATAAGTAATACTTTCACCTGATTCACCAAATAGTTCTTTCTTTTGTTTGATTTCGTTTTTAACAGTTGGGTTTCTTTCTAGTCTAGCAATTGTTACTAAATTTGAATAGAATACGGTTAATTCGGCTATTTCTGGAATTGTTGATTGAATAAAGATTATGGCTTTATTTGGGTCTATACCAATTGAAAGCAAATCTATTACTAAATCTTTAACACTTTTTCTTACTTTATCTGGATTATTGAAGTTGTCAGTTAAAGCTTGAACATCAGCTATTTCGATATATGTTTCAAATTTGTCTTGAAGTTTTACCCAGTTTTTACCAGCACCAAAGTAGTGGCCTAAATGAAGATGTCCTGTTGGTCTAATTCCCGTTAGGATAGTTTGTTTTTTCATACTTTATCACCTGTTTCTAATTATAACATGTTTTAATAAATACTGCGAGGGCTTTTTATTATATAAATATATAGGGCGACTAAAAATTCATTAGTAAATAATAAGATATATTTATATTGTACTTTATCTTTTTCTATTTGATTATAAAAATATTTGACAATTTTTCTTCGGTCTATAATATCTTCTATTTTTTTGTTTTTTATTTTGTGGGCAATTTTGTCTAGTTCAATGGTTTCGGTATTTGATAAGGCATTTTGAAGTCCTTTATTATAACTTTTTATATTATATATATTTGCTTCATCAAAATTAAAGATTCTTCCAGCTTCTTCGATTAGGTTATTAAAATTATTATATAATGTTTTATTATTTAAAATACCTTTAAACATTTCTGTTTCAAACAATTTTGTAAGAATTTTATTATCAGTGTTTTTAAAAAGATCTTTTAATGTCTTTTCATAACTATCAATATATTTATTATAATTTTTTATCAAATTATATTTTTTAAAAGTGAATTTATTTCCGTCTAATATATTAAATAATTTCATCGTATCATTATAACCAAATTTAATTGATTTTTTAGCTTGATTTTTATCAAAAACTAAAAATGAACCTATTTTATTTCTTGGAGCAATGTATGTTATATCTACTGTTTTATCTTTGACATTTTTTTTAAATCCTATTGCTCTTAGGTCAACGGCGATTATTTCTGTTGCCCCCAAATCAATTGCAAGGTTTATTGGAAGGTTATCATAATATCCACCATCAATAAACATTTCATTATCAATTAAATATGGTTTAAAAGCGGGATAACAAGAGGCTGAAGCAAGGATATAGTCTTTTATATTATCTTTGGTTAAATCTTTTTTTGTTTTTAAAACTGGTTTGTTTTTACTGAAATTATAAGTTACTAATCCATAATCGATATTTGAGGAAAAAAACTTATGTGGTTTAAAATATTTATCAAAGATATCTTTCATTTTATAGATATCTAAGCCACCTTCATTAATAAATCCTTTGGCATATTGCATATATATTTTTGATAGTTTTTCATCTTCTTTGGCAAGAAATTCTTCTTCATCATATATGGTTTTAAAACTGATGTTTTTCCATAATTTTAATGCTCCTCTTAAGTCTTTTTGGGTGACAAACATTCCATTAATTGCACCTATTGATGTTCCTGTTACAATATCTATTTTTATATGTAGTTTTTTTAAAGCTAAATAAACACCTATTTCATAAGCACCTTTAGCTCCACCACCAGAAAGGACTAGCCCTAATTTTGCCATAATACCATCTCCGCTTTAATTATACTACAAATAGTATTATTTTAACAATTTATGAACTAGACTTTACTGAGCAAATAGGGTAAAATTAAAATGGAGGAGTTAGTTATGTTAAATTTGTATGCGTTTTTTGTTTTGTGTGGCCTTTTTTTAATATATTCTTTTATTGGTTGGATTATAGAAGTTATTTTTTCTTTTATTGTGGAACACAAATTTATTAATAGAGGTTTTTTAGTGGGACCGTTAGTACCAATTTGGGGAACAGCAGCTATTTTAATTACTTTAATTTTAAGACCTGATGATAGTTTATTTAATTTAATTATTTCTTCGGCTTTTATTGGAACATTTTTAGAATATATAGTTAATTATTTGATGGAAAAGATTTTTAAAGCAAGATGGTGGGATTATTCTAATATGCCTTTTAATATTAATGGCCGAGTTTGTCTTGCTTATTCTTGTTTGTTTGGATTATGTGGTGTTTTAGTTGTTAAAGTATTTAACCCATTGTTTTTTAAGATGTTTTTAATTATGAATAATTCTGTTTTTTGTATTTTGGTATTAATATTAATGCTTTTAGTAGCTATTGATTTTTGTATTTCGCTAAATATTGTTCAAAAACTTAAATTGTCAGCTGACTCACTTAGAAAGGATTATACAGAAGAGATATCTAAGAAAGTACGAGCAGTTTTAATGAATAAATCACTTGGTTTTAAACATTTGTTAAAAGCTTTTCCAAATGTAAAGTTTGAATTTAAGAAAAAATAGGATTTTGTTTCCTATTTTTTATATACACCAAATGATAAATCACTATTAAACTGTAATTCTGTGTTGGTAATAATTTTTCTATTACCATAATTATTATGGTAATAGAAAGTATTTCCATTTATATAATAGATTGTATCATCTAAATAAATTACACTATTTAGATTAGTTGTTTCAAATAGATATGTTTTTAAAGTTTTATTTTGAATATCTGAACGATATACATTATAATGGTCATTTTCTTTTTCGTAGATGTAATAATAATTTCCTACTTTATCAACTTTGTCATAACCTTTTATATCTTTTGTATAGTAATTATTAAATGTTTTTTCGTTTAAAGCTTCACTTAAGGTCATATTTTCCCATTTACCATTATATGTTTGAAGGCTATTTTTATCGTTGAATTCTTCTACACTTTCGTTTTGAATGCTTATTTTATATTGTTTACTAGCATCTTTATCAAATAAGTATATATCATCGCCAATAGCGCCTTCAATATACGAATCAAATGATATGTCATCATAACTTCTAATATCTATTTGTTTACCATTTATAATGTTTATTACATGAAATATTTTAAAGGTATAGGTGTCGGTGTAATCAGCTACTATATAGTATTTATCTGTGAAAAAACTGATTGGTTTTGTGTATACATCATTATCAAATATTTGAACGTTACTTTCATTACCATTAAATAGATTTAAACCTTTATATGTCTCCATAGCAATATAATGGTTTTCTAGAAAGTTATCTTTGTATATTGTTTGGGTATTGGATAGTTTTACATCATCGGCTTTATCTTGATAGTCTTCTTTATTATATCCATATTTATCTAATGATTTTAAATAGTCATCTATCTTTTTATTATTTAAGTTATGGGCATACATTATAGTGTTATCTTTTAGACACATAACATCTGTTAAAATTTTTCCGTTTTTAAAGACTGGAAGTACGCAGTTATATCCATCTATTTTTTTATATTCTATTTTATTTATTATTTTTTCTGATTTATTATAATTTTGATTAATTTGGAAATTAATTTTGAAGTCTTCATGTTCAAGACTGAAGTAATAATTGTTATTGTCTTTTGTTTTTAGTTCTTCTTTTACTTTAAAATTTCCTACATTATATGTTACTGTATGACCAGTATCAAATATGAAAAGAATTAGTTTTAAAGCAAAAAATATAATAGTAAATATTATTAGTGTTTTAAACAGATACTTCATAAAACTTCCTCCTACTCTTAATTATAAAGCATTGACTTTAGTTTGTCCACAATAAAACGGAGATTTATCTTTCTCCGTTTTTGGAAATACTTTTTAACTCTTCTTTTAGAGTATTATGTTCTTCATCAGTTAATTCACTTTCATATTGTCTTTTTTCTTGCATCATATATTTTGAAATTACTGTTTCTATTTCTCTTAGGGCATCTTTAGAAATGAAAGTTAAACAAACGGTTTCTTTTACTGTATCAATAATAACTTTGCCCCATAAAAGTCCCATTCTTAAGGTTAAATCATTAAACATGTCAGGGGTGATTGTATAATAGAAGTAACCAAAAATTAAACGTTTTTGAGCTAGTAAAATTCTTTTGTCAGTTATTACAATAGCATATGTTGAGGTTATATTAAAAACACTAGGTAGTTTTTGGGCAGCAAAAGCATATAAAACTTCTTCATCATCGTTTACGTGCTCGGCTGCAACCTTACTGTGAGCTTTTAATCTCCAAGAAATTGTCATTGGGTATCTTTTTTTGAAATCTTTTATTTTGGTATATATTGTATTAAGCATATTATTACTTCCTTTTCTTTGTTTTAACACTTTCAATTGTTACATTTTCAAAACGATATTTCTGATTTACATTTGGATATTTTGTATGATCGACTTCGGATAAAAACATATCTAACGGTCTTATATAAACTTGATTATCACCATATAGAGCCATGTATACGACGTAATCTTCACCCGTTTCTGAATGTTTGGCAACATCTAATACTAGATAATAATCACCTTTAAAATGTCGATAAATTGCTTTTTTTATTATTTCTCTCATTGAATTTTTCTCCCTTATTTGTTTTTATTATACAATTTTTTACAAGTTAAAACAAGGTATAATATTTACCTTGTGAATTATTTGCTGTTTTGGATATATTTCCAGGAATCTCTACACATATCTTCTAATGTTTTTGTAGCTGTCCAATTTAATTCCTGTTTTGCTTTGGTAGGGTCTGAATAACATATTGCAATGTCTCCTGCTCTTCGCTCGGTTATTTTATATTGTACTTTTTGGCCTGTGGCTTTTTCAAAGGCTTTAACCATATCTAAAACACTATAACCTTTACCAGTGCCTAAGTTATATATGTATAAACCTTGGTTTTCTTTTTCTAATTTTTCCAATGCTTTAATATGACCTCGCGCTAGATCAACTACATGAATATAATCTCTAACACCTGTACCATCTTTAGTGTCATAATCATTGCCAAATATAGATAGTTCTTTTAACTGTCCTTTGGCTACTCTTACAATATATGGCATTAAATTATTTGGTATTCCATTAGGCTCTTCGCCTATTAAACCGCTTTCATGTGAGCCTACAGGATTAAAGTATCTTAATATGGCTATATCCCAAGAGTTATCTGATTTATATAAGTCTTTTAGTATTTGTTCAATAAACAGTTTTGTTGTGCCATATGGATTTGTGGTTCCACCAGTTTTACTATCTTCGGTTATTGGTACTTTTTCTGGATTACCGTATACTGTTGCGGATGAACTAAAAATAAATTTTTTTACATTATGTTTTTTCATTACTTTTAAAAGTGTTATGGCACCTGATATATTGTTTTCATAGTATTCTAGAGGTTTTTGTACTGATTCTCCAACAGCTTTGAAACCAGCAAAGTTCATGACAGCATCAATTTTATTTTCTTTAAATATTTTGTTTAGTTTATCTTCATCTTTATAATCAATTTCATAATATTTAAAATTTTTATTAGTGATTTGTTTTATTTTTTCTAAGACCTCTTTTTTACTGTTTGAAAAGTTATCCACAATAATAATTTCTCTATTATTATTTAAAAGTTCGATGGCTGTGTGGCTACCAATATATCCAGCACCACCGGTTATTAATATTGCCATTTTATTCCTCCTATTCTTTAATAATTTTATCATTTAATAAAATTATAGTAAAGTATTATAGTTCTTTTGATGTGACTTTAATTTTTTAAGAATAAGATGGTTTTACTTATTACTTGTTTTCTTGTATCATCATAAAAATAGTGACAAGCGTTTTCAATGATTTCAACACTTATATTTTCTTTTTTTAACTCTAATGACTGTGTATATGGAACAACTATATCATGCGTTCCATGAAAAATTTTAACTTTGCCTTTATAATTTAATAAAACTTCTCCTATAATAATTCTAAATATTTCTTTAACATTTCTATTTCCAATTTAGTTATTAATTTAATAAAATCTGTATAATTACCTGTTGTATGTGCTTTATCTAGGGCTTCATAATATTTTAATCTATCTTCTTTTTTTATTATTACTGGATTGAACCCATGATTCATTAAATCTAAATTCATGAGTAATCTTGATGTTCTACCATTCCCATCAACAAAAGGATGAATTTTAACTAATTCCCCATGAAGTAATGTTGCCCTTATAATTGGATGATATGAACTCCATGAGTGATAATTTTAATAAAGCTTGATTTAGTAAATATGGGGTTATTGAATATAACATATATTTTCCTAATTCTGCTTTTATTGTTTTAAAAGTTTCTTTATATCTTTTTGCTGTTGAATACTTAAAATTAATTTCAAAATATTCACTCATCCAATAATCTAAATAGTCAGCATATGTCATATTTGCCTGTTTATTAACTCCACCACTAATATATTCATCATAGGCTTTCATTCCAGCAATATATGCTTCATTTTTTGTTCTAAACCCTGATTTATTGATAAACTTTCTTTTCCCATTTATTTTTGCAATTTCAAATTTATATTGGTAGACCTTTCCTCTTTTTGTCACATTAACTCTCATACTATTCATTCCTTTCCTTTTTTTATTTTTATTTATAAAATGCGTATAACTACCAACCTCCCAATTATAAAAAAATGCTAACACATTTCTATGTTAACATTTTGTATCAAGATACTAGTGTAAGCTCTTTTTGAAGTAATTTTATGATTCTTTCTATGGAATTCATAACATCTTCATAGCTTATGTCTTTTACATAAATTTTTTTAAGTTTATATCTATTAAAGTTTGTTTTTAATCTTTCACTATTTTTTATTAAATCAAAATTAGAAACAATCATATTTATATCGAATTTAGATGCTCGTCTTTCAAAAGTGTTTTTTATTGCTTGTACTAAATCATCTTTATTAATATCATTATAAAATCTAGTTAATAAAATATACAAATCATAGAAATCTTTTGCTCTTGTGTTCATGATATTATCAGTAATAAATGTTTCAAACTTTTCTGCTATAATAGTCTCTTTATTAAAAGCCATAATATTAATATAAGAATCATCAAACATGCATTTATATTTAAATTTTAATTCTTTAGGTGTAATAGGATCTCCTACGGTAACATCTATTGCCAGTGGTACTCTTAAATGTTCCTTATATCCAATTAATTTAACTTTTAATCCACCATATTTATCTATTAGTCTAATATCTTTAATATTAACAATTTCAAAAGTTATTCCATCTTTACCATCAATACTTATTATTTCTTTTATTTTTTTTCTAATGTTTTTGCTTCTAATGGTATTCCTTTTAACATTGTATCCATATCTTGGGTGGTCCTACGTTCATCACCAAATATTGCTGATAATAAAAGTCCACCTTTTAATATGAAATTATATTTGTATTTACTAATTCCAATCCGATATAATAATCTTTCAAAAAAGTACATCTGCATTATATCTTGTGGCTCTAAATGATTTTCATG
>CALVRI010000019.1 GCA_944358525.1 uncultured Bacilli bacterium | reverse complement strand
GACCATTTTTTGGCCCTCTTAACAAGTTCATTTATCATTAGTTTTTGGTTCCACCAACACTACTTGACATTGAACCGGAAATTATCCTAATCTTGTTTTTTAAAATGATCAAAATCTGATTCTCTTAATGTAAATTTATAAGCTGTACTATTATTTACGATTACAAATACACTTTCAACATTTTCTTTAACTTCGAAGTATAAAATTGGTGAATGTAATTCTTCCTCAACATCTACTAAGTCGTTAAAGTTCTTAACATTGATAACATCATATTTGTCTAAGTCTGGCATGTTATGTGTTTCAGCTATAATGTCAGCATATTCTTTTAAGATTTTGTTAAGGGCTAGAACATATTCAGATTTTCTTGTTACAACAAGTAAGCTCTTAACTAATATCTTAAATGCAACTAATGAAATTATTAATAATACTACTCCAAATGCTAATAATGGAATATTCATTTCGGCATTTTCTGAAGCTTCTTTATAAATTGTATCTCCACCACTATTTACATAGTTTGGTTTAATATTCATTGTTTGCTGTAACAATGGAACTTCTAATGTCATTGTATTAGATGCTTGCAAGCCTTTTTCAGAAGTGCCTTTTAGACCTGCTGTAATATTAATTTTCATACTCAAGTCAACTCTAGCATCAATTGATAAACCAAATTGATTGCGGAAGTCTGTCATAATGTTATTATATTCATTATAATTTAACTGAACGTTTTTATTAATTGTAAAGTTTTTTCCACTGCCACTTTGATTACCTTGGTTAGCGATTGGGTACTCTTTAGACCAAACTTCAACATCTTCACCATCTGTGTTTTGATATAATCCTTTAGCAGTCGCTACAATTTCATAGTTATAACTATAATCTAATTCTTCTGTACTTTGGAAATTATAAACAGCATCAACATCAATATAATCAATTAAAGATGTAATATATTGTTTATTCATTCCTATATAAGGTGATGTGAAGAACTGATTGTTCTTTAAATAGACCTTATAATTCAAATTTGAAGTATAATTATATGAATATAATTTTTCTCTTCCAACTTGTTCAGGATTTACGGCTTTAACAATTGAAACAATTGATACCACCATCACGGCAATAACAGCGATTATTAAAAATACTCTAATCCACTGTTTTAAAATCATTTCATTTTCATTATTTTTTTTCATATTTCTTCTCCCCTTCTTATGATATTGCACCACTTAACCATACTGATGGATATCCAATCAATGGTATTACAAATGATACTTTTCCTTTTACATCTTCTAAGGCAACTTTGCCAGTGTCGTTTGCATTGTTGTGATCACCTTTAGTGATAAATTGTTTATTTCCATAACTATCATTAGTGATGTCGACTATTCTATGGACAACATACTTAGTTCCACTTACGAACTGTATGATATCGCCTTTTTTTAATTCATCTTTTTCTCTAGTAGTGAGCTTATTAACTACTACAGCATCACCTCTATTAAAAGTTGGTGACATACTACCAGATAAAACTGCAATTGGTTGATATTTAAATAATCCCATAACAAACCCAGCGAGCAAAGCAATAAAGGCAAATACTGGAACATATATTACAGGGTTATAACTTCTTCGCTCTCTTTTTGAGAGTCTTTCGGATCTATTTACATGAACATAATTCATATAAATATAAACTCCTAATGGCAAAGTAACACCAACTATTGCTGAAGCAAACCAATCTAAATTAGGAATAATTGGTACGAGGAAAGGTGGCATTGTAACAAACATTCTATATATTATAGAGAATTTAGCACCACCTATATATACTAGATAGGTACATAAAGCACTTTCTAATATAGCAGGAATTAAGGTAGTTGAAGAATAAATAAACAATTCTTTTAAATCGGTAAAATGACTTTCTATATTTGAATAATTTAAGTTTATTAATGTAAATAAAATAGTCATTAAAATAAAATTCCAAGCTTTTTTCTTTTCATTTTTAACTAAAGCTTCTCTGATAAATTCTTGGAAGAAAATTAAACCTCCAAAAGCCCAGATATTTTTTAAAATACTAAATAAATCTTTTGAATAAGGTGTTTTTTCGAACCCAAAAATTAATCCAAGTAAGAAATAAACAATAATATAAATTATTAATGTAATAATCAAACTTTGTGTTTTGTCTTGTTCACCTTTAACCCGTAAGCTTGAATCTCGACTTAAGAAAACTGCAGCTGTGCAAAGAATTATCCACATAAATGGATGAATTATTTCATTATAATAATCGAGACCTAATGGAATGACGACAAAAACGTTTAAAACAAAATATATAATTAGTAAACTATATATTATTAGATTGTTTTTCATATCCATACCCCTTTTTTTATTTTATCCCTACTATTCTATATTGAATTATAACATAACATTTTGAAGTTGACAACTATAAATGAGGTTTTTTGTTAGGCTTTTTTGTGTGTTGACATTTAAAAAAAAGAAAAAAGCTCAAGTTTTAGGCTTATTTATAGTTTAATATATTTTTTTAGACTTCCTTATCTTCCTGCTTTGCCGATTAATTCAACACAATTGCAATTATAGCTCTACTATTAGCATCTAAAGTTACATTTCTTACAGTTATAAATTAGAGTGTAAATAAATCGTTAAGCCATACTCTTATGTCTTGACTGAAAAAAGTTAGATTAATTTCCTTTACCCTCTCATAATTAAATATATCATTTTCTATCATCGCCCTTCACTGTATCACGAATAGTTATATCTGTGAATAACTTTTTGTAAATCTTTTCCTTTTACAGAGCAAATTCCTAGTATATAAAAAAGAAAACATTTAAATGTTTTCTAATTATTGTGCTTGTGAAGCATTCATATTAACAGTAATATCAGCAGTGGTTGTTCCTCCAACACTTTGAGCACTACTAATAAACTCAGCTTTTACTGTCATAGTAACAGTATCATTTTGGTTCATTGTTGTAGTTGGAGCTGGAGTTACAGTAAATTGAATATTACCTTTTCTAGCTACTAATGGCTGAACATCTTCATCACCAGTCATTTCAACTGTTGGAGTTCCTACAGTAGCAGGAATTGTACCATTATTTTTAATAGTTAAAGTGAAGGTAACTGTATCACCTGGTTGATATAAAGTTGCCTCAATATTAGCATTGTGATCATCATTATCATATGATACTGTACCACTTGGAGTTTGTCCGCCTGCAAAACCGGCTACACCGTCAACAACTCCTGGAGTATCTTGAGTTTTTGTTGAATCATATTTAACATCCCAAGTTGAAGTAATTTCCGCACTTCCGTTGATTGTTAATTGTTGTGCAAAAGCAGCATACCCTACAGCCATAACTAATACTACGGCAACTAATACTCCTATTAATATGTTTTTGTGTTTACTGTCCATTTTATTCCTTCCTTTCTCTCAAGTAGCTTTCTCTACTCTGTATTTAATATATCATAATTGAATATCTTCTTCAAGGATAAGAAAAGAAAAACTTAAAAATAGTTTTTCTTACTTTACACATTATGCAGCTTGTGAAGCATTCATATTAACATCAATTTCAGCGGTTGTTGTTGTACCAACACTTTGAGCACTACTAATAAACTCAGCTTTTACTGTCATAGTAACAATATCATTTTGGTTAAGAGTTTTAGTGTCAGCTGGTGTTACAGTGAATTGGATATTTCCTTTTTTAGCAACTAAAGCTCCACTATCTTCATCTCCATCCATGCTAACGGTTGGGTTTCCAATTGTAGCAGGAATTGTACCATTATTTTTAATAGTTAAAGTGAATAAAACAGTGTCTCCTGGTTGATATAAAGTTGCCTTAATATTAGCATTGTGATCTCCATTGTCATATGTTACTGTACCACTTGGAGTTTGTCCTCCAACAAAACCAGCTGTGCCATTAACAACTCCTGGCTCAGCTTCAGTTTTTGTACTATCGTAAGTAACATCCCAGGTAGAAGTAATTTCCGCACTTCCGTTGATTGTTAATTGTTGTGCAAAAGCAGCATAACCTACAGCCATAACTAATACTACGGCAATTAAAGCTCCGATTAACACATTTTTGTGTTTACTGTTTTCCATTTTTTCATCCTTTCTATATTTTTTAAGTAGTTCCCCTACTCTATATTTAATATATCATAATTGAATGTCTTCTTCAAGGATAAGAAAAGAAAAACTTAAATAGTTTTTCTTACTTTACACAAACCACTATGCTTGTTCAGCTAATGTAGTAACTTTAATACTTGAAGAAGTTACTGTACCAACACTTTGAGCATTTGAATCAAATTCAGCAGTAACAGTCATTGTAGTATTTTCACTAGCATTAATGGTAGATTTTACTGGTCTAGTTACTGTAAAGATAATGTTACCTTCTTTAGTAATTAATGCTTCTCCATTTTCATCAGGACCAGCACTAGTTAAAGTAACAACTGGATCATTTAATCTAGCATTAATAGTTCCTGAGTTTTTAATTGTTAAAGTGAATACTACTTTATCTCCTGGTTGATTTAATGTAGCTGATATTGTAGCTGTTTGATCACCAGAGTATCCTACAGTTCCACTTGGAGCAGTTGTTCCATTTGCTCCTGTTGTTGGATTAACAACTCCTGGTGTCTCTGTTGTTTTAGTAGTATCAAATCCAACATGCCAATTCGATGTAATTGAAGCACTACCATTGATTGTTAATTGTTGAGCAAATGCAGCATAACCTACGGCCATTACAAATACTACTGCTAGTAAAGCTCCAATTAACGCATTTTTGTGTTTTGATTCCATAATTTTCCTCCCATCTTTTTAAGTAGTTTTCCTACTCTAATATGATGTTATCATAATTTTTAATTTACTTCAAGTGAAAAAAATTAGAAATACAAAATTTCTAATTTTTTAAATATAATTTTGCTTAAAAAAAAAGCTCTAATTTAGAGCTTAAGCTTGAACATAGGTCATCGATACAGTTAAATTTGCTGTAACATTTTGGGCATTTCCTTGTCCGCTAGGGTTGTTAACGAATTCAGCAACTACTGTTACTTGAGCAGTTCCGTTGTCTTTAACTAAAGTAGCTGAGCCTGGGCTTGTTACAGTATATCTGATATTTCCATCTTGAGTTGTAGCAACTAAATCACTAATTTGCATACCATCTGTATCACTTGATAATGTGATTTCATTTAATCTAGCATCCAAAGTACCAGTGTTTTCAATTGGAACAACAAATGTAACTTTATCTCCTGGGCTGATTAAAGTTGCTGAAAAAGTAGCTGTTAATCCCCCTTCATTAACAGTAACAGTTCCACCAGTTGTTGTATTGTTAGTAAATGTTGGAGTGGCACTAGCTCCTGCTTGTGTCATATGAACATCCCATCTTGATGAAATTTCAGCACTTCCATTGATTGTTAACTGTTGAGCAAATGCGGCATAACCTACAGCCATTACAAATACTACTGCTAATAGTGCACCAATTAAAATATTTTTGTTTTTGTTTTCCATGTTTCCACCTTCCTATACTATATTAAGTAGTTTCCTACTCTATTAAAATATTATCATATTTTGAAAAAGGTTACAAGAAAAAAGCTTAAGAATTTTTCTTAAGCTTGAACATAATTCATTGTTACTGTTAAATTAGCTGTAGCATTTTGTAAATTACCTTGGTTTGCTTTATCAACAAATTCAGCAACAATTGTAATTGTAGCTTTGCCATTATTAGCATTTAAAGTTCCAGTTCCTGGACTTGTTACAGTATATTTGATATTACCATCTTTAGTAGTAGCTGTTAATCCTCCATTATCAATTACCATTTCTGGTGTATCACTTGATAAAGTGATTGTGTCTAATCTAGCATCTAAAGTTCCAGCATTAACAATTGGAATTGTATAAGTAACTGTATCACCTGGACTGATTAAAGTAGCTGAGAAAGTAGCTGTTAATCCACCAGGGGCAACGTTAACTGTTCCACTTGGACTTGTTCCCATAGTTGAAGATGGAGCCCATTCAGCACCTTCTTGCAACATATGAACATCCCATCTTGAAGTGATTTCAGCACTACCATTAATTGTTAATTGTTGAGCAAATGCGGCATAACCTACAGCCATTACAAATACTACTGCTAATAATGCGCCAATTAAAGCATTTTTGTGTTTTGATTCCATAATTTCCCTCCTATGTTTTAGTTAAGTAGTTTTCTACTCTGTTAAAATAATATCATATCTGACTTTTTATTTCAAGAACAAAATGAAAAAGTAAAATATTATGTAAAATAAAACGTTAAATTTTGTTTAACGTTTTAAGCTTGAACATATCCTAAATTCATAGTAACACTGCTAGTGGTACTATCTGGCATTTGTGTATATTGGTCATTAAACTTTACAGTAATAGTAAATGTTTGAGATTCTCCAGAATCAATTACATCATTTTGACTAATACCTGCATAACTATATTGTATTGCATCGTTATTCGAATCTGTAAATGTTAAAGAGTCTAATTTAGCATTTAAGGTTCCACCATTTCTCACGGTTACATTGTAAGTTACAGCACTACCCGGGCTGACTAGTTCAGCTTGAAAAGTTGCACTTAATGTGTTATCTCCAACTGAAGCGCTAATATTTTTTCCATCTAATGTTTCACTATTTACAGAAATATCTTCAATGTGTACATCCCATTTTGATGAAATTTCAGCACTACCGTTGATTGTTAATTGTTGAGAAAATGCGGCATAACCTGCGGCCATTACAAATACTACTGCTAATAAAATCATAATAATTGAAGATTTATGCATATCTTCCATATTTCCATCTCCTATCTTGATAATAATATATCATAATTAAAATATCTTTTCAATATTTTTACATGGTTTTTGGAATGTAAATACCTAATAATTCTAATAGGGTTTTAATTATAAGATTGTTATATTTTAAAATAATATTATAGTCATTTTTTATTTGTCCTTCTAGATTCGACATATGATTACATTGATAAAAATTATTAGCAATGACTGATAAATCATATAAGTAACTAGCTATAATATGTGGTTTTCTTTCTTTAGATGCTTCGTTGACAACTGAGCTTACTTCTAACAATTTTAAACGTAAAGTTCTATCTATTTCATTGTATATATTTTCTGATAGGTTACTATCACTTTCTGAAAGTAATTTATTGATTCTTAAATATGTATATAATATGTAAGGTCCTGTTTTACCGTTTACTTCACTAAATTTTTTAATATCAAAAATGTAATTTCTTGTTAAATCATTTTGTAGATCGGCAAATTTTATAATGGCATTTACAATTTTATCTAAGTCTTCTTCATCCATACTTTTGTTTTCTGGACGCAAGTTTATAAATTCCTCTTTGACCTCTTTGATTAAATCTTCAAGTTTTAAAGCTCCCCCTGTTCTAGTTTTAAATGGTTTATTATCTTTACCGTTTACTGTTCCATTACCATAGTGAAATAATTTACCTTCATATATATGAGTTTTTTTGGCAGCTCTAAATATTTGAGTGAAATGCATACTTTGACGAGCATCAACTATGTAGATAATTTCATCGGGGTTAAAGTCTTTTTTTCTTTGCCAAATTGTACCCAAATCAGAAGTTGCATAAAGATATGCACCATCACTTTTTTGGATTATACAAGGTGGAATATCTATTTTGTCAGTATCTTCATTTACCTCAATCACTTTAGCTCCATTATCAATTTTTACACATGACTCTTTATCTAAATAAGACATCATTTCTGGGAATTGTTTATAGGCATCACTTTCGCCATACCAATAATCGAAATGAACATCTAAATAATCGTAAATTTTTTTAATATCACTTATTGATAAATCACATATTTTTTTCCATAATATATGATAATTAGGATCTCCTTCTTGTAGTTTTTTTGTTATTTCAGCACATTCTTTGTGAACACTTTCATTTTCTTTACATAAACTACTGATTTTAGGATAAGTAATATTTAAATAATTTAAGTCAAATTGAATGTCTTCATATTTTATGTTTGGAAAGTCGTGAATTATGCCATAGATAACTTGACCCATTTGAGCTCCAATATCACCAAGGTGAACATCAGAAATTGTTTTATTACCTTTAAATTTTAAAATGTTGTTGATGGCTTGTCCTATTATGGCAGTTCTTAAATGTCCAACATGAAGAGGTTTAGCTACATTTGGTCCACCATAATCTAAAACGATGGTTTCATTTTCTTTGGTAGTACCTAATTTATCTTTTTTCATTAATTCTATTAAAGAATTATTAATTAATTTATCACTAACAATGATGTTTATAAAACCCGGCTTTGAAACTATTACTTCTTTAAAATAGTTTTGATAGTTTTTATTTTCTTTTATTTTATTTACTATTTCTTCGGCAATAATAAATGGTGCTTTGTGATAAAGTTTTGCTAGCTTAAAGGCATCATCGCATTGAAAATCTATTCCTTCAATATTAGATTTTACAACTTTGGTTTGATAATCATAATTTAATAAATTTAAAGTTTCATTTAAAATATTTTCTAATTTAGCATTCATCTTGTTACCTCCCTTATAATAGAAAAATCCCTATAAAATAAGGACGAGAGTTCCCCGCGGTGCCACCTTACTTCATAGAGATTCTATGCAACTTTAATCTTTAATGCAGATTTTACAACGACTTTTTAAGGACTGCGTTCATAAGGGTATACTGCTGGGCTTCCACTAATCCTAGCTCACTATAAATATACTTATCTTACTACTATTTTCCTCATGTCTTGTTTTTAATTATATATAATTATGTTTTGTTTGTCAAACTATTAATTTGTTTAAAATTTTAAAAATGTTCTTTTATTCTAGGTATTTTTTTAACAATTTAATCAAATTGTTTGTTGTATCATGTATCATATACTTCTTGGTACAAGTGGCCACTTTAAAAGAAAAGTCCATGGACTTTTCTCTTATTAAAAGAATACAGATCCTAGTAAAATAGCTAATAAAATATAAAGAACTAAAATAATTAAATAACTATTATTACTAGAACATGGTCTTTCACATGGTCTTTCACATGAATTATTGCAAGCCATAATTACTCCTTTCTAGGGCTTATAGATAAGCTCCAAGTATGATTATTAAAAGAATAAATAATACTAAAACGATTGCTGCTGAACTTATTCCAGTATTACACATATAAATCATCCTCCTTTTTACCTTTCACATTATTTTATGGGAAATTTTAGTTTGTGTGAATACTTATGGGTAAAAATAAATAAAAATGTTGAATTTTAAAGGAAAATTTGGTATTATTTTATATGTATGAAAGCATACATATGAAAGGAAGATTTTACGTGAATAAGAAAAAATTATTCGCCCTAGTCTTGGTAGCAACTTTAATGCTTACGGGTTGTGGAAAGATTGCTACTTTGAAAAATGGCGAAGAGGTTGTAGCAAAATTGGATGGTAAATCAATTACCGCAGAAGACTTATATGACGAGCTTAAAAAACAAGGTGGAGCAATTACTTTAACAAATATGATTGATGCATTCGTTGTTAACAAAGAAATTAAAACTGATGATGATGCTAAATCATATGCTGATTCACAGTTAAGTTCATACAAAAAATCATACCAAAGTTATGGACAGGATTTTAATGCAGCTTTGACATCTGCTGGATATGCTGATGAAAATGAATTTAAAGATGAGTTAATTTTGGAATATAAAAAGAATATTGTTACTGAAAATTATGTTAAAGATGAACTTACTGATGATGAAATTCAAAAATATTATGATGATAATATTTATGGAGATATTGAGGCTAGACATATTTTAATTAGTCCAAATACTAAAGATGATATGACTGATGATGAAAAAGATAAAGCTGAGGAGAAAGCTAAGAAAGAAGCTGAAGATATTATTAAGAAACTTGATGAAGGTGAAGACTTTGCCGATCTTGCTAAAGAATATTCTGATGATGAAGGTACAGCAAGTAAAGGTGGAAAACTTACAGTTACTTATGGTTCTGTTGTCGATGAGTTTTGGGATGGTGTAAATGAGTTAAAAGATGGCGAATATTCTAAAGAACCTGTCAAAAGTGAATATGGTTATCATATCATTTATCGCATTAAACAAAAAGAAAAACCAAAATTAGATGATGTAAAAGATGATGTTATCGATAAACTTACAGAAGAAAAGATTAATAATGATTCAACTTTACAAACAAGAGCTTTGGTAGCACTTAGAAAAAAATACAATTTAGAAATATCTGATGATGAGCTTAAAAAATCATATGATAATTCAATTAATTCGTCACTAAGTTCTAATGCACAAAACAGTTCAAATTAATGAACTGTTTTTTCAATGAAATTATTTATCTCTTCTATGGTGAAACCTTTCGCATATAGTTTTTGCTTTAATTTATTATATAAAGTATAACCTTCATATTTTATTTTTAATTTGTTATAGATTTTTTCCATTTCTTTTTCTAGATTATTATTTAATTTGACATTATCTAAATGATAAATAATGTCTTCCCTACTATATCCTAAGTTAGATAAATATAACATCATTTTTTGCTTAAAAATATAAGTAGTATCTTTGGTGTTTGATTTTAATTTTTTATTTATTATTTTATCTAATTTACAATCGATTAAATCTTGAGTAAAATTGTTTAAGGTATTTTCAATGTAAAGGCTATTTATTTGATGGTCTTCTAGTTCTTTTTTTATTTTATATGGGCCATCTAAGGTTAAATTTATCTTGTCGTTTACATAACTTTCAGCAAATATTTCATCATTTATTAATCCCACTTCTTTTAATGTATTTATCATTTTATCTTGATCTATTTTAGATACTTCATTTTTATTTAAGTATTTTCTAATTTCGTGTTCACTACGAATTTTACGATTAATCATTTTTAAAATTTTATCATAATTTTCATAGTAGTTAGTATCTTCTTTTATTTTTTCTAATTCCTTTTTATTTAGTTTTTTTTCATATAGAAGGTTGTTATTAATTATAACATGGTCATTAGTGGTTATAACTTCATCCGTATCTAAAATGATTTTATATTTATTCCCGACTTTTTTGATATTTCTTATTTTCATTTATATCACCGCCTATTTTTGTACATTCAGTATATCACACACCATTTATTTTGTAAAGATTTTTGCGAACAAATGTTTTGATTATTTGAAATTTATTTTTACAAAGCAAATTTCTAGTAAATAAAAAAAGTTTTTTAGACTTTTCTATTTGATTAAAATGTTTTTTGTGTCACTTACTCTTAAGGCCATAACGGTGTTTTTTATTTTATAAGCACGCATATTATCGCCAAAGTTTTTTAATATTAGTTTGACTTTTTCTCCTTTGACGAAACCAATATCCATAAGTCTTCTTTTGATACTTTTATCTGTTTCAACTACGGCAATTATACCCTCTTCATTTATTTTTAATTCATTTAAACTTTTCATATTATATTATATGTTTAATTATTGAATAATTACGATTTTTTTGGTACATAATATATTTGAAAGGAATTGGTGATAATGAATATAAGTATTAAAAATCACATTATGAATAATTTTAAAGGGGCTAGTAAAGAGGATATTAAGGAGTCCATTGTTTCATCTTTTAATGATAAAGATGAGATTACTTTACCTGGTTTAGGAGTGTTTTTTGGAATAGTTTGGAATAAGAGTTCAGAAGATGAAAAAAATAAAATTTTAGATATTTTAAAGGATAGCCTTAGTTAGCTATCCTTTTTAGTTTTGACTGACAAATGTCGGTTTTGAAAAATCACTATCATTAAAGTTTACTTGATAAGTTGATCCTAAATTTTCTACATTATTACCATCTACAAGTCTAGCTTGGAATGTAAAGTATGTATCTGTAAAGTTAAAGCTATTTGGATTAATGGTTGTAGAACTTATTATTTGGTTAAGGATTGGATCTGTTATTTTTGATGAATCTAGTGTTTCTTTCAAATCATATACTTTTTCCGTATTTGAATTAAAAACTAAAACATTAGATTCATTATTATTGTTATCTAGAATAAATAATTTACTACTATAAATTCCAAATTTTATACTCGCAATATTAGTTATGGTGGTTGCGACTTTACGCTCATTGACATATAGTCCTGCTTTATTACCGTTTTTATCAGAATAAATAACTACAATATTCATTTGATTACCATCGAGTGCAAGACCATTAACATTATAACGGCTATATCCTCCTTTACAACCAGGTCCTGTTAATGCATTGTATTCATCCATTGTAAGATTAAAAGTACATTCATCAGAGATTGTTGGATATGGATTGACATCAACCGTTGGTGTAGTGTTTGCGGTAGATTCTCCATTTTCTTCTTTTGAACTATTATTTAAAATTATAAATGTTAATGCGACAATTAAAACAATTACTAACAACATTAATAAATATACTAAAATTAATTTGCTTTTTTCCCTTTTCATTCTATTCACCTCTATTATATAGAATAACATATTTTTTAATAAAAATATATTATTTAAGACATTTTTTTTAATTTAATTTAACAATTTTAATTGCTACAATTTGATATTGGTCATATCTTTTTTCTATTTTACCGGTTATTTTCAATATATCTTCATTAGAGAAATTTGGCATAACATTATATACTCTTGGAAAGACTACAATATCAGCAGTTGAAAGTTCATCTGAACCAGTAATAAACATCATTTTTTCTTTGCTTTTAGTGTCTATTTCTTTTGTTTTATCAACATAAACAATAGCTTCGATTATTTTATCAAAGTAATTACTTATATCTTTTAATTCAATAACTTTAGGGTTTTGTTTTTTATATTCAGTAATTGGATGATTGCTTAGATAAAAGCCAAAAACTTCTAGTTCCTTTTGCATAAGTTCTTTTTTGGTAAATTCAGGATAGTTTTCAAGTTCTGGTTTAAAGGTGTCATCGGCAATGTATGAACCAATTTCACTATAGTTAATAATGACATCTAGGTTTTTTATTAAGGTTTTTTTATTGAAACCTAATTTATCAAAAGCACCTGAATATATTAAATTTTCTATAGTTTTAGAGTTTATTGGTCCACCATAACATCTAGATGCGAAATCAAAAATATCTTTAAATTTTCCTTTTTTTCTTTCATTTATAATAACTTTAGTGGCATTCACTCCAACATTTTTAATATTCGTAAGTGGAAATATTATTTGATTATTAATGGTTTGATAAGTATCCTCACTTAAATTGATATCTGGTTTTTGGATAGCAATACCATTTTTATTGCATTCATAAATGTATTCTTTAGTTTTTATTTCACTATTAATAGCTCCAGATAGTAAGTGTTTCATAAATATTTTAGGATAATGAGCTTTTAAATAGGCCATACGGTATGAAATCATAGCATATGCTACAGAATGAGAACGGTTAAATCCATAATCAGCAAATTTAAAAATCATATTGTAAATATTAGTAGCTAAGTTTTTATCATAACCTTTTTGAATACTACCATTTATAAATTTATCTCTTTCTTTAAGTAAAATACTTTCACTTTTTTTACTCATAGCTCTTCTTAACAAATCAGCTTCAGCCATAGAATAACCAGCCATGATGCTTGCAATTTGCATGATTTGTTCTTGATAAATTATTATACCGTAAGTGGGTTTTAAAATAGGTTCTAAATCTTTGTGAAAATAGTCTATGTTTTCTTTTCCGTTTTTTCTTCTAATATATGAATCGATATTTTTCATCGGTCCAGGTCGAAATAAAGCTAATGCAGAAACAATATCTTCAAATGTTTGTGGTCTAAATTTTAACAAAAATTTTTTCATACCTTCTGATTCAAATTGAAAGATACCAACAGTGTTTACCTTTGTAAAAATATTTAAAGCTTTAGGATCATCTTCTGGAATAGTATCAAATTCTAAACCATCTATTTCTTTTAATATATTTGTGATTAATGTGAGATTTTTTAAGCCAAGAAAATCCATCTTAAGAAGACCTATTTCTTCTAAATGATCTTTATCATATTCGGTAGCATAAAATTCATCGTGAGTTTTATCTAATGGAATATAATCATCTAAATTATATTTAGACATGACAATACCAGCGGCATGAAGTGAAGTATGACGTTTTAATCCTTCGAATTTGGAAGCTATTTTATAAACTGGTTTAAATTCAGGATTTATGTCTAAAAATTGTTTAACTTTAGGGCTTTGATAATTCTGTTTTAAAGAAAGATGAGAATCTAAGAGTTTACTTAGGTGGTCTATTCTAGTTTGATCAATATCTAAAGTTCTACATATGTCTTTAATGGCTTGTTTAGCAGCTAAAGTACCAAAAGTAACAATTAGGGCGACTTTTTTTAATCCGTATTTATTTATACAGTATTCAATAACTTCTTCTCTTCTTGTATCTTCAAAATCAACATCAATATCAGGCATGGTTATTCTTTCAGGATTTAAAAATCTTTCAAAAAGTAAATTATATTTTAGCGGGTCAATGGTTGTAATATTTAAGGCATAAGCTACAAGCGAACCTGCCGCACTTCCCCTACCTGGTCCAACTAAAATACCTTTTTCTTTGGCAAATCTAATATAATCTGATACAATTAAAAAGTAATTACAAAACCCCATTTTATTTATTATTTCTAATTCATGTTTTAGTCTTGTCGCATATTTTCTTGGAGCCGATGAACCAAAGATATTTTTCATTCCTTTGATGCAGGCTTTTTTTAATTCATCATAAGCATTTTTATTTGGATCAAAAACAGGAAGTAAATCTTGATGGGTTTTTATTTTAACATTACATAGACTTACTAATAATTCATTATTTTTAGATGTTTCTTTGATGGGCAATAGACTAACATTTGTGAAATTTTCGGTTATTTCATTTACTTTTTTACCTTCTTTAATGGCTTTTAAATATTTTAAGTATTGCTCATCTTCTTTATTTATACATAAAATTTCATCCATGTATAAAATATTGTTAGCCTTTATTTTAGATTTTTGTTCATCATTTTTATAAGTGATAAAAATATATTTATATATTTTTTTTAATTCATTATATATATTTCTACTTTCATAAGGTACTAGGCAGATTAAATTTGATGAATGGTTAAATAAATCATCAATAGTGAGTTCTTTTTCTGATTTAATGGTGGTTAATTTCATTAAGTTTTTATAACCTTCATAGTTCATTGCATAAAAGATTATTTTTTCTGGAATTGATACTTCTAGACCGATAATAGGTTTTATATTATTTTGTGTGCAGGATTTATAAAAATCTAAAACTCCATACATATTATTATCAGTAATAGTCAAGGCTTGGATATTATTTTCTTTGGCTGTTTTAATTAAATCTTCTATTTTGATCATGCTTTTTAAAAGTGAATTACATGTTTTTATATTAAGTGGTGTGTACATAATATCCCTCCTACTTTTATTTTACTATAAAATTAAATTATTCTAAAGGGAAAAATAACTTTTATGTGTGTTATATGATTTATTTGTTTATCTTATAAGTTCTAGCATTAAAATTTTTTAGTTTTACAACTCTTTAATATTTAGGGCATTTTACAATATGATAATTTTATAAACTAATAATTTTGTTCTTTACAAATAAAGTTATGAACTGTTATAATAGTTTATAACTTTTGAAGGGATTGACAATATATGAGTACAAGCTTAACAAATGCATTTACAACTGATGAAATAGTAGAAAACATGGGTATAACTTGTGTATATAAATTAAGAAGAGGAATAATTAATAAACATAAAGGTGTACAAAATTATTATGAAGTGAAATGTGTTGATGTGGGTTTTAAAATAGATAATAATGCATATATTTCTTTGGTGTATGATGTAGGTACATGCTTTGACATGGGCAATAGTTTTGATACTGAAGAATTTGCTGTTGGTTTTGAAACTTTTTCAGAACTTAGTTCAAGATATGGTGGATTTGATTCTAAAAAAATATTGACTGAGTATAAAAAAAGAGTTGGAAAATGTTATGTATGGAATTTTGAAAAAAAAGATTTTGAAGAAATCAAAAATCGTGAATTTTTAAAGCATCATAAAAAAGAAGAAACTAAAGCTAATGATTTAGATATTTTAGATATGTATGATGTTGTTAGACAGACGATTGTTGCTCAAGATGAACAAGTCAAACAGATTTTAGCTTCTGTTTATAAAAACCAAAAAATTATTAACTCTACTTTAGATGATGAAACTATTTCTAAATTAAAAGAAAATATTATTATATATGGTCCAACAGGAACTGGTAAAACTGAGATACTTAAGCAGATTGCGAAAGTATGTAATGTACCGATAGTAATTGAAGATGTTACGGCATTTACAGAAAGCGGTTATGTTGGCCGTAATGTCTCTGAGATGATTACTGATTTATATTCAGCATCTGGTATGGACTTAGAATTTGCAGAAAGTGGGATACTAGTTATTGATGAGTTTGATAAACTAGCAGAAGGTGGTATGGAAGGTAATGGTGATGGTCCTTCTAGAAACGGTGTTCAAAGATCACTTTTGAAACTATTGGATGGCGGAATTATTAGTTTTAAAGAAGATTATGAAAGTGAAAATTCAATGGATTTTAATACTTCTAAGTTAACTGTGGTTGCCCTTGGAGCTTTTAGTGGGATAAGGAAAAATGGCGACTATTCTGATGTTATTACAAATGATTTTATAGATTATGGAATTATGCGAGAAGTTATGGGAAGATTTTCTAAATTAATTTCTATGAATGAGTTTTCTAGAGAGGACTATAAACGAATTTTGTTAGAATCTAATTTAAGTCCGATAAATACTTATCAAAAATTATTTGATGAGTTAGGTATTAAGTTTACGTATGATGATGATTTAATTGATTATGTGATTGATGAGGCTATTGCTTTGGAGTGCGGAGCTAGAAGTTTAAAGACTGTTTTTGATGGAATTGTCAGTGATTCACTTTTTAATATATTTGCAGAAAGCAAGAAAGAGGTACATTTGAGTATTCCAAAAGAGAAAAATAAATCATATGTGGCTAAAAGAAAAGCTTCTGAAAATAAAAAAAGAGTTGGATTTTAATATTGTTTGTGCTTTAAAACATTTGACTTATCCGTTATAATGTGATAAAGTTATATAGCGAAGAAAAAACTTAAGGAGGGATAATCATGGCAAAAAAAATAACTGAGGCTAAGCCATTATTTGGTAATCGCCGTTCTCATGCTTTAAATGCGACTAAACATGCGTTTAAACCTAATTTACAAACAGTAACAATTAATGGAAAAAAATATAGAGTTTCTGCTCGTGAATTAAAATCTATTAAAAAAATGTTAGCTGCTTAAGTCCATGATTATGGACTTTTTTTCATATTAAAAGAAAGCCTCGAGAAGGCTTTCTTATTTTATTATAAAGGTTATCCCGTTACGTTCGTTTTTAGCTATTACTTCATACCCTAGTAGGGATAGGGTTTGTTTTACTATTGATAATCCTAAACCGAACTGTCCGTTGATACCTTTTTTGTAAGGAGTAAACATGTCGTTTAAAATGTTTTCATCGATATTTGGTCCATCATTATAGAAAGTAATACGTTTATTTTTTACCGTTATTTTTATTTCTTTTTTCGCATACCTTATAAAATTACTTAAGATATTATCAATTATAGCTTCCCACATATCGTTTGAACCTTTAAAATCTGTCTTTTTATCTAAGATATCGATTTGCCATTTAATATCTGGCCTAGTCACTTTAAACTTAGATACGGAATTTTCTAATATATCAACGATGCTTATTACACCGCTTTTATAATTTTCCATATCTTTAAAATACGTTAATTTATTCAAATATAGTAAGGAGTGTACTTTAATTTCTAATTTTTTTATTTCTTGCTTTATAATTTTAAGTCCATCTTCTTCTGTTTCGACACCATCTTCAATAGCTTCAATATATGATTTTATAACGGTGAGAGGGGTTTTAAAATCATGAGAAATATTTTGATACATTTGGTTTTTGTATTCTTCTTGTTTATGTAAGGTAAGTTTCATATCGTCGATGGCTTCAGATAGGACTTTTAATTCATCATCTACTTTATAATTATATTTATCCTTATATTTATCATTATCTAAATTATCTACTTTTTCTTTTAGATGACGAATCTTTTGGGCGAGGGACTGACTCCACCAAGCCACTATAGCAAGCATTAGTAGTAAGGTTATTAAAAGCACTGGGAATAATGCTTCTAAGGTGTCAGCCCGCATTTGACGAATATAGTTATCATTAGTAATAGCTATTTTATAACTATGTTCATCAGTTAGTGTATTATAGTAGTAAGTTTTCTTTTGGTATTCAAATTTACCAAATTCTCCGTTTATGTTTTCTAAAATTTGATTAGGTGAAAGATTAATCACTTCTTTTAAATTACTAGATGTGGTAATAACATCATTTGTTTCATAAATATATGCAATACTACTGTCAATTTCCGTGGAACTAACATCGTTTCTTACAACATCTAATGGAGTTTTTAAGTATAAATATATGTTTTTTTCATAAAAAGGTATTAAGACTTTTGGGAGTATAATCGCAATACTTATATAGATTAGGGCAAACATAATTAGAACGATAGTTAGGATTTGACGATATAAATTATGTTTTAAATTCATGATAACCTATACCCATATCCATAAATAGTGTTTAGTCTTAATTTAGGCATTTTCTTTCTCAGCCTTCTGACTAAGTCATCGACTACTCTATCACTACCGAAATAATTTTCACCCCAAACAGTTTCTAATATATGACTTCTTGAAAATGATTTGTTTTTATTTTGTACTAGCATCAATAGTAAATCGAATTCCAAAGTAGTGAGAGAAAGTTCTTTAGATTCATCTTTAACTAGTCTTTTATCAACATCAATTTCATATGTATCATACATTATCTTTTGGGTTTGTCCCATATAAGCTCTTTTTATAATATTATTAACTCTTAATACTAATTCTTTGGGTGAGTATGGCTTAGTTACGTAATCATCACTTCCTAACTCTAAGCCAATTATTTTATCTAAATCTTGATCTCTAGCAGATGTAAATATTACAGGTACTTCGCTACTTTCTCTTATTTTTTTTATTATGTCATAACCACTTACTTCGTCGCCTAACATTATATCTAATATCCATAAATCAGCTTTATCAGCTACGTGATTTAAAGCATTAGTACCATTATAATATTGAGTTACTTCATACCCTGCTCTTTCTAGATAAGATTTGATTAAATCATTTAAGTTTTTTTCATCTTCCACTAAACAAATTTTATACATCAATTATCGCCTCATTTATAGTATAACACTATTTTCTATTTTCATCTATCACGACCTTTCTAAGAGCTATTTTTGTGCTCTGTAATAATCATACTAAATCATTATGGTGGAATTTTGATAAAAATGTGGTAAATTATGGGAAAGAAAAAAATAAACTGTATGTGTTTACTTTTTGTATGAATTTACTGAACAAAAATAGTTTTGAAAGGTAAGTTTTTCTTTTTTATAAAGTTTATATTTAGTTTTTAAGTTTTTGGTTTTCTTATATTTTGTTTTATTTGATAATTTGATAACTAATTTTCCTTTTAATTTAAAATTATGACCTAGAAAGGTAAAACCATTTTTAATGTTTGTGATTTCCATTTTTTTATTATTCAATTTTAAACCGTATTCTTTTAATTTATTTTCTATTTCTTTTAAACAGTATTTTAAATACTCTTTATCTTTATTGATTAAAATGAAATCATCCATATAACGCACGAAATATTTAATTTTTAAATCATGAATAATAAAGTGATCTATTTCAGATAAATAATATGTAGATAGTATTTGTGAGGATAAGCCACCAATAGGCAGACCTTTACCTTTTGCATAATAAAGAATATTGTTTAAATTATTATTTTCTTTAATTACTTTTATCCTTTCATTTGCATAATCATAATTTGTACTGTCAATTATTTTACATACAATATCATATTCATCATCATCTAATTTACCTTTAAGCATACTTTTTAATTTATTATGGTCAATGGTATAAAAATATTTAGAAATATCTAATTTTAAAACATATAATTTACCATATCTTTTGTTTAAGTTTAAATATTTTTTTAATAATTTAAGACCATAGCTTGTTCCCATATTCTTTCTAGTGGCAACATTTCTAATATCTAAATACTTTTCTAATTTTGGCATCAATACTTTTCTAGAGATATAATGATTGATTAGTTTATCTACTAAATTTAAACTCATTATAATTCGTTCTTTAGGCTCACGAATTAAAAAAATATTGTACTTTTCTTTATCAAAATTATTTATTTTATTTAAAGCTCTGGTGATGTTTTGAATCTTATATTTTTCAAAATTATATAACTTTTTCTTATTTTTAATACATTTACTAATTTCATTTTCATAAATATCTAATAAATCTTTATAACTTACTTTTATCACTTTTAATCCACCCATGTATCATTTTAGTTATGGTAAGTAGTTGATTTGATTTTTTCAGACACTCTTTTTCACTGATGTATTTGTTTTTTAAACTTCTTTCTAAATAAAAGTCTAACATACTGATTTTACTTAATATTTTTATTTGAATATTCCTTCTATTTTTACTGTAGTTAGCTTTATAAATTAAATATAAAATATCTAAACTATCATTTAGTAATCTATCTTTAATGACATTTTCTTTCCTGGGGTAATTGATAATAATATTATCTAAAGACATAATAAATTGTTTCATATTTTTAACAATTAAAAAATCATTCATCTAATTTACCCTCAATAAAATTTAATATTTCTTTTAAATCTTTAGAATTTAATTTGTCTAACTTATCATATATTTTTTCGATATCCCTTTTAAAATTATATTTTACTTTACCTTTTTCTAGGTATTTTTCATAATTATTTTTTCTTTTAAAGTTTACTTTTTCACCATCTAATTCATAATTGATTTTTTTATCCTCTAAAATATTTACTACTTTATTGATAGAATTAATAGGAAAACCAACTCTATTACCAATAATTTTATAATTGAATAAATAATTTAATATATAACAATCATCATCAAAAACATGATAAAAACCTCCAACTTTTCTAAAAACGACAAACATAAAACATCCTACCTCTTTCTTATAATTTAAAATTAAAAGCAGTATTAAGAATATGAATAGCTCTATGAGTTTTAATGAAGAGCAAAATTCATATCATAATACTGCTTTGCTTTTATAATAAAGTGTATAGGCCTGCACGTATGCATAAACCATCTTTATTCCTGTTTTAGGATTAAATCCAAGGATAAACTCTGTTTCTTATAATTCTATTACATAGCCTTAACCATATAAGCGCATTTTTTAAGGAGCTGGGCGGACGGCATTGGAGTTAGTGACGTTGTTATTGGTGTTGACATTACCAGAACTGTTCAGATTGGTCGCACTAGCACTATTACTGGCATTAGGAGCCCTATTATTTTCAGTTTACCCTAAATATTAGATAATAATCTATCCAATATTTTTCTTATTTTAACAATATATAAATATTTTTTATAATTGTTATTATCAAATTTTTTACTTCTAATAATTTCTAAGTTATCGATAACCTTATAGCTAATTTGATATTTATCGATTAATTTAAAACTATTTTTAAATTTAATTAATTTTAAAATATCTTTATCATAGCTAAAACTATAATATTTTTCTTTCTTTTTAATAATTATTAAATATCTTTTATGTAATTTTTTCAAAAAAACAAATCTATTATACGCACTAAACTTTACACCACCACCTTTACTATTATTTTTTGAAATGTATAATTTGGTATATTTCACACACCAAATTATACACCATTATATATATTTCATTTTCCCTCGAAATTTGGGGCGGTCCCCGTAAGACTTCGCCTTACAGGGGACGCTTCGCAGCTTTATCCCAATTTGAATGCATTTCCTTGACTTCCATCTCCTCCAGT
>CALVRI010000018.1 GCA_944358525.1 uncultured Bacilli bacterium | reverse complement strand
ATTAAAAGTTTTGAAATAATAATTATAATTACTATAATTAAATAAATTGGCCAGATATGTTTTAAAACATATAAGACTCCATCAGTAATTATAGTAGAGCTTGTTCCTTCTGCCGATTGCAGACTATATAATAATTGATCTACTGTAATATTAGAAAAAGATTCGTTAATATAGTTTGTTACATAGTAAATTATGAGTGCTAGCGTGAAAAAAATAAAGGTAAATAAACTACTTATCTTTATCTTTTTTAGAAGTTTTAGAAACAGTTTTCCTAGTTTTTTTAATATTTTTACTATCTTTTGAAGTAGTTTTATTATCACTATTAGAAACTGTTTTAATTTTAGTTTCATTTTCAACCTCTAATTTAAACATAACATTTTTTTGAATTGCTAGACCAATAAAAACTAATATAACATTAACTACAATTGATATAGCTGCCATTTCAGCAAATAATATTGTATCTGAATTAATCGCATTAAATACATCTTCTTTTATTCCAAAAAGATTATACATAATTAAAACATTTATAATAAATGAAAAAAGCAATAAAGTTATATAATTATAAATAATATTCTTAATTTTTAACTCTTTATTAAAATAGTTATTAATCCTAACCCCAATTATACTTGGAATAAAAAAAGCAAATAAACTATACATAAAACAAACCTCCAAATTATATTTTCTTCTAATAATTAAGTATATAAAAGATATTTTATACTATTTCACAAACTATTTCAATTATTTTAGAGCAAAATACCAAAATAAATTTTTGCAAACTTTTATCTTTTACAAAGCAAATTCCTAATAAATAAAAAAAGTCCATAATTTGGACTTATTTCTTTTTAAATACAAATATCTTGCTCATTACATAATTTAAAATAATAACTATAATATTAGATGCAATTTTTAGAATAATAGCTGGGCCTTTTAACAAATCAACACCAACAAACATTATTCCTAAATCTAAAACACCGGTTGCAACTCTACATGCAGTAAAACTTCCAAGTTCTTTCATTAATATTTTAAAATCAAAACTTTTACTTTCAAACACCCATAATTTATTAGTTATAAAAGCAAATAAAACTGATACAATCCAAGCAATAATATTACTAATTACATTAGAAACATCTAAAATACTATATAAAAGTCCATAGACACCAATATTGATAATAGTAGTCAAAACACCAAAGATACCATATAAAATGATGAATTTGTATTTTTTTATTAATTCTTTTATTTTATCAATCATAATTCTTCTCCTTATATACGGTTTTAATAATTCCACCGCCTAAACATTCATCACCATTATAAAATACGCATGCTTGTCCTTCAGTAACTGCTTTTATACCTTGTGGATATTTTACTAAAATATTTCCATTATCTAATTTTTCGGTAAACACCTCATTATCTTGCTGTCTATATCTAAATTTAGCCATGCATTTAGAAGGTAATTCATCAAGTAAATTAATATCTTCTATTTCAGCTGCATAACTTAATAAATATTTATTTTCATCGCCTATAGCCACATATAAAATGTTTTTTTCTAAATCTTTTTTGCATACGAACATTCTTTCCTTTGTACCACCAATATTTAATCCTCTTCTTTGACCTATTGTATAATACATTAATCCTGTATGTTTACCTAATATTTCGCCTGTATCAATATTAACAATATCACCAGGATTATTAGGTAAGTAATTTTCTAAAAAATGTTTAAAATTACGTTCACCGATGAAACATATACCAGTTGAATCTTTTTTATCAGCAGTAATTAAATCATACTCATGAGCAATCCTTCTAACTTCACTCTTTTGTAACTCCCCTACTGGAAATAAAACTTTTTCTAATTGTTTTTTAGAAACCTGTGATAAGAAATATGTTTGATCTTTGTTCTCATCTAAACCTTTATATAATTTACCATTTATTAATCTAGCATAATGACCAGTCGCAATATAATCAGCCCCTAATTTAAAAGCTTCTTTAGCAAACATATCAAATTTAATATACTTATTACACATTACATCTGGATTAGGGGTTCTTCCTTTTTTTAACTCATCTAGAAAATAAGTAAAAACATAATCCCAATACTCTTTAACAAAATCTACTCTTTTTAAAGGAATACCTAATTTATTACAAACCTTTAAAGCATCATTATAATCTTTTTCTTGAGGGCATATATCATTTAAGTCGTTTGGATTACCTAAATAATCATTATTAATAGTACTATCCCAATTTCTCATAAAAAGGCCAATAACTTCATAACCTTGCTTTTGTAGTAAAATAGCAGCTACACTACTATCTACTCCCCCACTCATTCCAACTACAACTTTAGTCATATTAAATCACCTACACATATTTTATCAAAAAAACAATAGAAAATCTATCGCTTTTATATTTACTATTTATTTAATTATTATTTTGTTTTCTCTTTTTTAGAACAATTATAGTTATACATACTATTGATGTTATAATAATTATTGTTTTGCTTATTTGATATCCTAAAGTTCCAGGATATGTAACATAATATGATCCTTCTTTATTAACAACTATAGAAATAAAACCATTTTTATTTTTTGAATATTTAATTTCGTGACCATTTTCATCTTCAATTTTATAACCCAAATAGTAAAGTCTAGGTAATTCTAAAGTTACTTTCTCTTTTATATTACTAACTTTAAATTCCATATTAGGAACTTCATTATTTATAATCTTAACTTTAGCTGTACCTTTTTCTATTTTAATTTTATTGTCTTTTCTTTTGTTAAAATATTCTATATTTTTTAAGGTTTCAATTGGTAAATATTCTTTTCCCCAGCCCATTCCATCATTTATATTATATGGAAGATATTTAATTGTCCTTATGTTTTGCATATTATAATATACATTTGCAGCAAGTATAATAATTATTAATAATGAGGCGATAGGAATAAATTTTTTCTTAAATAACTCATAAAATTCATCTAATCCTTCAACTGCAAATATGCATATTCCAAAGGATGCAAAAGTACATAGTCTCCAAGGAAATTGAAGATTATTTAAAAATTTAGGAACAAAATACCATATTGTATTATTGCAAGCTAAAAATATATTTATAATACCTATAATTAAAAAACCTATAATGAATTTTTTTCTATATAAAGGAATGCGGTTAGTAAATAACTTAAATAGTGATACAATTGATAGCATAATTACAACTATATTAAAATTGGTATATAAATAATTGTGATTTCCAGTAATATCAACTATTTGTACAAGGAATTGTTTGTAATCAAAAGTACTTGTTAATGTTGATAATTTTGCATTAAATATTACATATTTACCATTAATCATATGCTCTATTAAAGGTACAGTAAATGGTGAGGTAAATATTAAAATAAGAACGGCTGCATTAATTAGTGAAATTAAATTTTGTTTTTTAAAAATATCTTTAATGAATAACAATAAAAAAATGATCAAAATAATAGTGAACCAAACAGACATTACTAAATGTGAATACATCATTCCAACATATCCAAGTACAAAATATAAGTAGAATAAAAACTGATTTTTTTCTTCAAACAAGTAATATATTCCTAGAAAAATAATTGGCACAAAAACAAATACAAAACTTTCATTTAATGCATCTCTAGAAAATAAATCAACAAAAAAATAACTAGATGAAATATAAAATAATGAAGCTATTAAACCATGTGTTTGTTTTTTAAATATTTTAAATCCTAAAGCATACATTGAAATTCCTGCCCCAAAAATAGTCAATAATTTTATTAGTTTTAAAGATGCATATTCTTTAAAGCCCAAAAAACTTATAATATTTAAAATCAGACCTCCAAGAAAATGTGGCAACTGTGGATAAAATAATCCAACACCATATCCTAAATTATTACCAATTCCTGGTATTACTTTTGAGAAGAGGTTAAAAAAAGTTGTGCCTCTTATTGCAATGTTTGATGCGTGAAAAGTAGTATCATCACCCATGAAGTAATTAAAAAATATAGGAGAAATCATATATATGGAAAATATGAAAATAATAATTAGGTATATATTTATATATTTATTTTTTTTTAATGTATTTAATTTGTCTGTAATTTTAGTTTTTAACCTTTGTAGTTTTTTATTATTTATAATATTTTTAAGCATAATTTATAGACCTTTCATTAATAATTCTATATACATTATACAAAAAATATAGCATAAAAGCTATATTTAATTTAAAATAGATACAATAAGATTTATTAATTTAGGTGCGCCATAAACTTCATATAAAACACTTAATAGTAAAATAATAAGTGAAAATAAAAGTATAAACAAATATCTATTAAAGACACTTTTAAATTCAAAAGATTGTTTTTTGGTAAAACTATTTATTAATCTATAAGATAAAACTAAAGCATAAGATGATATTAAAAGATATATCATTAAATTTATAATATGATGTGGAACTATATAAGCTATAGCTATTATAATACCTTTAAAATTAAAATTAATAATAATGCTACCTATTGAAAATCCTATAGAAAAAGCCTTAATGAATAAAAATATTAAAATCAAAAGGAAACCTATTATAGATATTCCGAGTAACCATATAAGTAAAGCTGCACCTAAAGTAAATATTAACGTGTTGATTAGAGTTCCACTATAATTTAAATTATTACTGTTTAAATTGTTTAAAAAATTATTTAAATAGTCGCTAACCATAACTTTATCTTCATTGTTTAAAACGGTTACAAATATACTTCCTGCGGCAATTCCAACAGCAATGATTACTAATAAAAACACAAATAGATTTTTGTTAATGCGAATATTGCTTTTTAACTTGTCCATATATTTTTTCATATTTATCCCTCATCAAATTATACTCTTTTAATTAAAAAATATTCCAAAAGATTAAAAAATAGTATATAATTATTACGAGGTGATAATCGTGAATCCTAAAGTTCAAAAGATTGCAGTATGGATTATGCTTATTGGTATTATTGCATTTTTTATTGCTGGTTTATTTGTCTATGTATAAAAAGCGTTTACTTATAATTTAAGTAGACGCTTTAAAATTTTATGCATTTATTTTCAATGTAATTTATAACATCTTTGTTTGTTTTATTAGTATAATGTAATCCGTCATAAGTGTCGAATTTTAATTTGTTGTATGAATTACAATAAAACATATTATCAATATTTTCTTTTTTTAGTTTAATTTGCATTGTTTTATTAAAAAGCTGTATTTTTTTGTTTGTCCTTTTACTACCAACCCAAAATTTATTTATTTTACTTTCATCTATTGGATTAACTGATAATATATATATTTTTGCATTAGAAAATTCATGGGCTATTGATTGATATATTTTAAAATAATCAAGAGCTATTTCTTTACCTTTATAATCACTGTTTAAATCATTAACACCCATGTTTACAATAATGTGATAATTTGTTTTTTTATTTTTTAACATTGCTTTTAATTTTGGAATTGCTTCGGATTTTAGCCAAGAAATACGTCTTCCACTTTTTGCTATAAAAATGAAATTAAATGGTTTTTTTATTTTGCTGGCATCATTTATAAGTTCCATTCTTGAATCTCCAATAATAATTACTTTCGAATTTTCTAAATTTTCAATTGTGCTCTTTAAACTATTTTGCATTTTAAAATAAATATTTTGATAATATTTTGTTGAACAGCCATTAAATGTATCTTTATTTAATAACCAGGCAAAAAGGAATACTAAAAAACCTACAAATAATCCAAAAAATATAATTATAGATGTCATTTTAAACTGACTATTTTTAATTTTTTCAATAAATTTATTATTAAAAGTTAAAAAGATTAAAGAAATCAAAAAAAATATAACAAAACAACACAAAATATCAAAATACTTTGTGTGGGTGATATAAAATAATAAATTGTCATTACAAAATTTTAATATCATAAAACCACCATTATTTATATTAACATATTTTTTAAATAAATAAAATATATTGCCATAAAATACTACTTGTATTTTGAAATAAAATTTCCATAATAATAATGTAGTCTGATTTTTTCATTAGGAGATGATTATTTGCTTTTAAAAAAATTAAAAAAATCAATCTTCTTGCTTCTTCTATTTCTTTTTATTATACCAATAAATGTATTTGCTTATTCAGATAAAATCATTGTAGGCGGTCAAAATATTGGTATATCATTAAATTCAAAAGGCGTTTTGATTGTTGGAACTTATGAAGTAAACGGTACATCTCCTGCTAAAGAAGCTGGCTTGAAAACGGGAGACATTATTGAGAAAATAAATGGTAATAAAATTTCTAACATTGAACAAATGGCAACAGAAATAAATAAAATAAAATATGAAAAGATAAGTTTGACTTACTTACGAGATAATAAAGAAAAAGAAACTACACTAAATTTATATAAAGATGAAAATAATATATATAAAACAGGTCTTTATGTTAAAGACAGTGTAACTGGTATTGGTACATTAACTTTTATAGATCCAAACACTAAGACTTTTGGGGCTTTGGGACATGAAATACAAGAGCAAACAACTGGGAAAATATTTGAAATTAAAGATGGAACAATATTCTCTTCTGAAGTGACTGATGTTGTTCCAAGCTCTGATGGTTCACCTGGCGAAAAAAGAGCTGAATATGATAAAGAAGATATAACTGGTGAAGTTAATGAGAATACTACACAAGGTATTTTTGGAAAATATACTGCAGAAATTACAGATGGTAAAACTTATAATGTTGCTGAGCCAAGTGAAATAAAAAAAGGTAATGCAAAAATATTAACTGTTTTAAATGGAACAGAAGTTAAAGAATATGAAATTAATATTACTCAAATTAATTCTAAAAAACAAAAAAATAAAAATTTCGTTTTTGAAATAATTGATAAAGAATTATTGAATAAAACTAATGGGATTATTCAAGGAATGAGTGGCTCCCCTATTATTCAAGGAGACAATATTATAGGTGCAGTTACCCATGTTGTTATTGATAATCCGCATAAGGGTTATGGAATATTTATTACAAATATGTTAGAGGAAGCAGAAAATTAAAAAAAGGTTATTTAAATAGCCTTTTTTATATATTTTTAATATAATTTATAACTTTGTCTTTATATTTTATATATATTTTTCTATTTTTTATAAATTTAAATAATTTTTGCCTTATAAATTCAATTGTAATGCAACTTACAAATATAATAATTATGGCTACTATAATTTTTGGAATAATATAATAAGAAGTAATTATTTTGTCATTATCAATATTTAGCCAATAATACAGGTGTGATCGTATAACTCGATTATCATGAATCAAATAAACCCCAAAAACTAATGAAGCAATAAAGTTAATCGCTTTATTTTTAATATTTAGTGTTTCAAACCATAAAAAATAGCAAACAGACATACATATAACGAATGGGGCACTATAAGTAAAAAAAGAAGTTTGAAATATACTACCAATTTTTTCCAGTAATGAATTATTAAAATTTAAAGTCCCTATACCAAGCTGATAAACAGTAAAATGAAGTAGACTAAAAATTATATAGCCAGTAAGTAAAATAATTTGTAATTTATTTTTTGAATAATTTTTAAAGTGAAAATTTTTACTAATAGGATACTTTTTTAAATAAGATCCTATAAAGTATAACATAATAAAATTAATTAATGTAAGTCCACTATTAGTAATTGATTCCTGATTTGTAATAAATGGAATAAAACTAAATAGAAATATTAGTAAAATAATAAGCTTTTTATGTTCTTTTTGATTTAGATTTAATATTAATCTATTTAAAAAAGGCGAAAGTAAATATAAACATAAATAACAGAAAACATACCAATACGCATTGAAAAAAGGAGATAAATTATTTAATAGTTCTGATTTAGAAAAAAATTCTAAACCAGTCAAATAAGCAATTAAAACAATTATTATTTGATAAAACCATGCCTGATTAAATGACTTGAAAAATTTTTTCCAAGAAAACACTTTATTATAATTAAAATAACCAGACAATAATACAAATGAATTAACATGAACTAAAATAAAAGACATTATTAAAGTAAAAAATAAATGTAAAACACCATTAGTATGATCTAGTACCTTTCCATGAATTAAAATATGAGACATAATTATAAATAACATTGATAATATTCTCATTAATTCAAAATTTGATTGTCTAACTTTCATCTTAATGCTCCTAACTAAATCTGCCCTATTTATTCTTCAATAAAATTATATAATAATTAAATAAATAAAACAATATTTATGGCAAAATATAATGCTTTTTTGTTCAATATTAGATAATTAAAAATTTAAATGTGTTCAGGTTTGAGAAAAATACTTTAAAGGAAGCCTAATTAGCACTAGGCTTCCTAAATAATAAATTATTTTAATGTAATTATAATAAAATCTGATTCATTACTTTCTATTTTATAATACATAGTATTTTTTTTAACTTTAAATTTATCTTTCGGTATAGAAACATTGTCATCAACAACTACATTTTTTATCATAAAATAGTGTTGAAAATAATATTGGTTCCATATCCAGCCTCCTCCAAATGATTGTTGAACCAATCTATTTATTAGTTTTCTATTGCTGTCTGGAAAATGATTAATTACAGGAGAATCTCCAACAGTACCAACTAATTTAATTGTTTTTGTTTCGTTGCTATTCATAATTGATAATTCATTTAATCCATTTATTACGTTTTGTACCCTAAAATCAATGTACCTTTTTTGCTCATTTAAGGCATTTCCATATGTAAAGGCAAATGTGATAAAACAATAACAAAGGCCAATAACAAATAGCTTTGGAATGTATTTCTCAACGTCGTTGACAGTATTTACCATAAATAAAGTTAATAATATTCCAAATCCATACATTCCTCTAGGTTCAAAAATCGGTTTTGCTAAAACTGGATACATTCCGAAAGCTAATGCAAAAATAATTACAATAAAAATAATGGTTAATATAAATGCATATAATCTTTTTTGCTTACTATCTTTAACTTGTTTTAATATAAAACAGGCAATTATTATAATAACCAATATTATCCATAATTTTCTAAAATCAGTAATAACATAGGTGTAATATGTTTTTAAATTACTAATTATACCTGGAAGCAGGTTATTCAATGGCAACATTGAATTGGAAACATAACTTTCTACTGGTTTCATGAGCAAAAATTTAAAGAAAATTAAACCAATTAAATATCCTATTATTGAAGTTACTACAATTTTTATAGTGTTTTTATTATCTTTTTCATTCCAGTATTTATATGCAAGGAATAATGCCATCATGGGAATTATTCCAGATGCTGCTTGATATGTCATACACATAATCAATGTTCCAATGAAAATGAAACCAACAAATAATAAATTATATTTTTTACTTTTACTAAAAAATATAAAAGGAAAAACACTTGCCAGTATCGATAATGCCATATATGGTGAATCATATTTATAAGAAATGCATTCTAAAAAATAAGGACATAAACCTATTATAGAAACTGATAATATACTAGTAATAGTAATTTTTTTGTTTTCAAATAATTTTAAAATAATTATTCCAGATAATGCCAAAAATACAATTGCTATAATTTGAGTTAATGGTGAAATATCTGTTAAATAAGAACTTGCATGTATAAATTTAGATAAAAAATTTGATATATATCTACTAAAATTATCCCAATTTTGATATCCCAGAGCAACTCTTCCCATGTCATCAATGTAATTAAAATTGGCTCTAAAAATTGAAAAATATGCTATGCTATAAATAAGCAACAAAATTAGAAATGGAACTAATAAATATTTATATTTTGTGTAAAGTTTTTTTATTGATTTAGTAAATTTCATTTCACGGTCATGATAATTGTCAAAACATGTTTTTATATTGTTTAAAAATTTTTCCATATACACCCTCCTATAATATGGTATTTTTATTCTTTTTGAATTTTTTTATTGTAGTGTACAAAATAATAAAGCTTTTTGAGCATAAATATTATAACATAAATAATAGTAAATTATTAACATTACAATTTTTAATATGTAATAGCGTTATTTATTCTTTATTCTTTTGATTAATATTTATTATTAAAAAACCACAAATTAAGCCTAAAAATAACGTACAAATCCATTCATCAAACACATTACCACTCATAATTCCTGCAAAAAATACGAGGACAATACTTCCAGCCAATGAAACATTTAAAAAAGTAAATCTATTTTTGTAATCTTTAATCATTTTAAATAAAGAATAACATAAAATAGCAAAGTATGGGAAAATAAATAACAATATTCCTATAATACCTATAGAATATAAATGAACATAAATATCGTTTTCCATATAACACGAAGCATTTCTAAGTCTAGTAAAAGACATTCCAACAACATAATCCCAATTATTGTTATTTATATTAATAATATGTTTTGTAATATCTATTTTTAATTGACGATGATCAGCTCTATCTTTAAATGGTATTTCATATTCATTAAGCCAAAAATCCGGATCATCTGTATATGGATAAATTTCCTCAATAAACGTTCTGTCCACTCCAAAAGTATTATAACTATTTTTAATAAAATTTATTTTTTCGTTTTTTAATTGTCTTTTTTCTTTATCTGATAATTTTTCGCTTTCCTTTTCTTTAACGTATTTTTTAAATTTTTTAAGTGCTATTTTAGAATCTGTTTCTTCTATATTACTTTCTACTTGCTGTGAACTATCATTAATATAAGTTCTGTTCATAACAGGAGAATAAGGAAGAATTATTATAAAAGCAATCATAAGTAGTATAAAAATAATTAATGCATTTTTCTTTAGCCCTATTTCTTTTTTTATAAAAACAAAGAACAGATAAATTAAAAACATAACTATACAAATTGCTAACCACCCTACAGATGCAACTCTAGTTCCGAGCATCATCATGGATAAAATAGTCAAACAAAGTGTAAGTGTATGTAAAAAGTTTGGCTTACTAAAATAAATGAATATTAAAATTGGTAATAAGCAAACTAATACGCCGCTTACTTGATTAGCCATATGGAATATTCCTTTTGATGCAACATCGAGATACTGATATTTACTATAAGTTGATGATAAAAACCATTCAAAGAATGTTGCTTTTATTTGATGCGTTCCTCCTCCATAAGATGCTAAAGCGACACCTAAAAAATTAGTTAAAACCATTGTACAACTAAAAATTAATGCAACATATACTACAATCATTTTAAAATATTTAAAGCTTAGCTTTTTTTCATATGTTATAAAAATAATTAGTAATGGCATTATCATTCTTATGAGATAAAACATTTCTTTTAAAAATGAATAATTATCAAAATTACCATAAGGTACATAAAAGTTCAGTGAATTCAAATGATGAAAAATTGCATATATTATATAAATAACAGACGCTATTATTAATACTTTATATTTTCTATTATCTTTAAGCCAAATAAAACTAGTTAAAAATAAAATCCCCATTATTATCATTCTAATAATAGTCGATGGTGAAAATTTAAAAATTGCAATTAAATTGTCACTATATAACCAAAAAATATCAAATAATGGTTGGGCAATCATATAGCCAATGAATAAATAAACCATAATTTTTTTTACTTTTTCATTTGTTAACATGTAGTCACCCCATCTAGTAAATCTTCAATTTGTTTAACAATTTTTCTTATGTCATATTTAAACTCTTTTAGGTTTTCTTTATATTTTTTTAACAATTTTCTATTTTCAATAATAGCTAGTAATGCATGGTATAATCCTTCTTCACTATTTTCAACTATCATACCATACTTTTCATTCATAATTTCTCTAATACTTGCTACATCGGTTGATATTACTGGAACATCTAAAATCATGGCTTCTAAAATAACTAATCCAAAAGGTTCATATCTTGAACACATTAAAAAAGCATCTGAGGCTTGAACATATGGAAATGGGTTTTTCTTTTGACCCATTATATCAATTTTATCTTCTAAAGAATATTCTTTTACCATTGTTTTGATTAGTTGCATATCTGGTCCATCACCAATAATTCTTAAATATACATCGTCTAATTTTTTTTCTTTATTTAATCTATTAAATACTTTTATTAAACGATCATATCCTTTCATATTATGGATACGTCCTACAGATATAAGATTTAACTTATTATCAAAATTAATTTGATCTAAATTAGACTGTTTTTTGATTTTATTTTCATCAATTAAATTATAGATAACTGTACAATTAGTATCTGGATATTTTGCTTGAAAACGTTCTACAACCGATTTAGAAATACCAATGATTTTATTAAAACATTTAAAGATTTTGGTAAATAATTTTTTATATTTGGCTGTACAATCATACATAGAGTAATCTGTATGTAACCAATGGTATTTTATATCACTATCTCCATATGCTGTAAATAATGCACAAAAACCATCCTTAAATGCGACTTCAACATCATAGTGCTTTTTTATACATTTTTTTCTTTCTTTAATAATTTTATTTTTAATCAAAGATGTTTTCATTAATGACACTAAATATATTTTCTTTAAGATTTTGATTATATTTTTTGTCTTCAAAATTTCTTTTATAGATAAATCAACAACATCAAAAAAAGGAGTGCCATAAATAATATTTATTTCTTTTGGTAAGTCATTTAAATAATTACCGCTGTTATGTAATACCATAATATCAATATTATATTTTTTAGTATTAATATTCTTTAAAATATCTTCAAGTAAGACAGAAACTCCCCCCATTTTTTTTTCGTCTACTACAAATAATACGTTTTTCAAGATATCACCTTCTTTTATACAACATGAATACTATGTTAGCAATCAAATTATTAAAATGCTTCAAATAAATGTTTTTAAAAGATTTTTTCAGATATTTGTTATGTTTATAATTTGGGAAATGTTCTTGTACATTTTTTTTAGCTTCTTTAACTGCTAAATTAAATTCTTCTTTTGAAAAATGTGTTGCACCTTTAATAAATGTTGCATATAAATATCTTACATAACAATATTCTAATTCTTCAAAGTATTGGTTATAGAAACCTTTTGACTTGTAAAAATCAACGATTTCATTCCAGTTATCAATATAATGATAAAGTCTTTTATCAAAGGTCTTTGAAATTGCTCCTTTTCTTTGAACGTAATTAATTAATGATTCTTTAACTACTCCTATACTAGTTATATAAGGAAATAATTTATATAAAAATTCTACATCTTCATACCAAACTTTATTTTTAAATCTTACTTTATTTAATAATAAAGTTCTTTTATAAATTTTATTCCACGCAACCGGATAAACACTTATCATTTGTTTCTTTATTTCTTCGATTTTGGTCAAATCGGTTTCAATTAATGATGAAATACGCTTATTATGATTACCATTTTGGCAGTTTACATCACATACTACGATGTCAAAATTTTGACTAATTGCTTTATTATACATTTTTTCAAACATATTAATTTCTACATAATCATCACTATCTACAAAGCCAATATATTGTCCATTGGCTTTGTCAATTCCATAATTTCTAGCATCACTAAGTCCACCATTTGATTTAATATAACTTTTAATTTTATTGGGATATTTTGTTTTATATTCATCGATAATCTTTTGGCTGTTATCGGTACTACCATCATTCACTACAATAATTTCAATGTTCTCTATAGTTTGATGAACTAAACTATCTAAACATTTTGATAAATAAAGTTCCACATTATACACTGGAACAATTACACTAATTTTCATAATTATTTCCTCCTAATAATTGAAATTAAAAATAAATGATTGCCATAAAACAATTTACACATCACTTTATATTTCCAATTTTCTTGTTTAAAATAAATATTCTTCTGCCATTTAGGAAATTCTTTTTTCATAATATTGTGAACTTTTTTAATATTGGTCCTACCCTCTTTGTAATCATAAAACCTTAAATTTGCGGCATGAAGTAAATATTCAATAAAAATATATTCTATTTCGCTTTTATATTTATCAAATAAATTTTTTTCAACAAATCCTTTATATAAATAATTCAATACTTCAAATATATCTTCCCATTTTGGATTGTACTCTTTGGAATTTAAGGCAGATTCATTTCGCTGAAAATAATAGTATTTTGCCTCTTTTAAATAGCAGTAATCTTTAGATAGTGCACTTAATAATGGCATAATTGCATTATCTTCAAAAAATTTTCCTGGCAAAAAAAACAAATTATTTTCTATGAATAATTCTTTTTTTATTAGTTTACATACTGGTCCAGGCATAGCTAAAATGTGTGTTTTTTTATTAAGGCCATAAAATGGAATAAGTGACATATATTGTTTATTAGAATCATCATAATATTTATAATAGTCACAATAAATAATGTCTATGTTACCATTATTACTTAGTTTAACCATTTTTTCTATTGTATCTTGTTCAATAAAATCATCACCATCGACAAAAAAAAGATATTTACCACTTGCTTTTTTTATACCAAAATTACGTGCGCAAGCGGCACCTTCGTTTTTTGTGTGAAATACAGTAATTCTATTATCTTGTTGTGCAAATTCATCACATATGTTTCCACTTGTGTCTGATGAGCCATCATCAATTAATAGAATTTCTAAATTAGTATATGTTTGATTTAAAACACTATCTAAACAGCGTTTTAAATAGTATTCAACATTATAAACAGGAATAATTACACTAATCTTCATATCATCACCATTATTATAATTTTATCAAAAATAATGTCATATGTCCATTATTATTTTTTTAATTTGCTAGTTGTGTTTGTTAATAACTTGCTCAAGTTGTTGTAAAATTTCTTCATTAAATTGCTGCGGATCAAATTTCTGTGGTAAAAAACCATTATTTAAAAATTGTTTTAAACCATTATAATAGCTTTCATCATTAATATCAGTTACAATACCATATCTATCTTTTATATCAATTAACGCATCACTTACATTCGTAGTAATAATGGGTTTGCCTAAAACTTTTGCTTCAATAAATGCTACCGGATTACCCTCAAAGACAGATGAAAGGACCACTGCATCTGCTGCTTTATAATAAACAAATGGATTTGATTTTCTTCCATAAAACGTTACTACATTTTCTAAATTATTATTTTTGACAAAGTCTGTGTATAATTCATGATCTGGACCATCACCAATCATCCATAAATCAAAATTGTATCCTTCATTAATCAATCTTTTAACACATCTTAATAAAAGTAGTAAATTTTTTGCTTTTTCCTCATGACGACTAACATTAATAAATGTAGTTTTTCTTTTTTCAACATGGTTTTCTTCGGCTAATTTTTTTATTCTGTTATAATCAATAAAATTATTAAAAACATAGCTTTTTCCTTTAAAATGTATGCCTGCCTTAGTAAAATTGTTCTTAATAGAATTTGATACAAAAACAATTTTTCTATATTTTTGAACATTAATAAATTTTATAAATTTTTTTAATGCTTTATTTTTAAATTCTTGAGTGAAATCTCCATGGATCCATATAGCATTATTTTTAGAAAAATGATGTGCAAGTTTTGTACAAGCTTTAATCGAAGTAGCATAAGCTGCAGCAAAGTCAAACTTATTTTTATATTTAAATTTGAAATATTGTACTTTACATAAATTAACTATCTTTCTATATATTATATTCTTACTTTCACACACATCAAAGTTTATTATTTTAATATCAGGAGAAATTGAATTTAAAAAAACACCTTCTTTTTTTACTAAAAACAAATAAATTTCATATTTACTCATATCTAAATTATTAAGTAAACTTACTAAGGCTGTTTCAATGCCTCCAATATCTAAATTATATACGCAAAAAACAATTTTCTTTTTCATAAATACTCTCCTATTTTTCAAAACTAGATTTATTTGGTAATTTTTCCTCTAACACATTTATTAAATCTTTTGTTACTTTATCAAAATTTAAATTGGTATTTGTATCATTTATACAAACAATGGTCGACTTATCACTTCTTATATAATTGAATAAGTCATCGTTATTTTCTTTTAAGATATAATATTTTCCGTTGTCCTTATAAGATTTTACAGAAAAATTTCCTTTTAACATTTGCCACCATTGAACAGCCCACTGATTTATATCAAAAACGCTTCTAAATTTATTTTGTGAAGTTCTATCAAGAATATAAAATTCCTTTTCCCATATATCTTTAAAAGAGGATTTTAAAAATGAATTTGCTGTATGTGGTATATCAAAACCGGCAAAATAGCTCCAATGTGAAAGCATTAAATATCGTATATTCCTTTTATAATATTTTAAATTAAACACTTTAGAATGATTCTTTTTTATAAAAGCTTTTTTGTCAAAATTTTTATTAATTATAAATAAATCATTTAGAATAATGTGATCAAAAAAATTATCACCGGAATCTTCTGTTTTAAAAATGTTTTCTTTCCAAAAATCACACGGTAAACCGTTTTTGAAAAAATATTCAGGATTTAATGGATTAGTAATAAACATATCATCATTAAATAAAACAAATTTTTCTTCTAAAGCGTCTATACGATGTAAATTAAGTTCAATCGGATTTGCACTAAATGTTGGTAAATATTTTGAAGGTATAAAATCTTCATGTTTTACAATATTAAGTTTTGGATTACTAGTGTTTAACCAATCTGGAACATGACCCCATGTTATAAAATGTATTTTATTAACCCATGGAGTATATTTTTCCACTCCTCTAAACCAATATTTTAAAGTACCCATATCACGGTATCTATTGATAGCATCATCAATATCAATTTTATTAGTTGAATATTTGTTTTTTTCTTTTAACCATTTTGGGTCGCTTCCATCAACCCACATAATGACAAAATCAATTTTCTCATTCATATAAAAACTCCTTCTATTACTTTACTTTGTCTATAAAACATTATACATTATTTTAAAATAAAATAAAAGTGATTAATTTCAACATTAAAAAACTATAAAATAAATTTTTATTATTCTATAGTTTTTTTACTTTTTCTTTTTATTTTGCTTAATATTAAATCTTTAAATTTATCAAATAAAAATTGATAAATATCGTCTTTTGTAAAATATAAAAATAAAGCATATATAATTATTCCAACAAGTACTTGTATAACATTTGTAATAAATCCAACACCTAAAGCTACACCTATTAAAACGATAACAACTCCCATTATTGATGCTGCTAATAAATATTTAAAAAATTTTTTTAAAGTTCCTTCAAAATTAAAACTTTTTCTAACAAAACAATATTGAATTACAAAAACAGCAAATTCGGTAATAGCAGTAGTTATGGCAGCTCCTATTCCACCAAATGGTCTTATTAAAATAAAATTCAATAATAAACTTATAAAACATCCACTTACAACTGAAATAGTATATTTTGACGTTTTCTCAAAAGGAATTAAATATTGTGTACCTAAAACATTAGTGATTGAAATAAATACAATAGTTGGAGCTAAAAAGCAAATAATTGTGCTTACTCTAGAAAAATTTTCTGTTAAAAACCATGGTATAAAGAACGGCGCAACTGTTGAAAAGCCTATTGCTAATGGAATAGAAAGCAATAAAGCCACTTTTAATGTCTTGTTTGTTATACATTTTGCTTCTTCATCATTGCCCTCATTTCTGATTTGCACTACACGAGGCAACATAACAGTACCAATAGTAGTTACTATGTATAAAATCATTGTTGTAAATCTATAAGCATAATTATAGAAAGCAACTTCATTAATATCGGTATAAAGCATACCAATTAAAGTTCGACCAAAAACACTATAGATTGTCGTAGCAATCTGAGGAATAAATAATGCAATACTTCCTTTAATATGTGAAGCAAATTCTTTTATCGTAGGTTTTTTATAATTTACATAATCACCAATTTTATAAAATAATATTAAACTATTAATAACTGATAACACAGCTAAAAATGAAGTATACAAAATTAAATCTTTATCACTATGAATTAATAATACAATACCAATAACAGTTATTAATTTTAGTATCATGTTTCTAATTGATACTTTTTTAAAGTCCTGCATACCAGCATAAAACCAGCTTATCTCAAATGCACTTGAAAAAATCAACAAACCTTGAATAATAAAAACGGTTTTATATCTAAAATTAGTTAACAAGATTAATAAAATAAAAATAGTAAAAGAAATCAAAACGCTTACCATTTGTAGTGTAAAAATTTCACTAAATTTTTTAGAAACAACATTTTTATCATTAGTAGCTGAAGCTTTTGCTATTTCCCTATTACCATAAGTTGATATGCCTAACATACCAACAATAGTAAACCAATTGACTATAGTATAAGTATAATCATAAATTCCCAAATTAGTAGATCCCAAAGTTCTTGCCAATAACGGTGCTGTAATAATTGGGGTTAAAAAAGTAAGAACTTGATACAACATATTGTAAATATAATTTACTGAAACTTTATTTCTTTTCATAACATCACCTAACGCATACTTTTGTATATTTTATTTGAAAAGTATATATATACATATTTTGAAAAAGCTGGAATTAAATACAATTTATAGGCTAAACGTTTTCTTTTATTTTCATATTTCAAACATTTTTTTATTTCTCTTCTATGTTTTAAACAGATTTTCAATAATTTATAAATAGTTTTTCTTTTTTCATTATAAACCTTTTTATCACCTATTTTTGCAAGATAAACATTTATACGAAGAAACTTTAAAAACATTCTATAATAAAAATATTCGTTTCTATTTTTTCCTTTTTCATATTGATCTACTGTGCTTGTAAATACAGTATAATAATAATCTGCAATTTTTGGATTAACATCAGTCATTGTATTACCTTCGCGTTCAATTAAATAATAAGCTAAGCCATCATCAAGGCACATAGCTTTATTGCATTGTACAACAAAAAGCATAAATAGTAAACTATCGGTATAACTAACCTTACGTGGAAACGTAAAATTTCTAGCTATAGATGTTCTATATAATTTAGCATGTGGGCTTTCTTTTAAAAATAAAAATTTATCTAAGCCGTTTTGTTTATTATAAACTTTTCCGAATTCAGGAGTAAAAACATTTGGATAAGCTGATATGCTTGATTTATGCTTAATATCATCGTTATCATATACTTCATAATAATTGGCCATAACCAAATCCAAATCATCCTTTTTCGCAGCGTTATACAATAATTCAACTGCATTATCACTAATCCAATCATCAGGGTCACAAATCAAAAAATAATCGGTATTTATATTATTAATAGCATACTCTAATACAGATCCATATCCCCCATTTTCTTTTTCAATACATTTTATTCTTTTGTCTTTTTTAGTAAATTCTTTTACTATATTTACACTATTATCTGGAGAGCCATCAATTACAGCCCAAATTTCAATATCCTTGAAAGTCTGTTTTAGCAAAGAATCTAAACATTTTGCAACATATTTTTCAACATTATATATAGGCACAATAATACTTACTTTTGCCATATTAAACACCTCCACATTAATTGTTATCTATATAATTTTTTAATTTATCTAAAAAATTTTCGTTGTTAAATTTCCACTTTTTTTGTTTAAAATTTTTTATTTTTATTATAGCTTGTCCTAAATCATTATTATCAGCTTTCAAAATGTAGCCTTTGTTAAAAAAATTATTTACTATTTGTAACTGATGATCATTAGTATGTTCTTTATATTTAGCAAGTCTAGGAACGGCAATTATTTTCTTATTAGCTTTTAAGCCAGTTAAAATGCTACCAACACCACCGTGTGTAATTAATAAATCACACTCATTAATTAATTTATTGAATTTTTTATTATCAATATAATCAAATATTTCCATATTTTCTGAATTAAATTTCGTATATCCGGCTTGAACTATTACTTTTTCATTAATTGTGCCATTATCAATTTGCTCTTGTATTAAGTCTAATAGACGTTTAAAACTTTTATCTTGAGTACCTAAAGTAACGAAAATCATATTTCCTCCTAAAATAAACTGCCCCAGTATTTAGCATTTGGATATAACTTTAACATTTCTTCCCATTGAACTAAAAATAAGTCAGCAAATTTGTATACATATTTACCAGTGATTGTTTTAGATGTCATGTTAGCAAATGTCTCAATAAAAATAATTTTACATCCAAATAACTTTCCAATACAGCACATAGGTCCAGCAATATGGGCACCGGTTGTAACAATAAATTGTGGCCTAAATTTCAAGAATATGAAAAGTTCAATCCAACAATTAAAAAATAATTTAAATAAATATGTAACTTTGTGATCTTTAGTTCCATAAATAACATAATCTATTTTTTTACCGTATTCTTTTTTTAAAGCTAAATTTACCGGAGTTTTTTCTGTAACCAAATGATAATTATATTCCTTAAAAAGCGGTTTCATTTGCATAAGTTCAGTTAAATGTCCACCTGTACTTGCAATAAATAAAACCTTTTTTCTCTTATTTTTTTTTCGATTCATTTTCTTCACCTAATTCAGTATACATATATTAATTGAGAATATTTTTATAAAGTAATCGATACTATACTTCTTTTTCAATTTTTTCAAATAATTTTAATGCCTCATTAATAACTAAATCCATATTGAAATATTTATATTGAGCAAGTCTTCCTATTAAATAAAAATTTGGAATTTTAGATGCTTTTTCTACATATTTGTTATATAATTTCATATTTTCGTCATTTACAATTGGATAATATGGAATATTTGCCTTATCACTTTTTCTATCATAGGCACATGGATATTCACGCATGATTGTAGTTTTTGGTATTTTAGCTTTTTCCATTGTCATATGTTTAAATTCAGTAATTCTTGTAAATTTATCTTCTTTAGTTGGATAATTAACTGTACCAACTGGTTGAAAATATTCTTTATTGATTGTTTCAAATTCAAACTCCAATGATCTATAAGGTAAAGAACCATATTCATAATCAAAGAATTCATCGATTGCCCCTGTATAAATAACCGTTCCTTTAAATTCTTGACCTTCAAAATAAATTATATTATCTTTAACATTTAAAACTTCTTTGGCATCTACGCCTAATCTTACTTCGATATTTTCACTATCTAACATTTTTTCAAATATTTTAGTATATCCACTTTTTGGCATAAATTGATATTTATCTTGAAAATAGCGGTCATCTTTTGAAACAAATACTGGAACTCTATTTGTTACATTTGGATCTATTTCATCCGGCGTTTGTCCCCATTGTTTCATTGTGTAATATAAGAACACATTTTCATAAATATATTCTGCTAGTTCATTGATGTCTTTATCTGGATATTTTCGAAGTTCTAAAATTGGAATTTTCTTTTCTGTACCAAATTCCTTTTTTAAGATTCCAATTAGTTTATCAGCTTTTTCTTTATCAAAGCTTTTTTCTATTGAAGTAATGTTAAATGGAATTGGTACAATTTTACCATTAACTTTACCTAAAACTCTATGCTCATAGAAAAACCAATCTCCAAATTCTTTTAAATAATTATAAACATTTTCCAAATTAGTATGAAATAAATGTGGTCCATATTTATGTACTAATATACCATTTTCATCAATATAGTCATACATATTACCACCAATGTTATCTCTTTTATCAATTACTAATACTTTTTTATTGAGTTTATTAGCTACTCTTTCTGCAATAGTTGCCCCAGCAAATCCGGCACCTACAACAATATAATCAAAGTTCATTATTTTCCACCTTTCAAAAATTGTAATATCTTGTCTTACTCATTATAACATATACACAAAAATAAAAGCAAATAAACTGTTAAATTTATTTGCTTTTTCCATCTTTTATGAATTGAAAAAGTAAATTCCAGTTTCAATATTTGTAAATAGAATTTAGTCTTACATCAAATTCCAGTTATAAATTTGTAAGACTAAATTCTTTTTTATATAATACTTCGCATGGGTGTTTCGGCTTTGAAAGTGAGGTATATTATATGTCAAAACAAACATGTGACAATAAACATTTGACACTCGATGAAAGAAAAATTATTCAAATTGGAATTGAAAATCGTTCAAATAAAGTAGATATTGCTAAAACTATAGGTAAAGACCCTACTACTGTTGCTAAAGAAATTAAAAAACATAGAACTTTTAAACCAAGAAATCAATTTATTTATCCCTCTATTTGTATTCATAGGCAAGAATGTGGCGGTTGTAAAAAACGATGTCCAAGATATGAAGAAATCAAATGCAATAAAAGAGATAGATCTCCTGGTGCTTGCAATAAATGCCCTAAAATGGCTACTTGTCATTTGGATAAATATTTTTACTATGCCACTACTGCTGATAAAGATTATAAATCTGATTTAGTCGACTTTAGACAAGGAATTAATATGACTACTTTAGAAGTTAAAGAGTTAGCTGGGATTCTTAAACCTTTATTAGATCAAGGCCAATCACTTTATCAAATTAAATCTTCCCATAAAGAAATTAAACAATGTATTAAAACACTTTATAATTACATTGAAATGGGAGTCTTTAAAAATTATGGTATTGATAATTTTTCTTTAAAAGAACAAGTGAATCGTAAACAATTCAACAATAAATATAAAAAACGAAAAGAACCTGCCAATTATGAAAATCACAAATATAAAGATTATTTAAAATTTAAAGAGAATAATCCGGAAGTTCCTACTACTGAAATGGACACCGTTTTAAATTCTCAATCCGGGCCATATATTCAAACTTTTTATTTTGAAGGTTCTGGAATTATAATTGGTTTTATTCATGGAAATAAAACTTCTGAATCAATGTCTAAAACATTAGAAAATTTAGAAAACAAATTAGGCCATGATTTATATAGAGAATTATTCTCTTTAATTCTTACTGATAGAGGTGTAGAGTTTGAAAAAGTCGATTTATTCGAATTTAATCAAAATACTGGTGAATTTAGAACAAATTTTTTTTACTGTGATGCATATCGCTCTAGTCAAAAACCGCATGTTGAAAACACACATAATTATATTAGAGATATTATTCCAAATGAAATAGATATATCTAATATTACTCAAAATGATTTAGATTTAATGTTTTCACATATTAACTCTACTCCTAGAAATTCTTTAAAAGGTAAAACACCTTATGAAATTTTTTGTTTTATGATGAGCACTTTTGATAATCCAGAAAGAGGAAAAGAAATACTTAACTTATTAAATATTAAAGAAATAAAAAGAGATGAGGTCGTCCTAAAACCTTATCTCCTAAAACATAATAAGAATAAATAAATTCTATTATGTATCATAGAAACACCCACATAATTCAATAACTATAAACTTTTAACAAAAGGAATTTAGTCTTACATTTTTAAAAATTCTATAGCCTTTTGTGTTTTTGGCGTGGAAAAATTTCTAATACATTTTATATATTACACTAATTTTTATTAAATTTCAAATTGGTCAAACACTCAAAAACGCCCATGTTATGGACGTTTCTCATACATTTCGGTTCTATAATAAATAGTGTTGGTGAGTAAAATTTCACCGACACTGTTTTTATATAAAAAACGAGTCACTAACCAGA
>CALVRI010000017.1 GCA_944358525.1 uncultured Bacilli bacterium | reverse complement strand
GCCCTAAACCAATATTAAAAAGATCAAGCCACGTTACAGTGGTAGTGAGTGAGAAAAATTAAGCAAAGGAGGGTAATACATGGGTCAAAAAGTTAGTCCAGTCGGACTTAGAATTGGTATAAATAAAACTTGGGAATCTAAGTGGTATGCTGGAAATCAAGATTTTGCTAAATACTTAAATAACGACTATAAAATTCGTAAATGTTTAGAGAAAAAATTAAAAGATGCCGCTGTTTCAAGTATTCTTATTGAAAGAAACAATGAAAAGACCGAAGTTATTATCAATACTGCTAAACCAGGTGTAGTAATTGGTCATGGCGGAGATGAAATTGAAAAATTAAGAAAAGAATTAAATAAATTAACTGGCGAAGAGATTCATATTTCTATTAAAGAAATTAAGAATCCAAATTTAGATGCAGCTTTAGTTGCAGAAAATATTGCTCATCAAATTGAAAACCGTGTTTCTTATAAAATTGCTCAAAAGAAAGCTATTAGAAACGTTATGAAATCAGGAGCTAAAGGTATTAAAACTTTAGTATCTGGTAGATTAAATGGTGCTGAAATTGCAAGAGGAGAAGGTTATACTGAAGGAAAAGTTCCTCGTCATACTTTAAGAGCTGATATCGATTATGCTTTAAAAGAAGCTGATACTATTTACGGTAAAATCGGTGTTAAAGTATGGATTTACAAAGGAGAAATCCTTGGAGATGGAAAAAAAGAAGATAACGTTAAGCAGGCACGTTCAAATAAGGGAGGTGTGAAGGATGGCAGTAATACCAAAAAGAACTAAATATCGTCGTCCTCACCGTTTATCTTATGAAGGTGAAGCTAGAGGAAATAGAAAAGTTTCATTTGGAGAATATGGACTAGAAGCTTTAGAAGGAGCTTGGATTAGTCAACAACAAATTGAAGCTGCCCGTGTAGCGATGACTCGTTACATGAAACGTGGTGGTAAAGTATGGATTAATATTTTCCCACATTTATCTTTGACTGCCAAAGGTATTGGTATGCGTCAAGGTAAAGGTAAAGGTACTCCTGAAAAATGGGTTGCCGTTGTTAAAAAAGGAAAAATTATGTTCGAGATTGCCGATGTTAGTGAGGATGTTGCTAGAGAAGCATTTCGCTTAGCTATGCACAAATTACCAATCAAATGTAAGTTTGTAAAGAAAGAAAGTGGTGAGGCAAATGAAAATTAATGAACTTAGAGAGTTAAGTAACGAAGATTTAAAGAAAAAAATCGATGAAACTAAAGCTGAACTATTTAATTTACGTTTTAGCCAAGCTACTGGTAGTCTTGAAAAACCAGCTAGAATTAATGAACTTAGAAAGGCTGTCGCAAGAATGAAAACTATTCTTCGCGAACGTGAATTACAAGACTAGGAGGATTTTATGGAAAATATAAAAAGAGAATTAGTTGGTAAAGTTGTAAGCGATAAAGGCAATAAAACTATTACTGTATTAGTTGAAACTTACATTATGGATAAAAAATATGGTAAAAGAGCTATGTACTCTAAAAAATATGCTGTTCACGATGAAAAGAATGAAGCGAAGGTTGGCGATAAAGTTAGAATCGCTGAAACTAGACCACTATCTAAAACTAAACATTATCGTTTAGTAGAAATAGTAGAGAAAGCTGTTATTTTATAATTAGCTAGAAGGAGGAATTTAGATGATTCAACAGGAAAGTCGTTTAAAAGTTGCTGATAATTCTGGAGCTCGTGAGTTATTAGTTATTAGAGTACTTGGTGGTAGTAAAGTTAAAACTGGCAATATCGGAGATATAGTTGTTGGAACAGTGAAAAAAGCAACACCTAATGGAACTGTTTCAGAGGGTAAAGTTGTTAAAGCTGTTGTTGTTAGAACAAAACGTGGAGTTAGAAGAGAAGATGGATCTTATATTAAATTTGATGATAATGCATGTATTTTAATTAAAGATGATAAGACTCCAGTTGGAACACGTGTGTTTGGACCAGTAGCTCGTGAAATAAGAGATGCAGGATTTATGAAAATTGTTTCACTTGCTAAGGAAGTATTATAGGAATCGTTTGGAGGAATTAATATGAAAATAAAACAAGGAGATAAAGTAGTTGTCACCACCGGTAAAGACAAAGGCAAAGAAGGAAAAGTTATTCAAACTTTGAAGGCCCAAAATAAAGTCATCGTTGAAGGTGTTAATATTGTTAAAAAACATATTAAACCAAACGGTGGACAAGATGGTAGAATTGCTGAGGTCGAAGCACCATTACATGTTTCAAATGTAATGATTATTGATCCTAAAACTAAAAAAGGAACAAGAATAGGACACACTACTAATAAAGATGGAAAGAAAATAAGAGTGTCAAGAAAATCAAATGAAAAACTTGACTAAACCTGAAAGGAGGGTATTTATGAACCGCCTACAAAAAAAGTACAATGAAGAAATCGTACCTAGTTTAAGAGAAAAATATAATTATAAAAGTGTAATGGCAATACCAAAACTTGAAAAAATAGTTGTTAATATGGGTGTTGGTGATGCAACTAGTAATAGTAAATTATTAGATGCAGCTGTAGCTGATTTAAAAGCTATTACAGGTCAACAACCTATTGTTACAAAAGCTAAAAAAGCTGTCGCTAACTTTAAAGTACGTCAAGGTCAAGGAATTGGCTGCAAGGTTACTTTAAGAGGCGATAATATGTACAACTTTTTAGATAAACTAATCAGTATTACATTACCTCGTGTTCGTGACTTTAGAGGGATTAGTCCAAAATCATTTGATGGTAGAGGAAACTACACTCTAGGTTTAACAGAACAATTAATTTTCTCAGAAATAGATTATGATAAAGTTGTTAAAGTACGCGGAATGGATATTGTGTTTGTTACAACAGCACATACCAATGAGGAAGCTTTAGACTTATTAAAAGGTTTCGGTATGCCTTTTAAAAAATAATGATTAGGAGGAAATTATGGCTAAAAAAAGTATGATTGTAAAAGCTAATCGTGAGCCTAAATTTAAAGTACGTAAATATACTAGATGTAAAATTTGTGGTAGACCACATTCAGTACTTAAAAAATATGGAATTTGCCGTATTTGTTTTAGGGAATTAGCTTATAAAGGACAAATACCTGGAATTACAAAATCAAGTTGGTAAGAAGGGAGGATTAAATATGGTAGTATCAGATCCAATTGCTGATATGCTTACGAGAATCCGTAATGCAAATCAATTAAGATATAAAGAAGTAGCAATGCCATCTTCAAAGATGAAAGAAGAAATAGCTAGAATCTTAAAAGAAGAAGGATATATTGTTAGTTATAAAACTGTTAAAAAAGATGTTCAAAATGAATTAGTTTTAACATTAAAATATGGAGCTAAAAAACAAAGAGTTATTACTGGTCTTAAAAGAATTTCTAAACCAGGACTTAGAGTTTATGCTCATGCAGATGAAATACCAAGTGTTTTAAATGGACTAGGTATCGCTATTGTTTCAACATCTGAAGGTGTAATGACAGGTAGAGATGCTAAGAAAAAATCACTAGGTGGCGAAGTGTTAGCTTACGTTTGGTAGAAAGGAGAAAGTAATATGAGTCGTATAGGAAACAGAGTACTTTCAATACCTGAAAATGTTACCGTAACTACTGATGGCAATGTTGTTACAGTTAAGGGACCAAAAGGTGAACTTTCTACTGAAATTAATAAAAACATTGCTGTGGAAGTTAAAGATAATGAACTTGTAGTTACAAGAAAAAGTGATGCTTATAAAGCTTTTCATGGAACAGCAAATGCTAATATTGCAAACATGATTAAAGGGGTAACTGAAGGTTTTGAAAAGAAATTAGAAATAGTTGGTGTTGGATATCGTTTTAATTTATCTGGCAATAAATTAACTATTCAAGCAGGATATTCTCATCCTGTAGTTATGGAAGTTCCAGCAGGTTTAACTGCAGAAGTTCCAAGTAATACAGAGCTTACTATTAAAGGTGCTGACAAACAATTAGTTGGCGAGTTTGCGGCTAATGTCAGAAAAGTTAGAAAACCTGAGCCATATAAAGGTAAAGGTATTCGTTACCAAGATGAATATATCATCAGAAAAGTTGGTAAGAAAGCTGCTTAATTAGAAAGGAAGAAGAAATTATGATAAAGAAAGTTAATCGTAATGAAGTGCGTCAAGCTAGACATGCTAGAGTTAGAAAAACTGTTAGTGGAACTAGTGAAACACCAAGATTAAATGTGTTTAGATCAAATAGTAATATTTTCGCACAAATTATCGACGATACTAAAGGTGTAACTTTAGTCAGCGCTTCTTCAATTGATAAAGATTTGAAACTAGAAAATGGTGGAAATATCGAAGCAGCTGTCAAAGTCGGAGAATTAATTGCGAAAAGAGCTAAAAAAGCAAAAATTACTAAAGTAGTATTCGATAGAGGTGGATACTTATATCATGGACGTGTTAAAGCTTTAGCTGAAGCTGCACGTGAAAATGGTTTAGAATTCTAAAAGGAGGGAAATATAGTGGAAAGACAAAGAAGAGAACCCCGTCCAAAACAATTTGACGAAGAAGTTATCAGCATCGGAAGAGTTACTAAGGTAACTAAAGGTGGTCGTCAATTACGTTTCGCAGCAACAGCAGTTGTTGGAGACCGTAAGGGTCGTGTTGGTATCGGTTCTGGAAAAGCAGCCGAAGTACCAACTGCTATTAAAAAGGCTGTAGCAGCCGCTACTAAAAATGTTACCAATGTTGCTATCGTTGGTGGCAATACTATCCCACATGAAGCTATCGGAAGAAGAGGCGCTAGTAAAGTTTTATTAAGACCTGCTTCTAAAGGTACTGGAGTTAAAGCTGGTGGACCTGTTAGATCTGTATTAGAGCTTGCTGGTGTTAAAGATATTTTATCTAAATCACTTGGATCAAGTACTAAAATTAATATGGCATATGCAACTTTAGATGCTTTAAAGCAACAAAAAACTGCTGAAGAAGTAGCTAAGTTGCGTGGTAAGAAAGTAGAGGAATTATAAAATGAAGTTACATACTGTAAAACCAAATCCATATGCTACAAAAGCTAAAAAAAGAGTAGGACGTGGACCAGGAAGTGGCACTGGTAAAACAGCTGGCCGTGGTGAAAACGGACAAAACTCTCGTAGTGGCGGAGGAGTTAGAGTAGGTTTTGAAGGTGGTCAAACACCACTTTTCAGAAGACTTCCTAAGAGAGGTTTCTCTAATGCTAAATTTAAAAAAGTATATGCTGTTATTAATTTATCAGATTTAAATAGGTTTGAAAATGGTGCTGAAGTTACTCCAGAAATTTTAAAAGATATGGGATTAGTTAAAAATGCTTTAGATGGTATTAAAGTATTAGGTAGTGGAAAATTAGAAAAGAAATTAACTGTTAAAGCTAATAAGTTCTCTGCTTCTGCTTTTGAACAAATAGAAAAATTAGGTGGAAAAGCAGAGGTGATCTAATTGTTTAAAAAAGTAAAACAATTTTTTAGCCCAGAAAATAAAGATTTAAGGAAAAGAGTATGGTTTACTTTTGCAATGCTCTTTGTGTTTAAACTTGGAACTGCGGTAGTAGTACCTGGTGTAAATAGTGATTTGAATGTTGGATTTTTAGAGTTACTTAATGTATTAGGTGGAGGAGCTATGCAGAATTTTTCAATTTTTGCATTAGGTGTTACACCTTATATTACAGCATCAATTATTATGCAACTTTTACAAATGGATATAATTCCTTATTTTGCAGATTTAGCTAAACAAGGACAAACTGGTAGAAATAAGATTAACCAAATTACTCGTGTTTTAGGAATTGTACTTGCTTTTGTACAAGGTTATATGTTTTCATTTGCCTTTATTCAAAACGGTACAGTTACTCAATATCTAGAAGTTTCATTAGTGTTAACAGCTGGTACATCATTACTTTTATGGATTGGTGATGAAATTACTAAAAAAGGTTTAGGTAATGGTACTTCAATGATTATTATGGCTGGTATTTTGGCTAGTACACCTTATATGTTTACTCAAGCTTATTCAAATTTAGTTACTGTTTCTGCAGGAGCTATGGGAGCTATTAAGTTTGCATTATTCATTATTCTTTATTTGGTTATTATACTTGGAGTTTTATTTGTTCAGCTTGCTGAGCGAAGAATCCCAATTCAATATGCAAATAAGACAGATAATGTATTTTCAAATAAACAAACTTATATTCCGTTTAGATTAAATTCAGCTGGTGTTGTACCTGTTATCTTTGCTTCTGCATTGATTTCAGCTCCAGCATTAATAGCTCAATTTTCTAAAAATGAAGGAATGATGAAATTTGTTAATTCATGGCTTAGTTTATCATCAGTTACTGGGTTCTTATTATTTATAATATTTATTGTTGCTTTCTCATTCTTCTATACGTTTATTGTTATTAAACCAAAGGAGATGGCTGAAAATTTGCAAAAGTCTGGTGGATATATACCAGGAATTAGGCCAGGAGATGAGACAATTAAATATGTAAGTAAAGTTTTAATAAGACTTACAGTTGTTGGTTCAATCTTTTTAGCAGTTATTGCTGGACTTCCATATATATTTAGTATGGTTTCTCATTTACCATCAACTGTATCTATCGGTGGAACAGGATTATTAATTGTTGTTGGAGTTATATTAGAAATTTATAAACAACTAGAAAGTAGTTTAATTAGCCGTAGTTATAAGCGCCGGAGAATGTATTAATGAATATAACATTCATTTCTGCTCCGGCCGCCGGTAAAGGCTTACTTTCATCAATGTTAAATGAAAAGTATGGTTTTCCACATGTTTCTATTGGGGACTTACTTCGCTCTGTTGATGATGAAAAAGTTAAAAAACAATTAGAAAATGGGGAATTTGTCGATAATGGATTAATTGCTAAATTACTTAAAGAAAGACTAAGTAGGTCTGATTGTAAGGAAGGCTTTATTCTAGATGGATTTCCTAGAAATATGACACAAATTTCTATATATGAAGAAGTTTGTGAAAAAGCAAATGATAAAAAAAATGTTATAATAGTTTTAGATATATCTCGTGAAATTGGTGAGAAGCGAATTTTAGGTAGAAGGGTATGTTTAAACTGTGGTAATGTTTATAATGATTTGTTTCCTTCTAGTAAGTCTAAAGTGCCTGGGGTTTGTGATCATTGTGGTCATGAACTTATTCAGAGAACTGATGACAATCTAGAAACATATGAACATAGATATGATACATATTTAAAGGAAACAAAACCAGTTATTGATTATTTTGAGGCTCATGGTAATGTCTATCATGTAGATGGTAGTGTTACTGCAGAAGAGGCTTTTCAAAATATCGAAAAAATTATAGGAGGCTATAATGATAAGCATTAAATCTGAAAGAGAAATAGAACTCTTACGTATAGCAGGTGAAATTACTGGTAGTACGCATAATTATTTAAAACCTTATATTAAACCTGAAATTACGACTAAAAGATTAAATGAATTAGCCGAAGAATATATTAAAAGTAGAGGTGCAACCCCATCGTTTAAGGGTTATGATGGTTTTCCAGCTGCAATATGTACATCAATTAATGATGAAGTTGTTCATGGTATTCCAAGTGATAGAAAACTTAAAGAAGGAGATATTATCTCTATCGATATTGGAGCTTGTTATAAAGGATATCATGGTGATTCAGCTTGGACATATCCGGTTGGGAAAATAGATGATAAAAAGAAATATTTGCTTGAGCACACTGAAAAATCTTTATATAAGGGATTGGAAGCTATTCATGATGGATGTCATGTTGGTGATATTGGGTATGCGGTAAGTAAATATGCAGAAGAACATAACCTCGCTGTGGTTCGAGAACTCGTTGGTCATGGTGTTGGCAACGATGTTCATGAAGATCCAGATGTTCCAAATTATGGAGCTAGACATACTGGTCCTGTACTTAAGGAAGGTATGGTTATAGCTGTTGAGCCAATGCTTAATTTAGGAACTAGAAAAATTTATATTTTGGATGATGATTGGACAATTATTACTGCCGATGGCAAACCGTCCGCACATTTTGAACACACAGTATTAGTTACAAAAGATGGGTATGAAATATTAACCAGGAGGTGATAAGATGGCTAAAGAAGATGTCATTGAAGTAGAAGGTATAGTTGAAGAAATCTTGCCTGGTGGCGGGTTTAAAGTAAAACTAGAAAACAATCACGTTATTAAAGCCCACATTTCTGGTAAAATGCGACTACATCGTATTCGTATTTTACTAGGTGACAAAGTGAAAGTGGAATTATCACCTTATGATTTAACATGTGGGCGAATAACCTATAGAGTAACAAAGTAGGAGGAATAGATATGAAAGTAAAACCATCAGTAAAAAAAATGTGTGATAAATGTAAGATTATCAGAAGAAATGGAAAAGTAATGGTTATTTGTGATAATCCAAAACACAAACAAAGACAAGGTAAATAGGAGGTGTTTTTATGGCACGTATTAAAGGTGTAGATATACCAAATAACAAAAGAATTGAAATCGCTCTTACTTATATTTATGGTATTGGAAGAAGTTTATCTAATCAAATTTTAAAAGATGCAAATGTTGATATTAATAAAAAAGCAGGAAGTTTAGATAATGATGAACTTGGACGTATTCGTGATGAAGTTAATAAATATTTAACTGAAGGTGATTTACGTCGTGAAGTAAACATGAATATTAAGACTAAGATGGAAATTAATTCTTATCAAGGTACTCGTCATAAAAAAGGCTTACCAGTTAGAGGACAAAGAACTAGTAGAAATGCTAGAACTCGTAAAGGTAAACCTAAAACAATAGCAAATAAGAAGAAATAACTTTTAAAAGGAGGATATTATGGCTTATAAAGCAAGAAAACGTAAAGTTAAAAAGAATGTCCCAGAAGGTAAAGCTTTTATTCATTCAACTTTTAATAACACTATCGTAACTCTTACTGATAAAGATGGTAATGCGATTAGTTGGGCATCAGCTGGTACTTTAGGCTTTAAAGGTAGTAAAAAATCAACTCCTTTTGCGGCTGGTATGGCTGCAGAAGCTGCTGGTAAAGCTGCTGCTGAAATGGGTATGAAAAAAGTTGAGGTATATGCGAAAGGTTTAGGTTCTGGAAGAGAAACAGCAATTCGTTCATTACAAACAGCTGGTTTAGAGATTACTTCAATTTCAGATGTCACACCTATGCCACATAACGGATGTCGTCCACCAAAACGACCTCGTGGATAAAAGGAAAGGAGACTTTTATGAATTTTGAAAAACCAGATTATAAAATAACAGATTATGTAGAAATTAATAATTATGGTAAGTTTGAATTAGAACCTTTGGAAAGAGGTTTTGGTATGACTATTGGTAATGCTCTTCGTAGAGTAATGTTATCATCAATGCCAGGAAGTGCTATTGTGGCAGTTAAAATTGATGGTGTTATGCATGAATTCCAAACTATCGAAGGTGTTATCGAGGATGTCACAGCTATTATTTTAAATTTAAAAGGTATAGCTATTAGAAATCATTCTGATGAAGTTAAAACTGCTCATTTATCTGCTCATGAAGAAGGAACAGTTACTGCTGGAGATATTATTTGTGATAGTGATGTTGAGATAATTAATAAAGATCAAGTTATTGCTACTTTAGCTAAAGGTGGAAAACTTGATATGGAATTTATTATTGCTAATGGTCGTGGAGCAGATTTATCTTCAGTTAATAAGAAATATATTACTGATTCTAGTTTAGGATATATTCCAATTGATGCTTTATATTCACCTATTGAAAGAGTTAATTTTGAAATTGATAAAGCGCGTGTTGGACAAGATGCTTCTTATGATAAATTAATTATGGAGGTTGAAACTAATGGTTCTCTTCGCCCTGAAGAGGCTATGGCTTTAGCTGCAAAAATATTAATTGAACATTTAAATATTATTACTAATTTAAGTGAGATAGCTGATGTTACTGGTATTATGAATGCTAAACAAGAAGATAGTAAACAGAAAAAATTAGAAACTTCTATTGATGATTTAGACTTCTCTGTTAGAGCTTATAATTGCTTAAAGAGAGCTAATATTAATACTTTAGGAGACTTAACTGAAAAATCAGAATTAGAAATGATGAAGATACGTAATTTAGGTAAAAAATCTTTAAAAGAAGTTATGGACAAAATTAAAGATATGGGTCTTAAATTCCGTGATGAAGATTAGTTAGGAGGAAATTAATGGCTTATAGAAAATTAGGACGCGACAATAAACATAGAAGAAGTATGCTAGCTAATTTGACTAAAGATGTTATTAACAACGAGAAAGTTGTTACTACTGAGACTAGAGCTAAAGAAGTTCGTAAGTTTGTCGATAAGATGATTTCTTATGGTAAAGATGGATCTTTAGTTGCAAGAAGAAAAGCTTTAGCTTTCTTACACAACGATAAAGATACTGTTAAAAAAGTATTTGATGAGTTAGCTCTTCGCTATGCGAAAAGAAACGGCGGATATACTAGAATTTCTAAAATTGATGAAAGAAGAGGAGACGACGCTTTAATGGTTGTTTTATCTTTAGTAGAAGAGGATGCAAAATAAGCATTCTTTTTTTGACTTTATGTAATTTTAATGATATAAATATAATGGTGGTAGTATGACAGAAGAAGAAATTAAGGCTTATGTTAATAGGATTGAAAATACTCCTTTAGAAAAAGTAAGAGAAGTGCTTCCTAGCTTTAATCTTTATAATGTTGATCTTGTTATGAGTAAAATTTGTGAAGTTTTGGCGGAAAACGTTAATATTTTAAGAAGATTAAATAATGAAAATGATAAAAATGAATTAAAAGATGATATTTTAGAGTTACTTAAGAAATATTATATTTGTGTTAATTATTTAGATGTTCAATCTGAACGTATCCATAATAGTAATGGACATAAAATTGTATTTGCAAAAACTCCAGCTGGTAATCCATATTTTAAGGTTGATTTAGATGATGTTCCTAAAGAAGCTTATGGTGAAGTAAAGAGTACCTTAGAAGGTATTTTAAATGGTGTTGATATGAGTGATAGTACTAAGTTTAAATATTACTCTGGTTCTGATTATTCTCAAAAAATTTTAGAATTTAAAGGATTTCAGGTAAGAATATTTACGACTAAGCTTAAAGGAAATATACTTTGTGTTATAGGATTAGATATTAAGAAAACAGATTGGGAGAAAAAGCTAAGTAGTAATTTAAGAAAAAGATTATCTGTGTCTAGGAAACATATTGAAGACCTTAGAAAAGCAATGAATGATCCAGAGCGAAAACAAGAAATACTTTTGGATAGTGAGATTATTTTAAATGATATAATGAATACTTTAAATAAAGAAGCTGTTGAAGATTCTGATGAGGTTGAGATGTTATTTCCATCTGATGAAGAATTACAAGCTTTGGTTAAATATGAAGAGGTTCCTGATAAGGAGGAGCCTATTATAACGGAAGATTTAGAAAGCCCTTTAGAAACTATGGAACCTGCTGAAGAACCTAAAATTATAGTTCCAAGTACTGCTAAAAAAGTTAAAAAACGTACTAGAGGTTTAGGTAAGAAGACAATCGCTCGTAATGAAATTATGAGTTCTTTAAAAGGCTTTTCTTTGGATGAGTTGATGCAAATTCAAAATTTTATTACTAAATTAAAAATGGATAAAGAATTAAGTGATACTATTGGAAATATTTATGAGGGATTTTTGAAAATGTCGGATGAGCAAACTCAAGAATTTGAAAGTAGTATTAAAGATTTCAAACATGATAATATCGGAAGAAGTAGATAAAAAGATTGCTAATTTTTGCTAGCAATCTTTTTTAATATTTTTTGATGTTCTTCTTTGGCCCATTGTTCTCTATTTTGATCATAATCTTGATGATATTTATGCATTAGTACTTCGTTTTTTATTTCTTCGAACATTTCATATGGAATATATGGCTTAATTTCATCACCCCATATTAAATAGATAAATTCTAAAAAATCATTAGAATATTTTTCATTTGTTGGTAAGTTTTCGATAAACTTGGGATCTGTTAAAATATTGTGTAATATTTCTATTTCATTTTCTAAAGTAATATTGGGTTTATTTTCTAATTGGTTTTTTTGTTTGTTTTTTAAGATGACTTCACGGTGCTTTAGAGTTTCATAGGTTTTGTTTGGAATATATAATTTTATTTCTTCTCCTAAAATGATATAGTATTTTTCAATGAAATCAATGTCTGAAATTAATTCTTTTGGCAAAGAATTAATAATCCTAGGATTATTAAGAATTGCATGAAATAATTCAATTGGGTTTTGATATTGGTTCATATTGATTATCCTTTCTTTAATATTATATTAATATTATTTATTAGTTATGTCAATTGGTATAAATTACTTGTGTTTATATATAAAATATGATAATCTGATTATAGAAAGAGGTGTGTGTTAGTGCAGAAGGATTTTGAAAAAATTTATAGTAAACTGGATACTTTTATGAAAGATAAGAATGCTAGTCAAAAGGATATGGATGCACTTATTAAAGAATTTATTAATCAATATAATAGTGGTACTTTAGATATTCCCGAGACAAAATTAGATAAAGCAATGGCTAAATTTGATGAAGCGCTTAATGCAACTAGTGAAAAGAAAGCTATTAAACTTGCTAAAGAAGCTTTAAAACTTGATCCGACTTATATTGATCCCAAATTATTTTTAATACCTTATGAATATACTGGTGAGGATGTTTTAGAAGAATTAGACAAAATTATAGAATCTGAGGAAAAAAGATTAAAAAAAGAGGGCTATTTTGACAATGTTGGTGAATTTTATACTATGTGGCAAACACGGCCTTATATGCGTGCTTTAGAAAATAAGGCGATGGTTCTTATACAATATGGAAAGATGGGACTAGCTCGCAATGTTTTAGAGAAAATGATTAAATTAAATGAGAATGATAATTTAGGAGCAAGGTATTTATTAGCTGCGGTTGAGGCTTATTTTGAAGATGAAAAGGGATTCAATAAACTTATAAAAAAATATAAAGAGGATAATAGTTTATCGTTTTTAGCTTCTAAACTTTGTTTATATTATAAACTTGGAGATAATAAAAAAGCTTTAGAAATTTTAGAGGAAATAAAAGAGATAAATCCATATTTTACAGAGATTATATCTAATAATACAGATATAGAAGATTTAGATGATATAGATATTGATTATTATCAACCAGGTGAGATATCAGAAGTTATTGATTTTATTGCAACCGCTGGTTTCCTATATGCATCTTCTTTAGGACTAGCAGATTTTATTCGTAAACATTCTGAATAATATTTAAGAAAAGTTAAAAAACATTTACTTTGTTTTAAGCTTATTATATAATGTTTTTAAGGTGATTTACATGAAGGCATTAATAACAGGAGCTAGCTCTGGAATTGGAGCTGATATGGCTAGAGTATTAGTTGATGAAGGGTATGAAGTAATACTTGTGGCTAGAAGAAAAACAAGACTTGAAAAATTAGCTAAAGAGTTAGGTGATAAAGCTAGTTATATTGTTAAAGATATATCTAGTACATTTAATTGTATGGAACTTTATAATGAAGTAAAAAAAGAAGATATTGATATTTTAATTAATAATGCTGGTTTTGGGGTGTTTGGTGAATTTTGTGATACTAATATTGATAAAGAACTTGATATGATAGATTTAAATATTAAGTCTATGCACACTCTTACTAAATTATTTTTAAAGGATTTTAAGAAGAAGGATAGAGGATATATATTAAATGTAGCATCTTCGGCTGGTTTTATGGCTGGTCCACTTATGGCGAGTTATTATGCGACAAAAAATTATGTGGTTAGTTTGTCATCGGCTATTTATGAAGAATTAAAGAAAGATGATAGTAATGTATCTATTAGTGTTTTATGTCCAGGACCTGTTAATACAGAATTTAATAAAGTAGCTAGAGTACATTTTTCAATTAAGGGAATGGAAAGCGTAGATGTGGCTAGGTATGGTATTAAGAAAATGTTTGATGAAAAATTGATTATTATACCTGGATTTAAGATGAAGATGGGAATATTTTTAACAAGATTCGTGCCTAGAAAATTGCTTTTAAAAATTAGTTATAAGATTCAAAATGGTAAACGTAGTTAAATCTTTAGTGATTTAACTTTTTATTTTGCGTATGTTATAATGTAGGAGTGATAGTTATGGGTAAAATATTAGATTATGATGAGATGAATGAAATTTTAGATGGGCTTGATAGTAATGTTATTAAAAAGGAAAAACCAATAGGTCATACTTATTTTGGTTATCCAATCGATCATTTTGTATATGGCCATGGCAAATATCATGTGATTATTACTGGGGGTACACATAGTAGTGAATTAATTAGTAATGTATTTGTGATTAGATTTATGGAAAAACTTTGTAATAAAGAGATAAATATTGATGATAATTTATATACTATTCACTTTATTCCAATTGTTAATCCTGAAGGAACAATTATTGTGACTAGTGCGATTAGGTCACTTATTCCAAGAAGTATTAGTGATGAAGAAGAACAGACTTACTGTTTAACATATTATAGAAATAGTTATATTGAAGGAGAATATGCAAGTAAATATGGTGATAGAGATTGTAAGTTACAGCAAATGATGTTTAGGTATGCGACTCCTAATATATTAGATGATAGGCATAAATTACTTAAGGATTATTTGAATAAATTATTTAAAGACAATAATTTGCCGGTAGGATGTATGATAAATTGGTCTAGTAATGGTAGGGGTGTTGATTTAAATAGTAATATTGAAAATAGTAGTTTAATTAAAAGGGTTGAAAATGGAGAAAAAATATATGCTTCGCTTCATTTAAATAATATTAGGAGAGATAAATTAGGCCCTTTAGGATGTCCTTATTTTAGTAAAAAAGGTGAGATTGAAAAGGAAAATGAAGCATTATTTAATTTTTATAATGAAATAAGTGAGAATTATGATTTTATTGGTTCATTTATTTATCATAGTTGCGGGAATATAGTTTATTATTTAGGTAAAGATAAAGAAGATAATCCTTGGGTTAATTTAACTAAGGGGATGCGAAAAGATAATTATGATGTAGCAAAAGTTTATGCGGATGAAACTGGGTATAAATTAGATGAAATGGAGATTTATACAACCATGGATTCTAAATTAAAAAGTTTATTTCCAGTAACTTTATTAATTGAACTTGGAGGTGTTAGGGCTACACCTTTATCTCAGTTTATGGATTTAAATTTGGAGGATAGTTCTGATAAGTTTAGAATGGTTTATTCAAAAATTATTGAAGATAATACTTTGGCTATAATGAAAACTTTGCCAGTAATGATAGATGTATATAAAAATGTTAAAAATTAACATAAATGTTTGATTATTTTTCATTGTAAATTATTTTTATTTATACTATAATAATTTTTGTGGTGAAGTGGTATGCAGACGATTGATATTAAAAATTTGAGTTTTAGTTATGGAAATATTGAAGTTTTTGATAATTTGAATTTAAGCATATCAGAAGGTTGTTTTACAACTGTTTTAGGTAAAAATGGTAGTGGCAAAACAACTCTCGCACATATATTGTCTGGAAATTTGAAATATAATGGTGATATTTTATTTTTTAACAAACCATTTAAAGGTAACAATGTGGCGTTTATCGATGATATATCTGAATATGATAGCTATGATTTAGTTATGAATATATTAATTAAAGAGGCTAGTGGGTTAAAGAAAAGTGAAATTAGAAATAAAATATTTAATATTTCTGTTGAATTTAATTTTAGTAAATGTTTAGATAGGGGTTTTAATTCACTTTCTTTTATTGAAAAAAAATTAGTTGTTTTGGGTAGTTATTTAATAAAAAAAGAAAAATTATTAATTTTAGATAATTTTTTTGAGGGGTTTGATAATAAATTAAAAAAGGATGTTTTAAAAAAGTTAAGAAGATTTGGTAAGAAAGAAAAAATAACAATTATTAGTTTTACCAATGATTCTGAAGAGCTGCTTTATGCGGATAGTATTATAATTATTGGGGATGGTAAAGTACTTTTAAAAGGTTCTAAAAGAAAAGTTTTGGAAAATGCTGAAGTTTTTGAACAATATGATTTAGAACTACCATTTGTGGTTAGTTTATCGGATAAACTTAAGTTTTATGATTTGATTGATAAGATTTATTTTGATGAAAAGAAATTGGTGGATGATTTATGGCAATAATGTTTAAAGAGGTAAGTACTGATGATTTATCTTTTAATATAAATGAAAAGAAAATTACATTTATTGTTGGTGAAAGTGGTAGTGGTAAAAGTTCATTACTTTCTTTAATTAATGAGGATATTTCTTATAGCGGTGAAATTGTTAAAAGTATTGGTTTTTTAAAACAAAATCCTGAAAATTATTTTTTTTGTAATACTATTTATGATGAGATTTTATATGAATTAAAGAAGAAAAAAATAAGATGTGATTATGATAAAAAGATAGTTAGCGCTTTAAAAATGGTGGGATTAGATAGAAGTTTTTTAAATCGTTCGCCGTTTGAGATAAGCAAAGGTGAGCAAAAAAAAGTTGCGATTGCATGTGTGTTAGTATGTAATCCCAAGTTATATATTTTAGATGAACCATTTATGAACTTAGATTATTCTAGTAAAAAAAAGATAGTAAAATTATTTAGAATGATGAAATTAAAATATGGTAAGACATTTGTTATTGCTTCTAGTGATACAAATGTTGCTTTAGAACTTGCGGATGAGGTTATTGGGTTTAAAAACGGTAAGATTGTTTTTCAAGGTAATAAGTTTGATCTATTTACTAATCATGAATTACTGAGTAAGGCTAATATATTGGAACCAAAAATTGTGAAATTTACTAATTTAGTTAAGAATACTAAAGGTATTAATTTAGGTTACCGTGATGATATAAATGATTTGATGAAAGATATATATAGATTTGTTAAATGATAAATGTGCGAATATTACTTATTTGTGTTACAATAATGTAAGTGCGAATTAAATATAATATTTTTGTAGTAGGAGGAATATTATGAGATACTTGATAACTTTTGCTTATGATGGCTCTAAATATAAGGGTTACCAAAAACAACCTAAAGAAAAAACTGTACAAGGGGAATTAGAAAAAGCTTTGAAAACTATTAATGGACATAAGAAGGTTAGTGTACATGCTTCTGGTAGAACAGATGCGGGGGTTCATGCTTATAATCAAAAAGCTCATTTTGATTTAGATATTAAACATATAACACCAGAAAAATTGAAAGATGGGTTAAATAGTTTACTGCCTGATGATATTTATATTAAGAATGTGGAGATAGTAGCTGATGATTTTCATGCGAGATTTAATGTTAAAGCTAAAGAATATATTTATATAATTAATATGGGAGAGTATAATCCAATAGAAAAGGATTATATATATCAGTATAATAAGAAATTAGATGTAGTTGAGATGGAGAGGGCTTTAAAATATTTAGAGGGTACACATAATTTTAAATCATTTACGAAAACAGATGATGAAAAGGAAGATTATGTTAGGACTATTGTACAAACTAGATTAACTAGAGAACTTAAGAATGTGAATAAAATAACTTTAAGTTTTTTGGGAACCGGTTTTATGCGTTATCAAGTTAGAAATATGATAGGCACATTAATTGAGATTGGTGAAGGAAAACGTAAGAGTGAAGATATAATTGACATATTAAAAGCTGAAGACAGAAGAAAAGCGGGTAAAACTGCTAATCCGGAAGGATTATATTTGAAAGATGTGTTATACTAGATCAAAAAGGTAATATATTTGAAAAATTATCAATGATTTGTAAATTTGTTAAATTAAAGTCAATAAAATGTATGAAAAAACATATAAAAACATATAATTTTATTGACTTTTAAAGTCTTTTTTAATATAATTAATACTGGTACATTTATTTATCCCACATGCGTAAGTCCTGGGAAAACTTACGAATGTTATGGAGAAAGGAAAATAAAAAATGAAAACATACATGCAAAGAAAAGAAGATGTCACTAGAAATTGGTATGTTGTTGATGCTGAAGGACAAACTTTAGGTCGTTTAGCTTCTAAAGTAGCAAATGTTTTAAGAGGAAAACATAAACCTACTTATACTCCACATATCGATGGTGGCGATTATGTTATCGTTGTAAATGCTAATAAAGTAGTACTTACAGGTAACAAATTAAATGATAAGATGTATTATAATCACAGTAGATATACTGGTGGATTACGTGAAAGAACAGCTAAAGAAATGATTGAAAACTATCCAGTTGAAATGGTTGAAAGAGCTGTTAAAGGTATGCTTCCAAAAGGAAGATTAGGTAGACAAATGTATAAAAAATTATTTGTATATGCAGAAGGAAATCATCCACATAGTGCTCAAAAGCCTGCTGAGATGAAAGTTGACTAGGAGGAATATACATGGCAGAAAGAAAATTTGTAGGAACTGGTAGAAGAAAAGCATCTGTTGCTAGAGTACAAATGGTACCTGGAAAAGGAACTATTACTGTAAATGGTAGAGATGTTAGAGAATTCTTTCCATATGAAACTAATATAATGGATTTAATGCAACCTTTAGTTGCAACAAATAATGAAAATACATTTGATATTACTGTTAAAGTAAACGGTGGTGGATTTACTGGTCAAACAGGTGCTATCCGTTTAGGTATTACTAGAGCTTTACTTCAGTATGATAAAGAAAACGAAGGTAAAGAAGATAGTTATAGAAAAACTTTAAAAAGAGCTGGATTTGTAACTCGTGATCCTAGAGTTAAAGAAAGAAAGAAACCAGGATTAAAAGGTGCACGTAGAGCTCCACAATTCTCAAAGAGATAATATGTTTTATCAAAAAAGCATTGGATTTGTATTCCAATGTTTTTTCTATTTAAAAGAAATAAATAAGTCAGTTTTTTAAGCTGATTTATTTTGATAGTGAGACTAATTTTATTTTGGCTTTACCTTTTAAAACGTTTTTACTCCATTTGAATGGCTTATCATGTTTTTTTCATTTTATGTGCTAGTAGCTTATATTCAATTTTGCTTTTGTCAAAATAATATAATTGATCTGCTTTAATATAACCTTTTTTGTTATTGATTCTTTTTCCAGTTATTCTTTGTTCTTTTACTGGTAAGTTTTCTTTATATTTTAATTTTTTTCTTTTATGTCTTTCGTTATGAAAACTACATAGCATATTTGAAATAAAATCATATCTAAAACCTTCTATGTGATTTGGTTTATCGTTAATTACAACAAAAGAGTGTTTTGAAATTGTTATGCCATATTCATTTTTGAATTTATTATAATAATATCTCCTAATTTACACATTTATTAATCCTCCTTTGGACTATATTTTTAGTTGGCTATATGTAGTTAACTTAAGTTTTTTAAAACTGACCAATATTTTTTTGTGCTTGTACTTCTTGTTAATTCTTTAATATACTAAAGTGGTAAATTTTTTTGACTCCTTTATATATTTATATATGACAAAAAATTTCTATTTCCTTTTAAAATGTGTAAAAAGTTGTGTAAAGTTAAATTTCTTTTGATTTTATATATTGTTAAATTTTGGATATATACATATAATGTTAGTATAAGGTTGGAAATGATAGGGGCTGGCATGTGCCAATTCAATTTTCCAACTTTTTTTGTATGCTGATTTTAAGAAATTGTCAGAATATGGTATACTATTTAGTGTATATTTAATTAAATTGGTGGTGAGGAAAATGCTTAAAGTTAGTGATAAATGGATAGATTATGAATGTTTAGATGCGGGTAATGGTGAGAAGTTAGAACGTTGGGGTAACGTTGTTTTAAGAAGACCTGAACCACAAGCTATGTGGGAAATAAAATTTGATAATGCTTGGAATAAAGTTGATGGTTTTTATCATAGGTCAAATAAAGGTGGGGGTTACTGGGAATTTAAAAATAAATTACCTGAATTTTGGACCGTTAAGTATAAAGATTTAACCTTTAAAGTAACTCCAACTAATTTTAAGCATACTGGTTTATTTCCAGAACAAGCCACTAATTGGGATTTTATGATGAATAAGATACAGAAAGCTGTTTCTAATGGAAAAAAGGTAAAGATTTTAAATTTATTTGCTTATACAGGTGCAGCTACAATGGCATGTAGTAAAGCTGGAGCTGATGTTGTTCAAGTGGATGCTTCTAAAGGTATGACTTCGTGGGCAAAAGAAAACCGTGATTTATGTGGTTTAACTAATCATAATATTAGATTTATTGTGGATGATTGTTTAAAGTTTGCACTCAGAGAATATAGAAGAGGTCATAAATATGATGGGATAGTTATGGATCCACCAAGTTATGGAAGAGGTCCTAATAAAGAGGTTTGGAAATTTGAAAAAAATATGGCAGTTTTATTAGATGCTTGTTTGAAAATTTTAAGTGATGAACCTTTGTTTTTACTTATTAATGCTTATACAACGGGTATTAGTAATATAGTACTTGCAAATATGCTTAAGACAATGATGTTACCACTTTATCCAAATGGTAAGATATCTTCTGGTGAAGTTGGACTTCCTATTGCTCAGAATAACATGATATTACCTTGTGGAATATATGGGAGATGGGAAAGCAATGATTAATATTATTTATGAAGATAATCATTTGTTAGTGGTTGAAAAACCTATTAATGTTCCTGTGCAGGCGGATAAAAGTGGTGATGAAGATTTACTTACAATGCTTAAGAAGTATTTAAAAGAAAAGTATAATAAACCAGGTGATGTTTATTTAGGTTTAGTTCATAGGTTAGATAGACCTGTTGGTGGGGTTATGGTTTTTGCAAAAACATCTAAGGCTGCTAGTAGGCTTTCTAAACAGGTTCAAAAACATGAATTTAAAAAGATTTATATGGCGGTAATAGAAGGAAAAGTTAGTGATAGCGGAACTTTTAAAGATAAATTAAAAAAGGATGAAAAAACAAATATTACTAGAGTTAGCGAGGATGGTAAAGAGGCTGAATTAAGTTATAATTTGATTGGTTTTGTAAATAATTTATCTTTAGTTAGAATTAGTTTAAAAACTGGAAGAAGTCATCAAATTAGAGTACAATTTTCATCTAGAAAGATACCTTTATATGGTGATCAAAAGTATAATCCTAAGGCGGTAAAAGATCAGATTGCTTTATTTGCTTCAAAATTGGAGTTTAAGCATCCTATTACTAAAGAGATTATGAGCTTTGAACTTCCACTTCCTGAACGTTATCCATTTACATTGTTTAAAAGTGTTTAAATGAGGGGATATAAATGAAAAAAACAAAAAATATTATTATTATAATTGTTGTTTTGATTTTAATGTTTTTTATAGTACATGCTTTTTTAAAGCAGCCTAATTTAATGCCTGTTAAGGGTCAGATTGAAAAAATTAATTTAACTAATGTCAATAAGTTAATGATTGTTAGTCATCCTGGGGATGAAAGTGTTTGGGGTGGAGTTCATTTGCTTACTGATAATTATTTAGTTGTGTGTGTATCTTGTGGGTATGATAAAGATAAAACTGATAATTTTTTAAGTGTGATGAATTATAGTGGCGATCCAGTGATTATGATGGGTTATTCTGATAAGTTTTATTTAAATAGGGATTATAAGAAAATAAGGAAACAAATTAAGTATATTTTGAACTATAAAAATTGGAGTGAGGTTGTTACTCATAATCCTGATGGCGAATATAATAATTATCAACATAAGCAGTTAAGTAGAATTTTAGATGATTTTAATCTTAATAACTTGAATTATTTTGGTGAATATTATAGTAAGAAAGAATTGGATAAATTAGATAAAGAAACTACTTTAGATGGTGATTTGATTCAAAATAAAATTAATAATATGGTAAAAAAATATGATGGCATATATGATGATTACAAGCATATGTTACCATTTGAGGATTGGACTGGAGCTAATAAATGGAAAGATTAGATAAAAAAGATAAGTTTAATTTGTTTTGGATTATTGCAATTTATTTAGGTATTGCTTTAATTATTACTCACGGTGAGTATGTATTTGGTTCTAAAATTGACTGGGGTTTTCAGCACTTTGCTTTTCCAGAATATTTTAGAATGCTTTTTTATAATACTGGTGATCTTTTTCCAGATTTTGCATTTAATATTGGTGGCGGACAAAATATATTTTATTTTGCTTATTATGGTTTATTAAGTCCTATTATTTTAATATCTTATTTACTTCCTTTTATTCCAATGAGTTTTTATATTCCTTTTATGATGCTTATAGTTGGAGTTATTTCTATTTATTTATTTTATAAATGGATAAAGGGTTTTGGTTTTAATAATAAGTTATGTTTTATTTTAACTTTAATGTTTGCGATGGCTGGACCTTTACTTTTCCACAGTCATAGACATATTATGTTTGTAAGTTATATGCCTTTTTTAATTTTAGGTCTGATAGGTGTTAGAAAGTATTTTTCTGATAATAAAAAGGGTTTAATGATTATTAGTGTATTTTTAATGATTATGACTAGTTATTATTATAGTGTTGGTGGGATATTTTGTTTAACTATTTATGGAATTTATGAATATTTAAAAATTAATGATAAGTTTGTTTTAAAGGATTTTATTTTAAAAGGATTTAAGTTTGCTTTATTTATTATTGTTGGAGTTTTGATGGCTGGGGTTATTTTACTTCCTGTTATATATGCTCTTACAAATGGTAGAGGAGAAAGCTTTGGCGGTGTTTCATTAATTGAAGCTTTAACTTTTGGTATTAATTTAAATTTTTTACTTTATAAGTCTTATTCTGTTGGTCTTTTAGGTATTACTTTTATTGCAATTGTTTATCTAATTTTTAAGAAAAAAGAGGAAAGATTTTTAGGAATTTGTCTTTCTTTAATGATTATATGTCCAATTTTTGTTTATGTTTTAAATGGATTTTTGTATTTAGATGGTAAAGCTTTAATTCCCTTTTTACCACTTTATGTTTTAGCAACCGGTTTCTTTTTGAAAGATGTTTTAGAAAACAAAGCTGATTTAAGGGTTATATTTCTAATTATTGTTGTAAGTTTAACTTTGGTATATTTGGATAATAATAGTTTGAAATTATATTTTACTCTCGAATGTGGTTTGCTTTTAATATTGATTTTGTTATATAAAAAGTATAGTAAAAGTTTAATTATTCTTTTGCCTCTTGCAGTAATTAGTTCAGGAGTTTGTCTTGGAATAAATTTAAATGATAGTTTAATTTCAGTAGAGGAGTTTAAGAAACAAAATGATCCTGTTATAACTGAAATTATGGAGGATATTTCTAATGAAGATAAGGGTGTTTATAGAACCGCTATTAATTTAAGAGCTTCTAATGAGATAGTTAATAAAGTAAGTCATATTAATCAGAATATAATAACGCTTTATTCTTCTACTTATAATACTTTATATAATGATTTCTTTTATGATTTTAATAACAATAGGGCTTCTAGAAATATGTTTATTACAAGTGAAGCAGGTAATAGTTTATTTGAAAGTTATATGGGAGTTAAGTATTTAATTACTGATGGTAAAGCTCCTTTGGGTTATAAAGTGTGGAGAAAGTATGAAGATTATACGGTGTATGTTAATGAAAATACTTTACCTTTGGGTTATGTGACTGATAGGGTTATGAGTTATGAGAATTATGATAAGCTAGAATTTCCAGATGATAGTTTGGCTTTGATTGGTAATGTGGTATCAGATGGCGATTATGAATATAATAGTTTAGCCCAGAAAGTTTCTTTAGATTTATTTGAAGGAAAAAGTAATAATTTAGAAATTGAGGAATATAAAGATGGCTATAAGGTTACGGTTAAAGATGATAGTGGTACGTTAAAATTAGATTTAGATGATGTGGAAGGTAAAATATATTTACTTAGATTTACTGTGGAAAATCCTCAGAAATGTTCAGATGGTGATACGACTATAACAGTTAATGGAATTAAGAATAAGTTAACGTGCAAGAGCTGGAAATATTTTAATAGTAATTATACTTTTGATTATACTTTAAATGGCGATTTAGATATTGAGTTTTCTAAAGGTGTTCATTATATTAAAAAAGCCGAACTTTATAGTATAAATTATGATGATTTTGTAAATAGTTATAGTGATGTTTCTCCTTTCGAAAATATTATAATTAAAGGAGATAAAATAAGTGGCATGGTAAATGCGAAGAGTGATGGATACTTTAATTTATCTATACCATATGATAAAGGATTTAAAGTAAAGGTTGATGGTAAAGAGGTTAATTATGAGAAGGTAAATAATGCATTTATTGGTTTTAATATTAAAAAAGGTAATCATAAAATTAAAATTGAGTTTGAGGCTCCTAATGCACTTTTGGGTAAAATTATTAGTATAATAGGGATTATTATATTTATTATAATTATAATTTGTCAAAAAAAAGATAAAAAACTTGCTTAATTGTAAGTTTTTTTAATTTCTTTCAAAAATAAAAAGGAAATTTGAGTTAGATGCCGTATGTTAATATATGAAGGGGCAAGAAAGGAGATATATGAAAAAACTATTTACTTTTTTATTATTTTTATCAATTTGTTTAACTTCACATTATAATGTTCAAGCCTTGGATTCAGCTAAAATTACATATCATAGGTTAGATAATATTGTCTACAATAGAAAAATAGGTAATAATTTTAAGACTAATTATGTGACAATGTTTAAGTTAAATGATAGGATAGCATATTGTGTTGAACCTGGTGTAGAGATTACTGAAAGTTATTACGATATTTATACTGATTGGAGTAAGGTTAATTTTTCTGATGAATTAAAAGAATATATTGAAAAGTTAGGTTATTATGGTTATGAGTATCCTGGCCATCAAACTAGTCGTTATTATATTGCAGCTCAAGAATTAATATGGAAGGCTGTTAAACCAGAGACAGAGGTTGTATGGACAACTGGTAAGAATTATACAGGAGAAGTTATTGATGTTAGTAAGGAGAAAGAAGAAATTTTAAGTTTGGTTCAAAAGCATAATTTAAAACCTAGTTTTAGTGAGAAGTCATTTAAAGCGGTGATTGGAAATAAAATTGTCTTGGAAGATGAAAACAATGTTTTAGATGATTATGAAATTTCTTCTAGCGAATATCATGATGTGGTTAAGGAAGGTAATACAATTACAATTACTTTAAATAGTGAGGTTGTTCCTGAGGAAACTTTAACACTTACTAGAAAGCATTATGATGATGCTCCGCTTCTTGTATATAGTAAGGCTAATTCACAGACACTTTCTGCTTTAAGAATTACTACTGATAAGGAAACATATATTAAAATTTCTAATGAGGAAGCACCAGAGGTAGTGGAAGTTCCTAATACTAGTTATAATAGTTTATCTGGTGTATTTGGAACTTTACTTGTTGGTGTGGGAATTATAATTGCTAAAATACGTTAAAAATGTTGGACTAATTTTAGTTATACTTGGACATTATTATTTTTGTAGTTATGTTTTAGAAGAAGTTCATGAGATGAAAAATTATGAACCAAAAATAGAAATTAGTTATAATACAAATAATACAGATGATAAAAATATAAAAGAAGAAAAACAAACGGTGAGTAATACTTTGAAGGTTAATACATCTAATGATTATTTGGCTGTGATTGAAATTCCAAAAATAAGTTTAAGAAGATATTTGTATGATGTTAATTCTAAACAAAATGATGTCGATAAAAATATTGAGGTTTTGAAAAAATCCGATATGCCTAGTGTTAAAGGTGGAAACTTAATATTAGCTGGACATAATGGAAATACTTCTGTTGGACATTTTAAAAATTTACACAAGTTAGTAATAAATGATGAGATAATTATTTATTATAATAATATTAAGTATGTATATAAAGTTTCTAAAATTTATGATGTATTAAAAACAGGAACGGTTGCGATTAAAAGGGATAAAAGTCAAAATACGGTAACTTTAATTACTTGTTTGGGAAATGATAGACAGTTAGTTGTTATTGGTTATTTATCTTTAAGGTTTTAAGGATATAAATAGGTTTTATTTATATCTTTTTCATTTTGTAATTTTTTTTGTCATATATTGTAATGGTGAAATTTATGAAATATAAAATAGGAGCTTTAATAGCTTTGCTTACATTACTTTGTTTTTTTAATTATGTGAGTGCGAAGAATAATGATTTACCTTTACTTTCAAAGGTTATATATTTGGATGCCGGTCATGGTGGTGCGGATAGTGGAGCTTTTTATAAGAATGTTAAAGAATCTGATTTGAATTTAAAGATTGTTAAAAAAGTTATGAATTTACTTAAGGGCGAAGGTGCAATTGTTTATTTAACGAGATATGGTGATTATGATTTGTCTGTTGGTAATGCTTGGAATAGAAAACGTAGTGATTTATCTAGAAGAGCAAATATTATAAATAGGTCGGACTGTGATTTGTATTTATCTATTCATTTAAATGCGGAGGATAGTGGAACACTTCATGGAGCGGAGGCTTATTATGATACAATTAATCCTGAAAACAAGAGAATTGCGGAAATTTTTCAAGAGGAGTTTAAAAAATATTTGAATACTAATCGAGATTATAAGGAAAATAGTACGAAGTATTTACAAAGAAGAGTAAGTAGACCAGGGGTGTTATTAGAGGTTGGTTTTTTATCTAATTCGAGTGAAAGAGCATTACTTACAAATGATACTTATCAAAATAAAATAGCTGATGTAATTAGAAAAGGTGTAAATAGGTATTTTAGTCGTGAAATGAAAAAGTAAATTCCAGTTTCATAAAGTGAAATTTGAATGTATGAGAAACGTCCATAATACGGGCGTTTT
>CALVRI010000016.1 GCA_944358525.1 uncultured Bacilli bacterium | reverse complement strand
TCCCGAACACAGAAGTTAAGCACTTCTACGCTGAAGATAGTGTATGCGAAAATAGGACGTTGCAAATCTTTTTTTGTGTATTTTTATTTATATCACCCTGGTTGGGTTTTTTTATTTGACTTTTTTTTAATGTTATTTTATACTATGAGTAGCTTTAGAAGGAGGGTTATTATTAGAACTGTTTTTGTTTGTGATTTAGATGGTACTTTATTAGATGAAAATACTAATTTGCATGTAAAACATAAAATTAATGAGTTAATTTCTTCTTATCCAATTGTTATAAATACTTTACGTTCTCCTGCCGGAATGTTAAAGGAACTTAATGCAAATTACGTAAAATATCCCTCTATTCATTTTGGTGGTAGTTTAATTTACAATACTTCTTTAAAAAAAACTTTGTACTATAAGTCTATTTCCAAAAAATCATTTTTACGGTTTATAAGTTTTTGTGATATTCACAAAGTTTCCCATCGTATTATATATGTTTTTAAAGATGGAATTTCTTCTACTTTGACAACTTATGAGAAAGGCAAAAGCTTAAAACTTGAAAAAGGCTTATCAACTTCTGTTTTGTCTATTCCCTTTGAAAAGATTCCATTTGCTTATCCAGTTGCAATTTATACTAAAGATTACGTTAATATATTGGAAGATATAAAGTGTTATAAACAAAAAGGTATTAATTTATATGTTTCTTCTGAAGTTGATAAGGGATCAGCAACTTTAATTTTAAAAAAAATATTAGATATTGATAGTTTAGTGGCTTTTGGAAATTCGTTGGATGATTTTTCTATGCTTGATATTGCCAATTATTCTTTTTATGTTGGAAATAATAGTTCTAAATATCGATGTATTGAAATGTTTGAAATACCACAATTAATTATGAAATGGGTTGATAATGATGAAAGTTTATGAATATATTTCAAAAAAAATAAAAGAAAATGGTGTAACTAATGTATTTGGTGTTCCTGGCTCATATATAATGCCGATATGGCAAAATATTGATATACCAATTACCTTATGTACACATGAGGGTGATGCTTCATACATAGCTTCTGCTTATTCTAAAAGGGCTCAAGAATTATCTGTTGTTTTAGTTACTTCATCACCAGGCGTTTCTAATGCTATTAGTGGAATTGCTTCAGCCTATCGTGATTCAGTACCTTTATTAATTATTTCTGGTACAACATCAATATCTTGTCAAGGTTTAGGAGCATTTCAGGAAGAAAGCGATTATGATCGTGCTTTTTGTAGTGTGGAAATTACAAAACCAATTGTTAAGAAAAATTATATTATTAAAGATGTTAATGATGTTGAAAAAGTGTTTAATGAGGCACTTGGGTTAACAACTATTGGGCGGCCTGGACCAGTTCATATTTCTATACCAGTAGATATACAAAATATGGAAATGGAATTAAATACTGTAAATATATATGATAAATCTGCGGCAAAAAAAAATTTATTACCAGCTTTTAAAATCGAGGTTTTAACCCCATTAATTATTATAGGTGGAGGGTGTTATAAAAGAGAAGATGTTGCTTCTATTAATCGCTTTTCCAATAAAATTGCAGCTCCTATTATATGTTCTATGAAAGGAATGTCTTATATTGAGGATAATTCATTTTCTATAGGTTGTGTGGGTATGGGAGCAAACGAAGAAAATATTGATTTTATAAAAAAGTATAAACCTCAAAATATTTTTTGCTTTGGAACATCTTTGTCAAAAAAGGATTTTGAAAGTATTTATGAAGAATTACAAGATGCGAATTTATATATTTTCTCTTTAGAAGATAATTATAGTTATAAATTTACTAAATATAATTATTGTAAAACTCAAAGTATTAAATTTGTTGTTGATTATTTATGTAAAAATGTTTTATCAGCAAATGACAAAACAATATATCAATTAAGAGATGATATTATTGAACTAAAGAAAATAAGAGAATTAAAATTAAAAGAAAGAATAAAAAAATCTGGCTTGATGGCACAAAGTATATATTATATTATGCGTAATGTTGATATGAATACGATAGTGAGTGCGGATGCAGGAAATCACTATTTGGATGCTATTAATTGTTTTACTCCTAGGAATTATGGAACGTTTTATATAGATGCTGGACTTGCTGCAATGGGAAATGGAATCTGTACCTCTATAGGTGTTGCAGTAGGAGAACTTGATAAGCATCATATTTGTATTACAGGTGATGGGTGTATGCTTATGAATGGCACTTCAATTTATACTGCAAAAAAATTAAATTTGCCTATTGTTTTTGTTGTTTTTAATAATTGTTCTTTAGGAAGAGTAAGAATTGGCCAAATGAAGGAGAAAAAGTTTATAGGATCAGATATATTTGGTTGTGATTTTAAAAGGTTTGGTGAGAGTATGAATATAGATTCTTATCAAGTAGAAAATCTTAGTCAATTAAAGCAGGTTTTTGACTTAATTAAAAATAAAAAAGAAACAATATTGATTGAGGTTATTTGTAGTCATAATGAAATACCATTAGGATTGAAAGGATGATATATAATAATGAATATAGTTATTACTGGTGGCTCTGGTGATATGGGAAAGGCTATAATTTCAGAAGTAAAAACAAGATTTCCAGAAGCGACAATATATGAAATAAATAGAAATATAGATAAAAATACGGATTTAAAAGGTGATCTTTCAAATCTTTTAGATGTGTATAATGTAAGTGCAAAATTAAAAAAATTACAGATTGATGTTTTTATTAATTGTGCGGGATGGTCAGAGCCAGTTCCTTTTGAAGATTTAACTGTTAAACAGATTAATGATAGAGTAAATATAAATTTTTATTCACCCTTATTATTTATGCAAGCGGTACTTCCTAATATGAAAAAAATGCATAAAGGAGTAGTGATTAATATTTCTTCTGTAACAGCTGTTACGCCTGTTCCTAATTTACATATATATAGTGCTAGTAAACGAGCATTAGATTCAATTACTGTTAGTCTAGCTCTTGAATACTCTAAATATGGTATAAGAATAAATGGTATAAGGCCAGGTTCTGTAAAAACTCGTGCGGCTTCTTTAGGTAGATCTAAACTAGGAGAATTAAAAGGTTTATCGGATGACATGTATGAAAAAGAAATGAGTCGTGAAAATGGCTATGATAGATTATTAGATCCAAGTGAGGTGGCTAAAATGGTAGTATTTTTAATTTCTGATGACTCTAGTGGTATAAATGGACAAATAATTAACGTTTGTGGAACAATGGAGGTACATTCATGAGTGATTTTAATTTGATTTTAGATTTGTTTGAAAATAATTTAGAAGTAAATAATGGTATATATATACAAACTTTAAAAATTGGAGAAAAGGCCCCAGTAGTTGTGCATAAAAAAACTGCACAATTAACTTATGTGCTTAAAGGAAAGGGGATAGCTGTAATTGATGGTAAAGCGATTAAAATTTCTAGAGGTCAAAGAATTGATATTATGATGAATAAAACTCATTCCTTTTTTGCTACTAATGAAGATTTATTGTTATTTCATGTACATATTCCATATTATACAGTTGAAGAAGATAGGTTGGTTTTACAAGAGGATATTAATATAAATCGCCAAATTGATATGATGGAAAATGTTATTATATGGGATGATAGATATTTATTTAATAATTTAGATGATGATAGTTTAATTAAAAATAAATTTGAAAAAATAAACTCTGTTTGTTCTTATCATGTGGTTGATAAGTTTGAAAGTGACTTGTGGTTGAAAAAAATAAAGGGGCCACATCAATCTTATGTTATAAGTATAGGTACTAGACCTCAAAAGTTTGGTAATGTTGATTTGAGTATAATGCCTAAAAGAATAAAAAATGATAATGGACAGTGTGTGGATGTTGTTTTGTCGATTGAAGATGAAACTGCTTTGCAAAATATAAACGATAATGTTAAGAAAATAACAATTTTAGAAGATTTTGTTGTTGAGGGTAAAACTTTATCAAAAATAATAAGTATGATTAGAAAACATACAATGGTGCCTATTGAAATAATTGTTTTGGGTGGGTTACAGCAGGCTATTAATACTTTGAAAAGCAAATATGATTATCTTAAATTTACTATTTGTGGAAAAGTGGTTTCTGGTATTCCTATTGAAGATGCGACAGTTTTATTCGTTAGTGATTTGCTTAGAGATAATAAAAAAATGTTAAAAAATCGTCAATTAATGATTAGATGTTTTCCAGACTGTTATGATACAGTTTTAGATATTTTTCATGATATAAAAGGATTAAATAATTGATAAAATGAATAAAAATAAAGTGGTTGTAATTATTATATTATATAACCGAATGCCAAATGAAAAATTAATATGTTGTATTGAACAGTTAAAAAAACAAACTTTGCAACCACAGATAATAGTTTGTGAGCAAAACGATTTTAATGATGCAAATTTTGAACAATATTGTTTAAATAATAGTGTTGTTCATATAAAAGCGAAAACTGATGAAAAATGGCAAGGAAATATGGGATATTTAAAAAATTTAGGTATAATATCTGCAGAGGCCGATTATCTTTATTTTTTGGATTCTGATATTTTATTAATGGTCGATAATTATTTAGAGCAAATTGTTAATTTTGCCATAGAAAATGATGAAATTATTTTTGTACATCCCAAAATGTTAAGACTAAAAGGAAATCAGGAAGGAATGATTAAAGATATTTTAAATAATAAATCCATAAATATATTTTTAAACCATATTAATAATTGTTTTTGTGATTATAATTCAGATACGGGTTTTTTGAACTTTAATTACAAAGAAAAGTATCGGTTTTTTAACAATTTAACTCATGTTAGTATTTCTTCGGAAGAGGATAAATGGTTATTAAATTTTCATAGTGGAGGTATATTTGTAAAAAAAAGCTTGATAGAAAACCTAGGCGGTTATAGTCAAGTATATTATCACTGGGGTATGGATGATATTGATACTCAGTGGAAATTAAATGAAACTTATGGTGCTAGAAATATTTACGAAGTTTTTCCTGATTTATATGTTATTCATTTTGAACATGAAACTTTAAATGAAGGGACAGATCATTTGAAGAATAGGAAAATTTTTAATCAACGTCGAGAAGAAGGGTTAACTGAAGCTATTAATTACGATATACAATGTTTTAAAAAATTAAGAGAGGAAGTAAACAAAAATGTTAGATAGTTTGTATCCTAAGTATGTTTTTATCGAGTTGACTAAAAATTGTAATCTTTATTGTATCATGTGCCGAGAGAAAAAATTATATTTTGATGATTGGTACATGAGTGATGAAATATTAGAAAAAGTTATGAAAACGATTGTTCCTCATGCTGAAGTTGTCGATTTGCGTGGTTGGGGAGAATCTTCATTAGATCCTAGACTTCCAAAACTTATAGATAAAATATCACAGTTAGGGAAAAAAACAGTTTTATATACAAATTTAAATACCCATAATCCATCTTATTGGAAAAACATAATTAAGAAAGGAACTTTTTTAGCCATTTCAATTGAAAGTGGTAATAAAGAAAATTATAAAAAAATTCGTCGAGGCGGAAATCTTGAAGTTGTAAAAAATAATTTAAAGGCAATTATTGAAGAATGTGATAAAAATTCTACTTTTCCGAGGCCATTTTTTACCACGGTTATTTCTGAAAAGAATGTTAAGGAAATAAAGAGTTTAGTTGATTTTGGGTTAGAAGTTGGAATAAATGAAATTGAATTAAATCCATTATCACGTCCTTACCATTTAAATAAACCTCTTGGCAGATGGTTTGGTGTTTTACCAGAATTTGAGCATGAAACTAATTGTTATTTAAATGATGCTTATGAGTATGCAAAAGAAAAAGGAATTAGTATAAAAGTTGCTGCCAATTTGTATCATGAAAATTCAATGAAATATAAAAAATGTTGTCATCCTTGGGATTATTGTTGTATATGCGCAAATGGTGATGTTAGTTTTTGTGATCATTTATTTCATAATACTAATGCTATTATGGGAAACTTAAATGATGATGATTTTTATACAATATGGCATAATAATAAGTATGAAGAATTACGTAAAATGCATGATGAAGGTATTTATAATCAATTGACAGAAAAAGGATTAGAGTGTCAATGGTGTTCAAAAAATAGGTATGGTAATTTGGAATATCTAATAGGAAATGATTCAAGAGCTATTGATTTAAAAATGTATTTGAAGACGAGAGAGGTCAAGAGATGAAAGAACGTTATTCATGTTATGATAATGATAAAATGAAATCAATGTATTGTATTTATTTAAATAAATGGTTAAATGGAATAAGCTACGAATATGATTATTGGCATCAGTATTTAGCAACTAAAGGAAAAAAGTATCAAGAACTTCAAAGTTTTGAAGAGGTAACATCTTATGATAAAAAGTTTCAGTTTGAAGAATATGCTTTAAATGAAAATGTGAAAGTTTTGGATGTTGGTTGTGGTCCTTTTTCTACTATTGGGACAATATCAGATGGGTTTAATGTTGAAGTTACGGCGGTAGATCCTTTGGCTTATTTATATAAATTTTTAAGGAATAAATATGAAATTAAAACAAAAGTAGTTCCTGAATTTGGGATGGTCGAAGTTTTAAATAGAAGTTATAAGAAAAACTCATTTGACATTGTTCATATGCGTAATGCTTTAGATCATTGCTGTGATCCTTTATATGGTATTTTTAATATGCTTTTTGTGTGTAAAGTTGGGGGAAAAGTGATACTTTTTCATCATCAAAATGAGGCAGAAGCAGCGGAATATGAAGGTTTTCATCAATGGAATTTGATAACTGCTAATAATGAGTTTGTAATATGGAATCATGATTTGCGAATTAATGTTAATGAAGAATTACAAGATATAGTTGATGTGTATATCGAGCGGCATAAACCTTTAGATAAAGTAGTTTTAACAAAAAAACGCGATTTTGATTTAAACACTAATGATTTAGATTTAATCTTTTATGAAGTAATGATAGAATTTATCATTAAAAATATAGTGAAAGGAAGTATTAAAAAGTGAGAATCTTAATGGTTTCTAGTGGCTATTATCCTAATTATAATGGTGGTGTCGAAGTTATAACCAGAGAACTGGCTGAAGGATTAGTAGCAAGAGGACATGAAGTTTGCGTTATATATTCTTTTAATGAAGATTCTGAATATACATTAAAAGGGGTTAAAGTGATATCTATTAGTCCTAGAGGTTTTCCTAAAATTAAAATGTTTCATTTTTTTAATAGATTATTACAATTATATAATCCTTTTAATATTAGAAAGTTTAAAAAGATTTTTCAAGAATTTAAACCAGATATAGTTCATTTACATATGGCTCGCGCTTTGAGTTTGTCTATATTGAAAGTTGCTTTGGATTTGAATATTAAAACTATAAGTACATTACATGAATATTTTTCTTTATGGAATTTCAACCCTTTTTCTGGTATGGAATATATTAAAGTTAGTAAGGTCCCATTTTATCTGTTTCCATTAAGGCAAATCCAGAGACAATTAACAGCTAAAGTGAACTATGTAACCGCGCCGATTGAAGATATTATACAAAAATATTATGATGAGGGATATTATCGAGATGTCCCTACTATGGTAATTTCTAATGCTTTAAGAAATGAAGTAAATAATGCATGTGTAAAAAAGTTTACTTTAAAATTTAAATTTTTAATTTTATCTAGGTTAATGCCTTTTAAAGGAATTGAACTTTCATTAGAAAGTTTTCATAATTTAAAAAATGACAATGTTGAATTGCATGTTGCAGGTTCTGGTTATTTAGATAAGTTAGTGTTGGAGTATCAAGCTAAAGATAAAAGAATATTTTATCATGGCTTTGTTATGGGAGAAGAAAAAGAAGAATTATTAAAAAATTGTAATTGTTTGTTATTTGTTGTTGATGACTTAGAAACATTTGGTCTAACGGCATTAGAAGCTTTACAGCATGGAATGCCTGTTATTGCTTCAAATGTTTTAGCAACTTCTAAGTTAATTAGTAATAATGTTGATGGTTATGTTGTTTATAATAAGACACAAAACGAATTAATTAAAGCCATGGAAAAAATGATAGCTAGTAAAAATTATGAAAATATGTCTAAACAGTGTATAAAAAAATCAAGAGAATTTGATTATAAAAATATGATAGATAATTATTTAAGTTTGTATCATGAAGTATTGGGGGATGATAGTTGTGAATAATAAGTGTGCAGTAGTTACTGGTGGAAGTAGTGGAATAGGTTTAGCTGTATGTCATAAATTTTTGACAAATGGTTATGTTGTGTATAATTTGGATTTAAAAAAAAATAATGATAAAAAAATTAATACAATAATATGTGATGTTTCACAAGAAGATCAAGTTATAAGGGCAGTTGATGAAATAAAAAAACATAATAGTGAAATTGAGGTATTAGTTAATTGTGCTGGAATATTTTGCGATAAAGTTCGCGGAGAGATATTTAGTATTCCTATAGAAGAATGGAATAAAGTTATTAATGTTAATTTGACTGGAGTGTTTTTAGTTTCTAAATATATTGTTCCATTGCTAATGAAAAGCAAACATGATGTTTCTATTATTAATATCTCTTCTGATCAAGCTATTTATCAAAAAGCTGGAGGAGGTCCTTATGGTATCTCTAAAGCAGCTGTAAGTGCATTAACTAAAACTTTAGCAAAAGATCTTGTTAAATATGGTATACGAGTGAATGAAGTTGCTGCTGCTTCTGTAAGAACTAATTTTATTAATAAATATTTTAATGAACGGAATATGGATGTTGATGAAATATATAATAAGATGGCTCAACAAATGCCTTTTGGTTTGATAGAGCCCGGTGCGATTGCTAATGCTGTATATTGGTTAAGTTCAGAAGATGCTAAAAATATTACTGGCCAAACTTTATTAATTGATAGTGGTTATTTATTATAGAGGTGTTAAGATGACTAAAATAGATTATATCTCTTTGTTTAAACAAAAGAAAAGTTATAAAATTACGAATGAAGATATTCCTAATGTGGATAATCCTTTAATTATAGGCTGTTTGGATTTGCCTATTACGACGATGTGTACTTTAAAATGTAAAAATTGTTCGAGTTTGATGCCTTATTATCAGCATCCTACGTTATTTAGTACCGAAGTTATATTAAAACAATTGGATGTGTTATTTAGTGTTGTAGATAAAATACTTAGGGTAAATGTTTTAGGTGGTGAACCTTTCTTACATAAAGATTTAGATAAAATAATAAGAAAATTATCTCCAGATAAAGTAAAAAAAGTGTTAATCATTACAAATGGTACCGTTGTTCCTAAAAATAAAGAATTATTATTGGCATTAAGGCAAAAAAATGTCGAAGTTAGAATTAGTGATTATAAAAGTGTTTCTATTAATATGATTTCTTTAAAAGAGCAATTGGAAGTTAATAAGATTCATTATACAATAAAATCATTTGGTAAAGATTCGTTTAATTGGTATGATTTTGGTGATTTTTCTAATAGAGGAAGGACTACCGAGGAATTGAATAAACAATATTTAAATTGTGATGTAGAGTGGGGAAGTATTATTGATGGAAAGTTGTTTCCTTGTCCAAGAAGTGCTCATGCAACTGATTTAGGACTTATATCTAATGATAGTTCTAATTATATCAATATATTTAAATTGTCTAATGATAAATCACAATTAAAAAAACAATTAGAGGATTTTATTATAAACGATAAAGCTTTTAATTGTTGTAATTACTGTGACCGTGGAACATCTTCATGTAAAAAAGTAAAAGTAGCAGAGCAAATAATAAGCATTAATAAGTAAAAAATGTATTAGTTTTGGCTAATACATTTTTTCATATTCGTCTTCTTTCTTTTCTTCAATACAAAGTTTATACATATCTACACCTAGTATTAAGGATAATCTCCATAATGTACCAATTGAAAATGTTTGATGAACATTGTTTTCAATATTAGATATAAATTGTTTGGAATAGTTGGCTTCTTCTGCCAATTTTGCTTGAGTTAAGCCTTTAGCTTTACGATATTTTCTGACATTTTTACCGATAAAGCCATATACATAATTTTCATCATTTCTATTAAACTGCATATAATCACCATCTATTTATATTTTGCCATATTTTGGTAATTCTTTGGTGTTATTGTTCGTTATACATATTGTTTTAAAGTTGCGATATGTTTATATTATATAGTGGTTTTTATATATTTTGAAAAAATATATAAAACTATTGTTTTATTTCTTTATTTTTTGATATACTAATATTGGTGATTTTATGGAATATAAATTAACAACGCGAAGTGAAATGGACACTATCGAAATTGCACAAAACATTGAATCAGAAAAATTTCCAAATATGGTAATCTGTTTAAATGGTGAACTTGGAAGTGGCAAAACAATTTTTACTAAAGGGTTTGCGAATGCACTTGGAATTGAGGAAACTATTACTTCACCAACTTTTAATATTATAAAAGAATATGGTGGTGAGCTGCCTTTATATCATATGGATGTATACAGATTAGATGGTAATACTGAAGGTGTGGCTATTGAAGATTATTTTACTAAAGGTGGTGTCGTTATTATTGAATGGGCTGATACAATTAAGGATATTTTACCTGATAAGAGATTAGATATTAAGTTTAAAGTTGCTGGAGAAAATTCTAGAGTATTAGTGTTTACTCCTCATGGCAAAGAATACGAAGAATTATGTGAGGCCGTACTTTGAAATATTTATTTATAGATTCAGCGACTACTAATTTGGTAGTCGCTATTATTAATGAAGGTAAAATAGCTTATATTTATGATAATAATGATGGTCATGATACTTCTAGTAAGATGATGCCTGTTTTAGCAGAAGCTTTTGAGAATACAGGATTAAAACCACAAGATATAGATAAAATATTTGTGGTTACTGGACCTGGATCTTTTACAGGTATTAGGGTTGGCTTAACGGTTGCGAAAACAATGGCATATGCTTTGAATATTCCTATTGTTCCTATATCTTCTTTAGAAGTTATGGCGAGTTGTAGTGGTGGAACTGCTTTAATCAATGCTAGAAGAGGATATGTTTTTGCGGGGACATATGATGAAAAATTGAATGTAATATATCCTGATAGTTATGTTTTAATGAGTGATAAATTAGATAAACCATATATTAGTTATGATGAGTTTGAGTTTACTGTGGAAAAGTCTAAAATTGATGTTTTAAAGGTGATTAAAAAACATGAAAATGATTATCCTGTTAATCCACATACTTTGAAACCTAATTATCTTAAAATGACTGAGGCAGAGGAAAATTTTAATAAGCATGATAGAAAAAGTTAATGATTTAGATTTAGTTTTGCCATTTATAAGAAAATATTTTTTAAATTTTAGGTATGACAGTAATCCTTATGAAAGAATGTTTTGTTATAAAAAAAATAATAAAATAATTGCTTTTATTTCTTATAGTATTATTTATGAGCGAGCAGAACTTAATTATATTGTAGTTGATGAAAAATATAGACGAAAAGGAATTGCTCAAAAATTATTGGATTTTGCTTTAGATGATTTAAAAAATAATATGGTGGAAAACTTTAGCTTAGAAGTAAATGTTAATAATAAAGTAGCTATTAAATTTTATTTAAAAAATGGTTTTGAAATAAAAACTGTTAGAAGCAATTACTATAAAGATAGTGATGCTTATTTGATGGTGTTGGAGGTGAAATAAATGAATGTTTTAGCAATTGAATCAAGCTGTGATGAGACAAGTGTTAGTATTATAAAAGATGGCTCTGAAGAGATTAGTACAGTTATTTTGTCACAGATGGATACGCATGCGAATTATGGGGGAGTTGTTCCTGAAATAGCTAGTAGAATGCATGTAGAAAATATAACGATTGTTATTGATGAGGCTTTAAAGAAAGCTAATATGAATATGGATGATATAGATGCTTTTGCAGTTACTTATGGTCCTGGATTAATTGGTTCTTTACTTGTAGGGTTAATGGCGGCAAAAACTTTATCTTTTATATATAATAAGCCTTTGATACCTGTTCATCATATTGCTGGTCATATATATGCGAATAATTTAGTTAAAAGATTAGAATTTCCATTGATTGCTTTGGTTGTGAGTGGAGGACATACCGAACTTATTTATATGAAAGAAGATTATAGTTTTGAAAAATTAGGCGGCACTTTGGATGATGCGGTAGGTGAGGCATATGATAAAGTAGCTAGAGTTATTAATGTTCCTTATCCTGGAGGACCGCTTGTGGATAAATTAGCTTTTGAAGGTGAAGATACTTATGATTTACCTATTCCATTAAATGATGATAGTTATAATTTTAGTTTTAGTGGACTAAAAAGTGCAGTTATTAATTTGGCTCATAATGAAAAACAAAGAGGTAATGAGATAATTAAGGAAAACATGGCATGTTCTTTTCAAAATAGAGTAGTAGAGATACTTGTTAAAAAAACTATGAGAGCTTTAAAAGATTATGGTGTTAAGAATTTAATTGTAGCTGGTGGGGTGGCCGCTAATAAAGGTTTAAGAAAAGGTTTAACCGAAGCTTGTTTAGAAGAAGAAATTAATTTAATTATTCCAGAGATGAAATATTGTACGGATAATGCGGCTATGATAGGAGCTGCGGCATATTACGCATATAAAAGAGGAGATAAAGCTGGTTTAGATTTAAATGCGAAAGCGGTTACGGAACTAAAATAAAAACCAAAGAATTAATTTGCTTTGGTTTTTATAGTATATGACATATTTTAGAATGAATATCATATATAATCTATCTGTTTTTATTTTGCTAATTTTTTTTCTATAAAAGTAATTAAATAATACATTAAACTTGCCATAATAGCTAATAATATAATACCTGTCATTACGAGGTTTAAATTAAATACTTGTGAACCATACATAATTAAATAACCGACACCAGCTTTAGATACTAAAAATTCGCCCATAATAACACCAATAAATACTAAACCAATGTTGACTTTACAAGTACTTATTAAATTTTGATAATTACTTGGTAAGATTAATTTAAAAAAAATTTGATAAGGTTTAGCTTTAAAGCTTTTAAGTAATCTAATTTTATTTTCATCAGTGGATGTAAATGCTTGGTGAACATTGATAATAGTTATAATAACTGATATGAATAAAGCCATGATGATAATAGAATTAGTACTTGCACCAGCTATAATAATTATAATAGGACCTAAAGATACTTTAGGGAGGCTATTTAATATAGTTAAGTATGGATCTATTACTTTAGAGATAAACTTAAACCTCCATAGTATTGTGGCTATAATAATACCACCAATGGTTCCAGTTAAGAAACTAATTATAACTTCGTAAAAGGTAATCCAGATATGATGAAATAATGTGCCATCTTGGTATAAGTTAACTATAGTATTTATGATAGATTTTGGGCTAGATGCGATAAAAGTATTTATTAGATTATGATTAGCGGCAAATTGCCATAGGAAGATAAATAATGTAATTATTAATATTTGAATAAATCTGACAAGGAAACTATTTATTTTTATTTTTTTCAAATATTCTTTATGTTCTTTACTATACATGGTAATCAATATCCTTCCATATTTTATCATAGTAGTAGGCAAATTCTTTAGCTTTTCTATTTTGGATAGGTGTAGATTTGTTTGTTAATTTTATCTCATAAATACTTTTAATTTTACTTGGTCTTGGTGACATGACAATGACTCTATCAGCCATTGAGATTGCCTCCGACAAGTCATGGGTTACCATAATCGCACTTTTCTTTTCTTTTTTGATAATTTGATAGACATCATCTGAAACAGCTAATCTTGTTTGATAATCTAAGGCTGAAAATGGTTCATCTAGGAATAGGATATCTGGTTTAGTTGCTAGAGTTCTAATTAAAGATACTCTTTGTCTCATACCACCAGATAGGTTATTTGGATAGGCTTTTTTAAAATCTTTTAAGCCATAGGTGTCTAATAATTTATTTACATATTTTATGTTTTCTTTGGTCAATTTGTTTTCGAGTTCTAGTCCTAATAAACAATTTTTATAAATGGTTCTCCAATCAAAGAGATTGTCTCCTTGAAGCATATAACCAAATTTTAATTTTTTATCTATTTGGATAGTTCCACTAGATGGTTTATCTAATCCACATAAAATTGAAAGTATAGTACTTTTACCACAGCCACTTGGTCCAACAATAGCGACAAATTCACCTTTTTTTAAATTTAAAGAAAAATTATCCACAGCTAAAATTTCGCTATTTTTAGCATGGTAAATTTTTCTTAGGTTTTTAACTTTTAAAATATCCATTATTGTATTGAATAAGTATTATCGACTAATTTTGAATAAGGTGCTTGTTTGTCTAATTGTCCAGCATTTTTTACGATTTCTTCTATATGTTCAAAGTCTTTTTCATTTATGTAGGTTGTGTCATACCACGAATCAATATCTTTATATCTTTGAATGATTGCTACTAAATCCTCATCGGATGTATCTGGAAAGTAATCTTTAAGGTATTTAGCTATTTCTTCACTTGAATGATTATGAACATAATCAAGACCTTTTTGAATAGCTTTAGTGAAGCCCTCAATTACTTTTGGGTTATTTTCTAAATAGCTTTTTTTAGTATTGTAGGTTGTATAAGGAACGTTACCACCTAACTCACCAATAGATGCGACTATATAACCATATCCTTCTTTTTCAAGTTCAGATGCGGTTGGTTCAAATAAAGCGACATAGTCACCAGTCCCGCCTATAAAAGCACCTGACATAGAGGCAAAATCAATACTGGTATCAATATTTGTTTCATTGCTTTTAATACCATTAATGTTTAAGGCATATTCTAAGGTCATAGCAGGCATACCGCCTTCTCTACCACCGATTATGTGTTTACCTTTTAAATCTTCAAGTTTAAAGTCATCTGTTTTTTCTTTAGCTACAAGGAAACTACCATCTTTTTTAGTTAAACCAGCAAAGTTTACAAGATAATCTTCTTGACCACCATTATATACATAAATTGTGGATTCACTACCACAGAATCCTATTTGAACATCACCTGATAAAACAGCAGCAGTAACTTTATCAGCACCTGATGTTAAGATAATTTCAACGTCTAAACCTTCTTCTTCAAAGTATTCTAAAGCATGAGCTATATATTGTGGTGCATAGAATATACTGTGGGTTACTTCAGCTACCTTAACTTTAGTTAAATTTGTATCTTCTTTTTTAGGAGTAAAAACAAAAATACCGGTAATTATTAGACCTATAGCTAATAATATAATAATTAATTTTTTCAAAAACTCCTCTCCTTTCTAATTCCATAGTATTATATTCTAAAATTTATAAAAGGTTTTATAAATTTGTGGTAAAATGGATATAGGTGATATAAAAATGCAAGAAAAAAAAGTGATTGATAGTAAGGTTGCTTTGATAGATAGTGAAGGGGTTATTCATGCGATGGGTAATTCAAATGAGGCTGGATCACATGCGATATATTTTATAGATTATATTAAGGAAAATTATCCAGGTATTGATGTTAGTAAATTAAATATTGGAAGTGAAAGGCATGAGTTTGGATATATGTTTGGTAAATTAGGTGATATTATATATTTTAACGATGTTAATACAGGAATGATATATTTGCCTGATGAGCTTACTGATGAACAAATAGATGCACTTTATAAAATAGATTTAGGTAATCAAAAAATAGCTCTTTTTTATAATCCGATTGATTTTGGTTCTTTTAAATCATTTAGTTCAATAGGACTTGATGAGCAAAGTACATTAAAAAATATGCTTGATGAATATTTTGGTGGGGAAAAAGATAAGACTCCTAGTAGATAATTGGAAAGTGAGATTTTATGAATAAGGATGTAATTAATTGTAAAACAGCAGTTATTGATAGTGAAGGTGTTATTCATGTAATGGGTAGGTCTAATGAGTCTAAATATCATATAAAGTATTTATTAGATTATCTTGAAGAAAATTATTCAAATATTAATATTAGTAAATTGAATATTGGTAGTCCTAGAAATTATTATGGTTATATATTTGGAAAATTAGGTAATATTATATATTTTAATGATGGTGGAACTGGAATGATGTATTTTCCAGATGAGCTTACTGATAAACAGATAGATGTTATGTATAATTTAGATTTAGGTAATCAAAAAATAGCTATATGTTTTAATTTTAAAAATCCAAATAATTATAGAATGGTTGGATTAGAAGGAGATTATAATTTAAAAGATTCTATGGGTGCATATATGAGAATGATTGGTGGTAGAAAATCTCATTTAAGAAGGTAGGTATTATATGGAAAATATTAATGATTATAGAATGGTAGTTATATGTGGCCTTGAAGATGAGGATGGTTTGATTCGTTATTTTGGTGAGAATGAAGAATATAGATTTCATCTTGAGTGTTTAAAAGATTATTTATATACATATTATAATGATTTAGCTAAACAAATAGGTGCGGATGATTTAAGAACTAACGAAGAAATTATCATTTATTTAAATACTTTAGGAAATATTGTTTATCTGCACTCTCCAGGATATGGTTTGTTATTTATTCCAAAAGAAATAAGTGAAAATCAAATTAATTCATTATATACTTTGTTCTCTTCATTTGAAAAGACACCTATTTATATTGATTATAATTTAGTTAGAAAACATGGTAAGATTTTGGCAGAAGAGCTTATTGATTATGGTGCTGATTTAGAAAATACTGAATTGTTAGATAGATTTTTTAAAACAAAACCTTATATTAAGAAAAGGGTGAAATAGTGGAAGATTATATGGCTATTGTGATAAATGGTGGGGCGAATGATGATGGTAAAATTAATTATTTAGGTTATTTATTTAATTATAGTTATCATGCACAGTGTTTAATTGATTATGCTACAAAAAAATATTCCAATATAGAGGGTTTTAACGATTTAAATTATATGGAAGATCCTAATGCGCCAATTTATTATTTATCATTATTAAATAATATTATTTTCACAAATGTTTCATCGGATAATGAAAAAAGAGGTGTTCTTTATTTACCGAAAGAAATTAGTAAAAAACAATTAGAAGCATTATATGGATTTGCTTTAAGTGTTTTAGATTTTGATATAAGTGTTGTTTATGATATGTGTAGAATAGATGAGATGACTGTTGGTGAAGTTTTTGAATTAGATAAGCAAGAAAATTTAAAAGAAAAATTAGATGATTATGTGTTAAAAAAGGTGAGATTAAAATATGAATAAAAAAATAAATGATTATAAAGCTGTTATTATTAATGGTGTTAATAATAAAGGTGATATTGATGGAAATATTGATTATGTTGGAGATTTAGATGAATATGGTTTTCATATTGATGCATTAATTGAATATGCTTTGGAGAAATATCCCGATGTTCAAGTATTTGGTAAAATTCCAAGTAATTGTGAATTTGATGTGCCAATTTTCTTTTTAACATGGTTAAATAATATTGTGTATGTGAATGTTTCTGATGTGAAACACGGTAAAAAAGGAATTGTATTTTTTCCAGATGAAGTTAGTTTAAAACAGAAAGAAGCTTTATATGATTTTGCTAAAGGACTTTCTAATGTTAATATTACAGTTATTTATAATATGGATTTTGATGATGGACTTGTTTTTAGCCATGAATTTGACTGTAAAAGAGGAATGTCTTTTGAAGAAATTTTAGATGATTTTTTTAATGATGTGGGTAAAGAGTTGCTTGTACAAGAAAAAAAGTCTAAACGTTAGACTTTTTTGAGTTTTCCTTCTTTTAAGAGAGATAACATTTTTACATTTTGAGAGTATGAACCACGATAATTATTAATACCATTTTTATGTGCTAGTTTTTTACGATAGTTATATGAACTATCTACATTAATTGTTTTTAAAGCATCGACAATTGAACCGTGATGGTAATTAGAGGCTTTTAGATATTCAGATTGATATGAAGTATAGTCATTTGATATTTGACTATTTTGTGTAGTAGAATTGTTTGTAGTGGTAGGATTTGTATGATTTTGTACTGAAGAATTTGAGGTACTTGATTTTTCTTCAGTTATTTTGTTTTTATCTAATTTATTAGAAGTGTTTGTTTTACTATTTAAAGTGTTGAGTGGATTTTCTTTTATTTTATTTTCATTTTGAATTTCTAAATGCAGATGTTTTCCATAAGCATTTCCTGTTTCCCCGATGGTACCAATAACGGTACCTTTTTCAATATATTCGCCTTTATTTACCTTCACTGATCCATATTTCATATGAGCATACAAAGCGGTTTTACCATCATCTTGTTTTATTTTTACAAAATTACCATAAGTATCGAGACCTTTACTTTTATGATTAGTTCCTTTAATATTATTTACAGCAGTTATGACAGTACCATTTTGCAAAGCTATTATGTTTGGTTCACTTCCATCACCAGCAACAATATCAATGGCTTTATGTTCTGAGTCATAATTATTAGTTACAACTTCATTCATACTTTCTAGTACATGGGTTACCATTTCTAGATGTAGATCACCTCCTTTCATAGATTAATATACGATGTCAAGTAGGTGATTTCCTTCTTTTTTTTAAAAATTTTTTAAAAAATTTGGTATAATGGTGATATATGGTGGTGATAGTAAATGGACTTAAGTACATTAAATGATAAACAAAAAGAAGCCGTAGAGTGGCCAGATGGTCCAATACTTGTTTTAGCCGGTGCTGGAAGTGGTAAGACAAGAGTACTTACTACTAAACTTGCTTATTTAGTTAATGAAAAAGGTGTTAATCCTTATAATATACTAGCAATTACTTTTACAAATAAAGCTGCTAAAGAAATGAAGGAAAGGGCATTTAAAATGCTTGGAAATGATGCTTATAAGATGCAGATATCGACATTTCATTCTTTGGGATTGCTTTTAATTAGGGAAAATTATGATAAACTTGGTTTTGATAAGAATTTTACTATTTTAGATAGTGATGATAGTTTAACGATTATTAAAAAGATTTTAAAAGATATGAATTTGGATTCGAAGGTTTATAATCCAAGAGCTATTAGAAATAAAATAAGTAGTGCGAAGAATGAGCTTATGGATTCGGATTATTATAGTAGGTTTGCGAACTCTGAATATGAGGAGATTGTTTTAGAAGTTTTTAGAAAATATGAGCAAAAGGTCCTTAAGAATAATTCGATGGATTTTGATGATTTATTATTACTTCCAATTAAATTATTTAAAAAGTATCCAGATCTTTTGGAGAAATATCAAGATAGGTTTAAATATATATTAGTTGATGAGTATCAAGATACGAATGAAGCCCAATATATTTTAATTAAGATGTTAAGTAAGAAGTATAAAAATATTTGTGTGGTTGGTGATTTGGATCAATCGATATATGGATTTAGAGGGGCTAACTTTAGAAATATTTTAAATTTTGAAAAAGATTATCCTGATGCGAAGGTTATTCCACTTGAAGAAAATTATAGATCTACGGGTAATATTTTACATGTAGCTAATGATATAATTAAACACAATAAGCAGAGAAAAGAAAAGAATTTGTGGACAAAGAATGATGATGGGCCTAAAATACGTTATCATAGGGCATATGATGAAAAAGATGAAGCTAATTATGTGATGGAGGAAATTAAGAAGTTAATTATTAGTGGTGAAGATAAGTCTAATATTGCGGTTTTATATAGGACTAATGCCCAGTCACGAAATATGGAAGAAGCTTTGCTTAGAGAAAATATTCCTTATAAGGTAGTTGGAAGCTTTTATTTCTATAATAGGAAAGAGATTAAGGATTTAATTAGCTATTTGAAACTTATTTATAATTCTAATGATGATGTTAGTTTAATGAGGGTAATAAATGTTCCTAAAAGGCAGATTGGACCTAAAACTATAGAAAATTTGGCCACTAAAGCTGTGGATAAAGGTGTGTCTTTATATGAGGCTATAGATAGTGGTAAGGAATTAGAGTTTAAAAAATTAATTGAGAAGTTAAAAAAAGAAAGTGAGAATATTTCACTTACTGAACTCGTTGAACTTATTTTGACTGAATCTGGAATTAGGAGGGAACTTGAAAGTTCTAAAACTATAGATGCTGAAATTAGGCTTGAGAATTTGGAAGAGTTTAAATCTATTACTAAAAACTTTGAGGAGAATAATGGTGTTATTTCTTTGGAAGAGTTTTTACTTGAGATAAGTTTGGTTTCTGATATGGAGGAACATAAAAATAATAATGATGTTGTAACTTTAATGACAATTCATTCTGCTAAAGGTCTTGAGTTTGATCATGTATTTATTATTGGTTTGGAAGAAGGTTTATTTCCACATTCAAATTGCTTAGATAGTCCAGATGAGATAGAAGAAGAAAGAAGACTTTGTTATGTAGCTGTTACAAGAGCTAAAAAGACATTAACTTTAGTTAATGCGGAGCGAAGAATGCTTTATGGTAATACCAATTGTAATCCACCAAGTAGATTTATTTCAGAAATTAGTGATGAATATTTAGATAAAGATTTGAAAGAAGATAAGATGCATTTTAATAAGGAAGAAATGATAGATGAGACAGCTGAATATAGTGTTGGTGACCATGTTGTTCATGATATTTATGGTGAAGGTGTGGTTGTAGCTATAGGTTCAGTTTTGCAGATTGCATTTAGTCATCCTTATGGAATAAAGAAGATAATGAAAGGTCATAAAAGTATTAGAAAGGTATAGGTGATTTTATGATGATTTTATCAATTATTGATTCAATTAATGAATTTATTGAGCCATTTAAAGGTTGGATTGAGGATAACCATAACAATCCATTTATGTGGCTTGCATTTGTACTTATTGGTATTGCAGTTTTTGCACTTACTTATAATGCACTTAATAAAAATAATCAATAGGAGGTTTTATTTTGGAATATACTTTAGTGGTTATGGCAGCAGGATTAGGTAGTAGATTTGGCTCTTTAAAACAGATTGAGCCAGTTGGACCTAATGGAGAATTTATAATTGATTATTCAGTTTACGATGCTATTCGTGCTGGTTTTAATAAAGTTGTTTTTATAATTCGTAAAGATTTTTATAATGATTTCAGAGAAACTATTGGAAAAAGAATAGAAGATAAAATTAAAGTAGAATATGCATTTCAAGAACTTACAGATTTACCTATTGGTTATGTTTGTCCAGATACAAGGGTAAAACCTTGGGGAACTGGGGCAGCAATTTATAGTGCTCGTAATTTGATTAATGGTTCTTTTGCAGTTATAAATGCTGATGATTTTTATGGTGCTGATGCATATAGGGTTTTATTTGATTATGTAAAAAATAATACTTTAGAAAATGAAGGTTTAGCACTATGTTATGAAGTTGGTAATACTTTATCTAAAAACGGAAGTGTTAAAAGAGGTATTGCAACCATTAAAAATGGTAAGTTAGAAGGAATTAGGGAGAGTAAAATAGAAGTTCATGACGGTTATGTTTTAGCTAAACCATTAGATGGAAGTAATGAGTTTGAAACTTCTTTAGATACTTTAGTTACTGTTAATTTATTTGTTTTTACTCCTAAAATAAAAGATATTATTGCCTTTAATTTTTCTAAGTTTTTGGATGATAATATTGATAAACCTGATAGTGAGTATTTAGTACCTGATATCATTAATAGTGAAATAAAAAAAGGTAATATTTCATTTAAAGTTAAGGGAACTAAATCTAAGTGGCATGGTGTTACATATAAAGAAGATAAAGATGAGCTAGTAGAAGCTATTAATGAATATATTAAAGCTGGAGTATATCCTGAAAAGTTGTTTTAAAAAGATAAAACTTTGTGTAAAATAAAGAAGATTTCAACCAACTGAAATCTTCTTTATTTTACTATCGAAATAAGCTAATTTATATGTTTTAAAAACATAGAGCGCTAAAATTTTTTTTAAATTCTATTAATTCATTTTTATCTAACATGTTATATCTCCTTTTGTGTAATTATTATACTAAAAAAATTATTTGTCAACAGAAAAGAAGACTTATGATTAGTCTTCATTGATACAAAATACTGCATATAAAGGTATTGATTTGATATTGTTTTCCATTCCAAAGTTTTTAGAAGATATTCTGATACTATATTTTGGGTTATATTTTTTAATGTATTCGTTTAGGCTTTTACTTCTGTTTCTTCTTCCAGATTTAACTTCCACAGGAATAATATCACCATTTAATTTAATTAAAAAATCAATTTCATACTTTCCAAATGTATAATAATATATTTCTTTGAATTTTTCTTTGAATGTGATGGCAATATAGTTCTCGGTTAATACACCTTTATACATTTCGTTTTTGTTTAAAATTATTTCTTCATAGTCAATATTTGAAAGGGTTCTTAATAGTCCACAGTCACTTAAATATATTTTAAATTTATCTTCATTTATATAGGCTTTTAATGGTGACTCTGGTTTTTCTGTTAGATTACATTTTAAAATCATGTTGCTGGCAAGAAGCCAATCTAGACTACTTTCATACCTTATTTTTCTAGCATCTTTATCAACTATGCTATATTTAAAGGTATTATTTTCTCGTGCTAGTTCTTTTGGAATTGCATTATATATTTTACTGTTTTTTATGCTTTCTGTGTTTTCAGTATATTTATTCATATCAGCTAGATAAGATGTGATAATTTGTTCACTTAATTCAAAATTTACTTTAGTAATATTTTTTTCATTGTTTAGATAATCATTTATTATAGCTGGCATACCTCCTATGATTAAATAATTTTTATATAAATCTAGGGCATGGTTATGTATAGGCGTAATCATAGGTGTGTTATTTTTATAGTGTGTTTTTATTTCTTCAATTAGTTTTTCTTCGTTATTAGCAATTAAAAATTCTTCGAAATTCATTGGATATAGGTATTGAATAGTTACTTTACCGACAGGAAATGATGAATGGAATCTGTTTATTTTAACCCCTAATAAAGAGCCTGCACATACAACTTTATAATTTTTTTCGTTTTCACAGAAGTATTTTAATGAAGTAATCGCATTTTCATTTACTTGTATTTCATCTAAGAATAGTAATGTGTTTTCTACATCGAAGTTTATATTTTTTAAAATTTCTATTTTTTGAATTAGTTCATTTGGATCTATTGTTTCATCAAAGATTTCAGAGATATTTTGCTCTTTTTCTAAGTTAATATAAACATAATTTTTAAAATTTTCTTTGGCAAATTTTTCTAAGATATAAGTTTTACCTGTTTGTCTAGCTCCAATTAACATTAATGGCATTTTGGAATTTTGTTTCCATTTTAACAATTCTTTTTCAATTTTTCTATACATTTTTGTCACCTCAATATCATTATAGCATGTTTTTCGTACATTTTGTACATTTTTTGTTGGTTTTTTCGTACATTTTGTACGTTTTTTACTAATTTTTAAAAATTTATATTAACGATTGAAGTTTATTTTTTTATTGTTTATAATAATTATAGGTGAGATTATGATAGAAGAAAGAATTAAAGAACTGACTGAGATTATTAATAAAGCCAATCATGATTATTATGTGAATGATAATCCAACGATTACCGACCAAGAGTATGATAGATATATGGAAGAGCTTATTAGATTAGAAGAAGCTCATCCTGAATTTAGGAAAGTGGATTCACCAACACAAAGGGTTGGTAGTGAGGTTATTTCAGAGTTTAAAAAGGTTACTCATGAAATTCCAATGTTATCACTTGGGGATATTTTTAATGAGGAAGAAATTATTTTATTTGATGAGAGAGTTAAAAAGGTTGTTCCAAATCCTAAGTATGTCGCAGAACTTAAAATGGATGGTTTATCTGTATCTCTTTTATATAAAAATGGAGAGTTAGTTCGAGCTGCTACCCGTGGAGATGGAGTTACTGGTGAAGATATTACACACAATGCGAAGACTATAAAAGATATTCCACTTAGAATTAATAAACCAATTGATATAGAAGTTCGTGGAGAGATTTATATGAGTAAGGCTTCATTTAATAAATTGAATGAGAATGGGGCTAATTTTGCGAATCCTCGTAATGCGGCAGCTGGAAGTGTTAGACAGTTAGATTCTAAGGTGGCAGCTAGTAGAAATTTATCATGTTTTATTTATCATTTACCAGATCCAGAGGATTATAACATTTATACACATCATGATGCGCTTAATTTTATGAAGGAGCTTGGATTTGTAGTTAATCCTAATAATAGGAAAATAAATAATATAACAGAGTTAATGGAATATGTTGATTATTATACTAAGGAAAGACCTAATTTACCTTATGAGATAGATGGTATTGTAATTAAGGTTGATGATTTGAATGATCAAAAAAGATTGGGATATACGGCTAGGAGTCCTAAATGGGCAATTGCTTATAAGTTTCCAGCTGAAGAAGTTTTAACAAGAGTTAAAGATATTATTTGTACGGTTGGTAGAACTGGTCAAGTAACACCTAGTGCGATTTTGGAACCAGTGCGTGTTATGGGATCTTTGATTTCTAAAGCTACACTTCATAATGAGGATTATATTTTAAGTAAAGATATACGTATTGGTGATATTGTTTCAATTAAAAAAGCTGGAGATGTTATTCCTGAGGTTGTCAAACCGATAGTAGAGCGAAGAGATGGCTCTGAGAAAAAATTTAATATGGTGGAAAAGTGTCCTATATGTGGAGAAGAGTTAACTAGAAAAGAAGATGAGGCTGCTTATTACTGTTTGAATGAACATTGCCCGGCTAGAAAACAAGAAAAATTATTCCATTTTACGTCTCGTCATGCGATGAATATTATTGGTTTTGGGGATAGAATAATCGAAGATTTTTATAATTTAGGCTATTTGAAAGATGATGATGATTTTTATCATTTATATGAACATAAAGAAGAGCTAAAAGAGCTTGAAGGCTTTGGTGAAAAAAGTATTGAGAAGTTATTAGATGAAATAGAAAAAAGTAAAAATAATTCTTTAGAAAGGTTGTTATTTGGACTTTCTATTCGTCATGTGGGTACTAAAACAGCGGATATTTTAGCTAGAGAGTTTAAAAATATAGATAATTTGATGAAGGCTAGTTTTGAAGATTTAGCTAGTATTAAAGATGTTGGAAATACGATTGCTAAAAGTGTTTATGATTTTTTTAAAGATGAAAATAATATTAATTTAATTAATAAGCTTAAGGAAGATGGAGTTAATATGAGTTATCTTAAAGAGGTTAGTACAGAAGAGACTATGTTTACTGGTAAGACTTTTGTATTAACTGGTTCTTTAGAAAGATTTACTCGCGATGAAGCTAAAATTAGAATAGAAGAGTTAGGTGGTACTGTAAGTTCTAGTGTTAGTAAGAAAACTAGTGTAGTTATTGCTGGAGCAGAAGCTGGTAGTAAACTTACTAAAGCTAAAGATTTAGGTATTACTATTTGGGATGAAGAAGAGTTTTTAAATAATTTATCTAAGTATTAAAATATGTTTGTTTTCATATGGTAAATAAAAAATGACAAGTAAATATCAAAAAAATGATTTATCGAAAATATTACTTGTTTTTTTTGATAAAGTGGTTATGTAAAGTAAAAATAGGATAACGAATAATTGTTGCTTTATGATTAAAAATATTCTATAATTAAAATGTAGAATAGAAAAGAATAAATTATTCATAATAAGAAGTAGTAAGGAGAATGGTAAAAATGAAAAGAAGGTTTAATAGGACTCAAAGGAACTATATTATTGCTGGCTTATGCATGATATTAGTCATAATGGGAGTAGGATATGCAGCATTTCAAAGTCAATTAAAAATAAGTGGAACAAGTAATATAACAAGTAATTGGAGTGTAAAAATAACAGATATCCAAAGTAAAGTAATAAGCGGAAATCCAACAAATGCATCAGAACCAACACATACTGATACAACGGCAACATTTAGAACAACATTAACAAGTCCAGGAGATACAATGCAGTATGATGTAACTGTATCAAATGAAGGAGATATTGATGCGAAATTAGATAAAATAACTATTCCAGAAAGTACAAATCCAGCTATAGGCTTTGAAGTGTCAGGAATAGAAGAAGGATCATTATTAAGATCTAAAGAAACCGCAATACTTACAGTAATAGTAAAATATAATAATGTAACAGAACAACCATCTGATTTAACAGCCGATTTAGAAGTAACCTTAGATTATAGTCAAGCACCAGAAGGATATGTGCCACCAGTTACAGGACCAAGTATAGGAGGACAACCAGTAGAAATAGTTGAAAGTGGTGATGGATTATACGAGGATACATATGAATCAGGAAGATATGTATATAAAGGAGCCAATCCAAATAATTATATAGAGTTTGATAATGGAGAGATTTGGAGAATTATATCAAAAGAAGCAGATGGAACATATAAAATATTAAAAAATGAATTGCTTCCAAAACAAGTATGGGACAGTTCTGATTCAAATAATTGGGCAAGACCAGCAACATTAAATACATATTTAAATGGAGAATATTATAACGGTTTAGATAGTTCTATAAAAGATAATATAGTATCACATACATGGGGAATAGGTTTAGTTATTTTAGGTAATGATGATTTATCAGCTCAAATAGCAAGTGAACAAGGGACAACATGGAATGGAAATATAGGATTAATAGCAGTTAGTGATTATATAAGAGCAAATAGTGATATGGCAAATTGTGGAACTGCTGAAACGAATTATGAAAATGGTGATACATGCCGAAGCACAGACTGGATGTATATATCAGGAAGTTATTGGTGGACAATTTCTCCGGATCCTGATGCTTCTAACTTAGTTTGGGCTGTCTTTGATGATGGCTATATCATTAGCAATGCCATTTTTAGCCTTTTTAACTATAACAACACTGCGCCGCGTCCCGCCGTATATCTAAAATCTGATATCACATTAAGTGGAAGTGGGACTTCATTAGATCCGTTTAAAATTGTTTCATGATAAAATAAGAAAAGAATAAAGGCAAGCCCGAAGGGTTTGGAAACGGGGTGAGCGAAAGCGATACCTCGAAAAATGTTCAAAATTTTGGAGGTAAACCTACAAAATTTTGAACCGAACTTTGGGATTAACATGGTAAATAGGATGTGTTTCTCCGAATGCTGACAATTCTATTCAGGTCTTTTAGTTTTATGATAAAGAACAAAATAATGGGTGGAATATAAATATTCGATGGTCTTAAAAGGAAATATATAGAAATAAAATATGTGAAAGAAATGAAGGTATAAGGAAAAATATAAAGCAAATATAAGTAAGTAGCGACTGCGTAAGCAGTCGCTTTTATAGCGAGTATTTTAAGAGGTTTTAATGGTTTTTGAAAAAAATTGTAGTTTTTTAGCAGTCATATATTGACAGTGCTAGCATACAATGTTATAATGAAGTAGCAATCAGCAAAAAAGAGTGCTAAAAGAGGTGATTAAATGCTATCGGAAAGGCAAGAAGAATTATTAAAATTGATTGTTGAAAATTATATTAAGACAGCAACACCGGTTAGTTCGAAGGCTTTATGTAAGAAGATGAAGTGTTCGAGTGCAACGGTTAGAAATGAGATGGCAGCTCT
>CALVRI010000015.1 GCA_944358525.1 uncultured Bacilli bacterium | reverse complement strand
TCTTCAATCAGAAGATGAGCAAATAGTAGCTGACAATGGAGCTTTTAGTGAAAGTCAAACAACTCCTGATGATGCTCAAGTAGAAAATGATACAGAATATCAAGTTGTAGAAACAACCGATGAATACCAGATTATTAAAAAGGGCGATGAATTGTATGTTGTTGGTAACCTTCCAAAAGAGCAAACAGTTTCACTTTTTGATAAATTAAGTGCAGAGTATGGTGTTGATTTAGCAGATGGAACTAAAATTTTAAATTATGATTATGTTAATTTGGTTACTGAAGATAAAATTGGTCAAACTATATTGTTAGATGAATCTGGTTGTACTGCTGTAAGAGATGAAAGTGGAATAATTACTATTAGAGATGCAAGTGGTAATGTTATTACTACTTTTGAAACTTCAAAGATTAATGATGGTGAAGAGCAAACAGCAGATCAAAATGAAAATACTGAACAAACATCACAAGATGTTTCTATTCCAGAAGATTTTGAAGAGAAAGGTTTTGATATTGATGATAATGAATTTGTTGTGACAGATGATGGTAATGGCAATTATTACTTTGGATTCGGTGGTGTTGGATTAAGCAATGCCCAATTCCAAGATTTACTTGCTAAATTACAAATGAATGGTGTTGTTCCAGCAGATATTGATTATAGATTATTTGTTTTACCTGATGCACCTAGTGCAGAAATGATTGCGTCTGGTGTAACGGAACGTATTTTAAAGGTTTCTGATGATTTATATGTAGGGGCAGATATAAACGGAAAAATTACATTCCATTCGTCTGATAGAGATATTTTGGATAATGCATTGGAATATGTCAATGAACAATTAGAACAAAACCATGAGACTTCAAAGAATCCTGATGCTGAAACAGGAGAGAAAGCTGATGGTAATGAGCCTGGTGATGAAATTCCTACTGAAAAACCAGAAGAGCCTGAAAATCCAGAACCTGAACATGAACCTGAGCCTAAACCTAAGCCAGATCCTGATCCAACACCAGATCCAACTCCGGATCCAACACCAGATCCAACTCCGGATCCAACACCAAAGCCAGAACCAGAGCCAACACCTAAAACTGATCTTCCACCAACTGGTGATACTACAATGCTTACTGCTGGTATAGGTGCTGCTGGAGCTGTGTTAGCTGGAGCTGCAGCTGTTAATAAAAAACGTAAAGACAAAAACGAAGATAATGGTGAAAGAGAATTAACTTTAATTGATGGCGGAAAACAAAAAACCACTTATGCAGATTTACAAAAAATGTATGATGAAGGAAAAACAATTAATCCACATGATTATGATGACGATTTAGAGTTATTTGCTCAAGCTTATGTGTTATCTAAAGAACAAAAAAGTGAGAAACAAACTACAAAAGGAAAAACTCGTTAGTTTTTGTTAAAGTAAGGAGGAATTAATATGAAAAAAATGAAAAAAATTTTTGGTACAATTTTAACATTATTAATTGTAGCAGTAGTTTCTATTACTTCTATGGCTACTATTTATGCCGCTCCTAAAAACATTTCAGTTGATAGAGAAGGAGTAATGGTATCTTATATTGGTGAAAATTATAAGTGGGCTAAATTTAGAACTTCTGATGGTAAAGTTGCTTACTGTATGGATTTAGGTAAAACCTGGCCCGAAAGAAAGACTGATCTTTCACTAGTTGGTGAGGGAGATGCTGGTTTAACATATATTCTTTCGAATGGATATCCTTATAAATCAATTGTGGGAAATGATGACCAAGATAGATTTATTACTCAAGCAGCAGTTTGGTGGTATTTATCTGATACTGGTCAAACTGGTAAATTGAGTGAAGATTTTACTACTAATGCAGCCGATCCTTATGGACTTAGAAGTTATATTCAAAAATTAGTTAGTGATGCTAAAAATGCAAAAGCAAGTTCTGCTCCAACTTTAGATGTTAAAGTGAATAATTCTGATATGAGTTTATCTAGTGATGGTAATTACTTTATTTCAGAAGAAATTACTCCAACTTTAACAGGAACTTCTAGCTATAAAGTTTCAGTGTCTGGAGCTCCTAGTGGAACTACTATTACTAATGCTAGTGGTCAATCACAAACTACATTTAAAAGTGGTGAAAAATTTCAAGTTAGAATTCCATCTAATGCTTTAGGTCAAACAACAACTATTAAAGTAACAGTATCTGCTACTGGTGCTACTTCTAAAGCATATGTTTATCAACCTTCTGATAGTTCTATGCAACGTTTAACTGTTTTATATACAGATAATACTGATTTATCAAAAACAATTAATTTAACTGCTAAAGTAGATAAACCAAAAGTTTGTGTTGATTATGTTATTGTTGGTGATGTTAGACCTGATCCTGATTTAACTGATCCTACTCCTGGTACTAGTTGTTATGACAAAGGTACTAAATATGATCAAGAAAACGAATTAACTACAAGACAGGAAAATTGTAAATTTAATGGTTGGTATACTAGTGAAGATTTAACTGGTAAATGGGTAGATGGTACAGCACTAAATAATAATTTAACTTTATATGGCGCATGGGATTGTGGAACATCAATCAATGTACCAAATACAGCTGCTAATATTTCATTTATAATTTTAGGTGTAGGTTTATTAGTAATTGCCGGTGGTGTTGCTATAATCATCTATCGTGATAAAAAATTAAAATCTAATAAATAACAATAAAGCTTAGCTTCGGCTAAGTTTTATTTTGTTTTTTGACTAAAAATATTTGGAAAAGTGTTAAAATGTGATAAACTAATTATTAGGGGAAGGTGAGATAATGGAAGCAATCAATTTATTACCGGCAGATACATATATTGTAAAAAATGCGACTATTTTAAATAATGAATCTCGCCTTGTTTTAACTAAATTATATCAACCTATAATTGGTTCGGTGGCGGTTAGTTTGTATTTTACTTTATGGAGTAATTTAGATACTAGTCAGATTACCTCCATGGAATACACTCATCATAATTTGATGGCTATTATGAGAATTAAATTAGAAGATATTTTAGAAGCTAGAGAAAAGTTAGAAGCTATTGGTTTACTTAAAACTTATTTAAAAAAAGGTAGTATTAATAATTATATATATGAATTATATTCTCCTTTAGATCCTGAAGAATTTATTTCTAATCCTATACTTGCAACAACTTTAGCTAGTAATATAGGCAAGGTAGAATATGAAAAAATTTTGAATTTTTTTAAAGTTCCTGTTACTCTTTTAGATGGATATGAGGATATTAGTTCTTCGTTTGTTGATACTTTTGAGGTATCTGATGCTTTGAATATTTCAGATACTAGGGATATTAGAAAAGTTAAGCAATTAGATTTAGTCGTTGATGAGAAGATTGATTTAAATAGTTTACTTGGGTTAATTCCTAGTGAGATTTTAAATCATAGATCAATTTCTAAGGAAACTAAGTCATTGATATATAAACTTGCTTATATTTATAATTTGGATGAAACAGAGCTTTCGGAACTTGTTCGTAATTCGGTTAATGAGAAAAGGATTATTGACAAGGATTTATTACGTAATAATTGTCATAATTATTATACTTTTGAGCATAAAAATACTACACCTTCTTTGGTTTATAAAAAAGATCCGGAATATTTACGTAAAAAAGTTGGTGATATGTCTAAAAAAGCTAAGCTTATTTATACATTTGAAACAACATCTCCTTATGATTTTTTGTCAGGTAAAAACAAAGGAGTTAGGCCTAGTAAAAGTGATTTGGCTTTAATTGAAAATTTAATGGTAGATTATGATTTAACACCTGGTGTGGTTAATGTTTTAATTGATTATGTACTTAGAATTAATGATAATAAGTTAACTCGTAATTTTGTTTTAACGATTGCAAGTCAATGGAAGAGGAGTAATATTAAAACAGTTGAAGAAGCAATGAAGATATGTAAAAAAGAAAATAGGGCTAAAAATCAAGAAAGAGTTATAACAGTCAAGAAAGAAAAGAAACCTGATTGGTTTAACAGAAATATTGAAGAAATTACTGCTAGTCAAGATGATATAGCTGCTTTAGAAGCTAGTTTAAAAGATTTATAGGAAGTGAAATTATGCAAAAAGTATCTGATAAGATGAAAAAAAACAATTTAGATAATCTTTTGGATGAGGCTTATGATGAAGCTTTACAAAATGATAAATTTAAGGAATTTGTTTGTAAATTAAAGGTTAAAAGAGAAATATTAAGAAAATATACATCTATTTTAGAAGAGAGTTCTATAGAATATCATAATTGTAAAAATTGTCCTGGGCTTATTGCTTGTCAAAATAAAATAACTGGTTATGCAAAACTTCCTAAGGTAAATGGTGATAGTTTAGAGTTTAGTTATAAGCCTTGTAAATATAAGAAAAAATATGATAAAGAAGAAAAAATACATAATAATACAAAACTTTTCAATGTACCAAAAGAAATTAAAGAAGCTTCTTTTAAAATGGTTTATAAAACTGATAAAAATAGATATCAAACAATTTTGTGGCTTACTGATTTTATAAAAAAATATAAAACTGATGTTCATCAAAAAGGATTATATTTGTGTGGTAATTTTGGCAGTGGAAAAACATATTTAATTGCGGCTACTTTTAACGAACTTGGAAAAGATGGGATTAAAAGTGCAATAGTGTTTTGGCCAGAGTTTTTAAATAGTTTAAAGGCATCATTTAATTCTGAGGTTAAAAGTGAGTTTAAGGATAAATATAATTATGTAAAAAAAGTGCCACTTCTTTTAATTGATGATTTAGGTGCTGAAAGTGTGACACCTTGGTCGCGTGATGAAATTTTGTGTCCTTTACTTCAATATAGAATGGATGAAAAATTACCAACATTTTTTACATCTAATTTGAATTTAGAGACTTTGGAAAATCATTTGGCTATTACTTCTAAAGGTGATGAAATTATTAAAGCTGGTCGAATTATTTCAAGAATTAGACAGCTTACAGAGTATCAGGAATTAATAAGTAAGAATTTAAGGAAGTAGAGTTGATATAGTAGCTAGTGTAGTTATTCATATGTGCGTAGCTGATGAGATTAATAAGTAGTGAAATTGATAAATTAATATCTTGACAAAGCAAAAAACTGTGATAAAATATAAATAAATGTGATGAAGAGGACATGATTATTAAAAGTAATTTTAAAGAGAGTCTAGGTTGGTGGAAGCTAGATAAATGATTTTAATAATTACTACCTTGAAGCAGGTTTTCGAAAGATTATTCCGGTTAATTGCCGTTATCCAATAAATTAAGTTATAAGGTAGGATGGTACCGCGTTTATACGCTCCTTTCAAATATATTTTTGTGAGGAGTTTTTTAATGGATAAAAAGCAAATTCGTAAGTGTCATAAGATTGATATGGGACATTTTTTAAGAGATTATTATGGTGTTGATAATGAACGATTGATATCTGAATTATGTAATTTATCTCATAAAGATTTAAAATTAATTGCACCTTCATATGGAATAGATTTAGTAAGGACTAATTTTGATTTGGTAAGTATTGATCAAACACTTACTGGTATTATTATTTTGGTTAATGATGCTTTTGGAAATCCAGCTCCTTATGTTAATCCAAATAGGATTTTATCTTGGAATAGGGAATTTGAGACTGAACTTGATTTATCTGATGTGAGTGAAGTTATTCAAGAAATAAAATTTGATAAAAAAGGAAGACAAAAAAGTTTGCGAAGAATCATAAGATTAAGGAAGGGTGAGTAAAGATGATTGATATTAAAGAAGATGAAAGATTAAGTGTTTTAAATCATAGTTGTGCACATTTACTTGCACAAGCAGTTAAACATTTATATCCAAATGCAAAATTTTGGGTAGGGCCTGTTATTTCAGAGGGTTTTTATTATGATATTGATTTAGGTGATTATACTTTAACAGATGATGATTTAGACAAAATATCTAAAGAAATGAAGAAACTTTCTAAAGATGGTAAAAGAATTTATCGTGAAGAAATTTCTAGAGAAGAAGCATTAGAAAGGTTTAAAGATGATCCTTATAAAATTGATATTATTAATGAGCTTCCTAAAGATGAGGTAATTAGCTGTTATACACAAGGTGATTTTACTGATTTATGTAGAGGACCACATGTTGATAGTGTAAAAGAGTGTAAGAATTTTAAATTACTTAAGGTATCTGGAGCTTATTATAAAGGTGATTCTAAAAATAAAGTATTACAAAGAATTTATGGTGTTTGTTTTGATACTAAAGAAGATTTGGATAAACATTTAGCTTTATTAGAAGAGGCTAAAGAAAGGGATCACCGTAAAATTGGTAAAGAGTTAGATCTTTTTATGGGGCATGAACTTGTAGGTCCAGGACTTCAAATGTGGCTTCCTAATGGTGCTACAGTTAGATATGAACTTGAAAAATATATTAAAGATAAAGAAGTTAAATTAGGATATAATCATGTTTACACTCCTTATTTAGCATCTACTGAATTATATAAAGTAAGTGGACATTGGGATCATTATAAAGAAGATATGTTTCCTACAATGAAGATGGATAATGAAGAATTGGTTTTAAGACCGATGAACTGTCCACATCATATGCTTATTTATAAACATAAATTGCACTCTTATCGTGATTTACCAATAAGAATTGGTGAGCTTGCTCCTGATTTTAGGTATGAAGCTAGTGGTGCAGTATGTGGATTAGAAAGAGTTCGTCAAATGTGTCAAAATGATGCACATTTATTTGTTAGACCAGATCAAATTAAAGAAGAAGTTTCAAATGTTGTTAATTTGATTTTGGAGGTTTATAAAGACTTTAATATTACTAATTATGCATTTAGATTATCACTTAGAGATAAAAATAATACTGAAAAATATTTTGATGATGACGAAATGTGGGAAAAGGCTGAAAGTGAACTAAGAAAGGTGTTAACTGAGCTTGGAATAGATTTTTATGAGGCAGAGGGTGAAGCTGCATTTTATGGCCCTAAATTAGATGTTCAGATTAAATCGGCTATTGGACATGATGTAACGCTTTCAACTTGTCAACTTGATTTTTTACTTCCTGAGAGATTTGATTTAACTTATATTGATGAAAATGGTCAAAAAGCAAGGCCAGTAGTTATTCATAGAGCTATTTTAGGTACTTTTGATAGATTTATGGCATTTTTAATTGAGGAAACTAAAGGGGCATTTCCACTTTGGCTTTCACCAATTCAAGTTAATATTATTCCAGTTAATAATGAATATCATTTAAAATATGCTGAAAAGGTAATGAAAAAATTAGCTGATAAAAATATTAGAGTTAAGTTGGATGATAGAGATGAAAAACTAAGTTATAAGATGCGTGAGAGCCAATCTCATAAAATTCCATATACAGTTATTATTGGTGATAAAGAAAAAGATAATGATACTGTAAGTTATCGTTTATTTGGCCATAAAGAGACAGAAACTTTATCTTTAAAAGAATTTGAAAAGGAGCTTTTAAAACAAATAAAAGAAAGAAGGTAGAATATGTTAGGCGCTATTATTGGCGATTTGGCAGGTTCTTTATACGAATATGATGAATTTAAAAGTGAAAAGAAAAATTTAGATAGAAGATTAGAGATTTTAAGTAAAGACAATTTGATTGAAAAAGATAGTTTTTATAGTGATGATACTATTTTAACTATTGCTGTTTTAGATGCAATATTAAATGGTAAAGATTATGAAGGTTATTTAAAAAGATATGGATTAAAATATTATAATAATGAGCCTGATACTAGTGCTAACCATTTTAAATATATGTTTTCACCTGATTTTATTAGATGGTGTAAAGGAAAAATAGATGGAAATAGTATGGGAAATGGAGCTTTAATGCGAGTTTCTCCAGTTGGATATTTGTTTGATGATGTAGAAACAATTTATTCAGAAACTAAAAAAGCTACTATACCTTCTCATGATTCAGCTTTAGCAGTTGTTACTGCGGAAGCTTTGAATAATCTTATTTATTTAGGTAGAAAAGGATATAAAAAAGATGAAGTTAAGACTAAATTTTATCCGATTCATAGACCACTTGATAAAATAAGATTATATAATACTTTTGATGGTTCATGTTTGGTTTTTGAAAATTGTTTAGCGGCTTTCTTTGAAAGTAATTCTTTTGAAGATGCGGTGCGTAAGGCTGTCTCACTTGGTGGTGATACAGATACGATAGGAGCTATTACTGGTTCTATTGCAGAGGCATATTATGGTGTGCCTGAAGATTTAAAACAGCAAGCACTTTCTAAATTACCTGATGATTTTATATTAAAATTGGAAGAAGGTTATCAAAAAGTAAGAAAATTATGATATAATTGTTTGTAGTTTGGAGGTATATTAATGAGAGAATTTACAGAACAAGAACAAGTTAGAAGAGATAAAGTAAAGGATTTAGTGGCTAGAGGTGTTAAACCATTTGGCTCTAGATTTGATGTTACTTCTAATTCTAAAATAATTAAAGAAGAACATGCAAATCAAAGTAAGGAAGAATTAGAAGAATTAAAAGATAATGTTGTAATTGCTGGTAGAATTATGACTAAAAGAAGAAAGGGAAAAGCGGGATTCTTTCATATTCAAGATAGATACGGACAAATTCAAATATATATTGCAATTAATGAAGTAGGAGAAGAAGCTTATGATTTATTTAAAGCTTCTGATATTGGGGATATTGTTGGTATTGAAGGATATGTATTTAGAACTAATACAGGAGAATTAAGTGTTCATGCAACTAAATATATTCACTTAGTTAAAGCTTTAAGACCACTTCCTGAAAAATATCATGGTTTAACTGATGTAGAAGAGCGATATAGAAGAAGATATGTCGATTTAATTATGAATGAAGATTCTAGAAGACTAGCTTTTGCTCGTCCAAAAATTATTAGAACAATACAAAGATATTTGGATAATTTAGGTTATACTGAAGTTGAAACACCTATTTTAAGTCCAATTTTAAGTGGAGCAGCTGCTAAACCATTTATTACTCATCATAATGCTTTAGATATGGATTTTTATTTGAGGATTGCTACTGAACTACCTTTAAAAAGATTAATTGTTGGGGGTATGGATGCAGTTTATGAAATAGGTAGAATATTCCGTAATGAAGGTGTTGATAGAAAACATAATCCTGAATTTACGACTATTGAGATTTATAAAGCATATTCTGATATGTATGGAATGATGGATTTAGCAGAAGGAATATTTAGTACAGTGTGCAAGGAAGTAAATGGTACATATGATATTGAATATGCTGGTCATAAAATTTCTTTAAAACCTAAATATAAACGTATTCATATGGTTGATGCAATTAAAGAGGCTTGTGGAGTTGATTTCTGGAAAAAAATGACATTAGATGAGGCTAAGGAGTTAGCTAAAGAATATGATGTTGAATTAGAATCACATTTTGAATTTGGTCATATTGTGAATGCTTTCTTTGAAAAATTTGTTGAGGAAACATTAATTGAGCCAACTTTTGTTTATGGTCATCCAATTGAAATAAGTCCATTAGCATGTAAGAGTGATGATCCAAGATATACAGAAAGATTTGAACTATTTATATGTGGTATGGAATTTGGTAATGCCTTTACTGAATTAAATGATCCAATTGACCAATATGAAAGATTTGAAAATCAATTAAAAGAAAGAGAATTAGGTAATGAAGAAGCTAATGAAATGGATATCGATTTCGTTGAAGCTTTAGAGTATGGTATGCCACCTGCTGGAGGTATTGGAATTGGTATTGATAGATTAGTAATGCTTATGACAGGTGCAGAAACTATTAGGGAAGTATTATTATTCCCACATATGAGAAATAAAAAAGAATTAAAATAATTACTTATTGTAAAGAAAAAGTTAAAACAAGTGATTTATCGAAAATGTTACTTGTTTTTTTTTTTTTTTTGATAAAGTGGTTATGTAAAGTAAAAATAGGAGGAATTTAAATGAGAAGAAGATTAAATAGTAGACAAAGGAACTATATTATTGCAGGTCTATGCATGATATTAGTTATAATGGGAGTAGGATATGCAGCATTTCAAAGTCAATTAAAAATAAGTGGAACAAGTAATATAACAAGTAATTGGAGTGTAAAAATAACAGATATCCAAAGTAAAGTAATAAGCGGAAATCCAACAAATGCATCAGAACCAACACATACTGATACAACGGCAACATTTAGAACAAGATTAACAAGCCCAGGAGATACAATGCAGTATGATGTAACCGTATCAAATGAAGGAGATATCGATGCGAAATTAGATAAAATAACTATTCCAGAAAGTACAAATCCAGCCATAGGCTTTGAAGTATCTGGAATAGAAGAAGGATCATTATTAGAAGCAAAACAAACAGCACTACTTACAGTAACAGTAAAATATAATAATGTAACAGAACAACCATCTAATTTAACAGCAGATTTAAAAGTAACCTTAGATTATAGTCAAGCGCCATCAGGATATGTACCACCTGCACCATCAGCTACCATAGGAGGGCAGCCAGTAGAAGTGGTAGAGTCAGGAGATGGATTATATGAGGATACATATGAATCAGGAAGATATGTATATAAAGGAGCCAATCCAGATAATTATATAGAGTTTGATAATGGTGAAGTATGGAGAATAATATCCAAAGAAGCAGATGGAACATATAAGATATTAAAGAACGATTTATTATCTAAACAAGCATGGGATAGTTCTAGGTCAAACAATTGGACAAGACCAGCAACATTAAATACATATTTAAGTGGAGAATATTATAATGGTTTAGATAGTTCTATAAAAGATAATATAGTATCCCATACATGGGGAATAGGAGCTGTTGAAACTAATAACGATGATTTATCAGCTCAAATAGCAATTGAACAAAGTACAACTTGGAATGGAAATATTGGTTTAATAAGCTATAGTGATTATTTAAGAGCAAATAGTGATATGGCAAATTGTGGAACAGCTAAAACAAATGATACAAATTATGAAACATGCCTAAATACAGATTGGATGTATTTATCTAGTGGTCATTGGTGGACAATTTCTCTGAATGCTGATGATTCTCTCGGTGTTTGGTATGTTTCAGACATTGGTGTTTTGTTTAGAGCTGATGCTGATGCGTATGGCGCCTACATTATGCCGCGTCCCGCTGCATATCTAAAATCTGATATTATATTTTCTGGAAGTGGAACTTTATCGGATCCATTTAAGATTGTTTCGTGATAGAAGGAATTGGAACGACTGCAATGCAGTCGTTTTATAATATTTTGTTTTGAATCAAATTATCATTTATTGACATATATTAACCAAAATGTTAATATATGTATATGAGGTACAACTATGAAAGAAGCTGATATATGAAAATACAAAGAAAAAATTTTAAAAATGAAGAAAAAAATTAAAAAGATATTTTAATGAGAAAAATCATTATGACAGAATACTTGAACATATAAAAATGGTTAAATCATATGATGAACTTTGTAATCATCCATTTTCTATTATGTATGGATTTGAAAGATTAAAATATTTTAAGGAAGAGTATTATAGTTTTAATTTAGGTAAGAATAAAGGTGTTATTAGACTTATTTTTAAAATTGATAGAGAGAATAATGTGGTTATATTAAAATTTATAAGTATGGATCATTATAATGATTTTAAAAGAAAAAGAGGTGGAGGTGATAATTATGTCAAGAGTTAGATTTAAGGATTATTTAAATGATTATTTGGAATGTTATCATATTACTAATAAAGAGTTTGCTAGTAGACTTGGAATTAGTCAGAAACATTTAATCGATATTTTATCTGGTAAGCAAGGATTATCAGCAGATGTTATAGAAAGAATATCTGGTGTTACAAATATTTCGGTTGAATATATTTACAAAATGGAAGCTAACAGTTTTTTAGAAGATGATATTGATAATTATTTAAAGGTTCATGGTTTAACGGAGTCAGAGTATTTACAAAAGTTCAATTATAAATATTTAATTAAAAATAATTATATTGATTTTACTGATACTGAAAGTAAGATGGATATAATTAAAGATATTCTGCACTTCTTAAGAGTTCCAACAATTGAACAAGTTAGTAAAATTGATAAGGAAGCTTATTTTAAAAGTAAAAATGATAAACCAGAATTACTTTTACTATGGCTTGAAAAATGTTATAGAAAAATGCTTAATGAAAAGGTTTTAGAATATAAAAAAGAAAATGTAAATGTTTTGGTTAATTATATTTTAGATAGTGCGAAAAAGAATAAATTTGATGAAGAAGAATTAATAAGAGTATTTAATGAAAATGGGGTTTATTTGGTTATAGAAGATGATATACCAGGATCTAAAATAAGAGGAGCATTTAAAGTTCATAGAGATGTTCCAGCTATTTATTTAACTAGGAAGTATAAAAGAATTGCGGATGTTTATTTTGCTTTATTACATGAGATTGCTCATTTAAAAAGTGATTTTAATATGGCGAAGGCTAGAAGCTTTGTGGCTTACGAAGATGAGGTAGAAGATAAAGCAGATAAGATTGCTTATAACTGGATGGTTAATGATGAATATTATAATAAGGTTTGTAAAAAAAATAATTATAATATAATTGATGAAGAAAGGTTTCCTAAATGTTTTGTAGTATATAGATTAGCTAAAGATGGCATTATATCTTATAAAAGTAAAATATATCAAAAATATAATTTTCTTTTAGAAAAAAATAGTATATAATTGATATAGAAAGTAGGTAATGATATGAATAAAAAAGGTTTTACGTTGATTGAAGTATTGGCAGTTATTGTTATTTTATCGGTTATTGCTTTAATTACAACACCAATTATTTTTAATGTGGTAGATAATTCTAGAATGAATTCATTTACAAGAAGTGTTGAAGAGATGCGTAATGTTATTGATATGGATTATAACGAGTATGCGAGAAGTGGAGAAGTAGAATATAGCTATGCAAATAATAGATTATTTTGTGTTGGATGTGATGATGGATCTGATTTGGAGTTAGATTTTACTGGTGAAATAGATGGTGCGACAGGAACTTTTTACAATACTAATGGTACTATTACACTAACAGTTGAAAATGACAGATATAAAGCTACTGACGATGGTAGTGGTGATGTTGTTACAGTAAAAAAATAGTAATAAAAAAATTATCCCTTAATATAATTAAATAGAAATGTACTAGGAGGGATAATAATGATTAATAAAAGAAGTTTATGGTTTTTAACTTTATTTAGTTTGATTTTGGTATTAAGTGTTTATTATATTACGATGCCAAGTGAACTTTTGATGGCTACTAATAATGGAAGTAAAGATGAGACAGAGACTGTTTCGGCTACTACGGAAAATGAGGAGAGTGCGGAGTTAGTGGCTTTAAGAGTTGAATCCGAAGAGAAGATGTTAGATGAAATTACTGAGTTAAAAAAAGTTTTAACTGATTCTAATTCAACTACAGAAGAAAAAAATAAAGCATTTGAAAAAATGCAGGAGTTAAATAAAAACAGGGGTACTGAAGAATCTATAGAAAATAAAATACAAAATGAATTTAATTTGAAATCTTTTGTAAGTATTGATGAGACTAGTGTATCAGTGGTTATTGATAGTAAAGAACATGATAAAGAACTTGCTAATAAAATTATGAGATCAGTTCAAGAGGAATTTGAAACATCAATGAGTATTTCTGTTAAATTTCAAAAGTAGCTTTCCTAAAGGGAAAGTTTTTTTGGGTTATTTTCCTTTCACTTATAACTTAAGTATGCATACAATAATATGAGTAAATATAAACCATCCCGCCTTAGGAAAGTGAGGGAATTTATGAAAAAGGGCATTTTAACTAAACGAGAACGTGAGGTCTTTGAATTACTTATTCAAAATTATAGTACTAATGAGATAGCAGATAAATTAAAAATTAGTGATAAGACAGTTAGAAATCATATTTCTAATGCGATGCAGAAGTTAGGTGTTAAGGGCCGTGCGGGAGCTGTTATTGAGCTACTTAGACTCGGAGAACTTTCACTATAAAAGGTCATAAAAAAGACCTTTTTTTCATATGTTTTAAATGGGTGATGGTATGCTTAAAAAAATATCAATCAGGAAAATTGTGCTATCAAGTTTGGCTTTATTTGCAATGTTTTTAATATATATTATACCGGCTAATGAAAAGACTTTGGATATAAAAGAGGAACTTGAATATGTGAATACTAATATTGAAAGTTCACCAATATTTTTGATGGATCAAAATAGTTATGTCGCACTCACTAGTGTAGCTGTAAATGATACAAATATTGAAAATAAAGCTAAACAACTAATTAAAGTTTTAACTATTGGCGGAATGGATAGTAAGATACCTAGTGGTTTTAGTGCGATAATACCACCTAATACAGAAGTTTTGAGTTTGAGTTATGAAAATGGAATAATTAAGGTTGATTTTTCTAAGGATATACTTAATATTTCTGAGAAGTTGGAAGAAAAAATGGTTGAGGCAATAGTTTATACATTAACATCAATTGATAAAGTCGAGGGAGTAATTATATATGTTGAAGGTGATATTTTAACTAAACTACCTAAAACAAAGATTAATCTACCATCTACTTTGGATAAAACTTTTGGAATTAATAAAGAATTTGATTTAACAAGTACTAAAGATATTACTGATGTAACTATTTATTATATTAATCAAATTAGTGATAATTATTATTATGTACCGGTTACTAAATATATTAATGATGATAGAGATAAGGCTAGTATTATAATTGATGAACTTTCTAGTAACTTTAATCCAAATAAAAATTTAATGAGCTTTTTAAATGATGGTACTAAATTAGTTTCGAGTAGTGTTAAGGATGGAAATATGTATTTGAATTTTAATGAGAATATTTTAAATAGTTCGGTAAGTGAAGAAATATCTAAGGAAACATTAGATATGATTTCTTTATCAATAGGAGCGAATTATGAAGTTAAAGAAGTTGTATTTAATGTTTTGGATAAAGAACTTTATAAAGTTGCTTTGGAGTGAATTGTAAATGAGGTTATTTTGAAACACAAAATGACTTCTTTTTTATTTTTATATATGCTAAAATTATAATAGGTGAAGGTAATGAAAAGGGCACATACTAAATTAATTGATGAATTATATAAAGACTTAAATACTAGTGAAAACGGTCTTTCTAAAGAGGAAGTTAATAAAAGGTTACTTCAAAATGGAAAAAATGTTTTAAAAGAACAAAAGAAAATTTCAATTTTTAAAATGATCTTGGCTCAGCTTACAGATAAAATGATTATAATTTTATTTATTGCTGCTATTTTGTCATTTATTTTAGGTGAACAAGCTGAAGGTGTTGTTATTTTAATTATTATTGTAATTAATGCGGTTATTAGTATTGTTCAGGAGAAGAAGGCGGCTGATGCGGTTGAAGCTTTAAGAAAAATGAATGCCCCAACAGCTAACGTTATTCGTAATGGTGTTATTCAGACAATATATTCAAGTGAGGTAGTAATTGGTGATATTGTTTATTTAGAAGCTGGAGGGATTGTTCCGGCTGATGTTAGACTTATTAGTGATAATGGTTTAATGGTAGATGAATCGGCTTTGACTGGTGAGAGTGTACCGGTGAGTAAGGATGCTTCAGTTATTTTAAGTGATGATTTATCTTTAGGTGATAGAATTAACATGGCTTTTTCTTCGACAATTATTAATTATGGTACTGGTAAGGGTGTAGTTATAGCTACAGGTATGGATACTGAAGTTGGTAAGATTGCAAATATGCTTGAAAATACTGGTGAGATTGATACACCACTTAAACGTAAGTTAGAAGTGGTTGGAAAAACATTAAGTATTGTTGGAATTATAGTAAGTATTTTAATTTTTATTATTGGTTTTATTTATGGTAAAGATGTTATTTCTTTACTTATGATTTCAATATCTTTAGCTATTTCAGTTATTCCTGAAGGTCTTCCCGCAACCGCAACTATTGTTATGGCACTTGGAGTTCAAAGAATGGCTAGTAAAAATGCTTTGGTTAAAAAATTACCGGCAGTCGAGACTTTAGGTAGTGCGAGTGTGATATGTACAGATAAGACAGGCACTTTGACACAAAATAAGATGACAGTTGTGAAAACTTTATTTTATGATGAGTTTATTTTAAATAAAGAAAGTAGTATACCTTTAGATTTTTTACTTGCTTCTATGCTTTGTAATAATGCTTCTTTGGATGGGGTTGGAGATCCAACAGAGGTTGCTTTATTAGAGTTTGTTAAAAAAGAAAATATGAATTTGTTTTCAAGAACTTTTAAAAGGGTTTATGAGCAACCTTTTGATTCGGATAGAAAAAGGATGTCAGTTATTTGTGATATTGATGATAAAATGATAGTTTATACAAAAGGAGCTTTAGAAGAATTGCTGGATTTATGTCCTTATATATTAAGGGATAATGAGGTTATTCATTTAACTGATGAAATTAAAGATACAATACTTAAAAAAGGTGAAGAATTATCATCTAGTGCTTATAGAATACTGGGGTTTGCAAAAAAAGATATAGATTATATTCCAGATGAAGGAGGAAATGCGGAAAATGATTTGATATTTATTGGAATATCATGTATGATCGATCCGCCTAGAGATGAAGTCAAAGAAGCAATTAAAACATTTAAAGATGCGGGAATTAAGGTGGTTATGATTACTGGTGATCATAAGTTAACTGCAAGAGCTATAGCTAAGGATCTTGGAATATATACCGATGGCGATATTGTAATGGCAGGAAATGAATTACATCAGATAAGTGATAAAGAACTTGCTTTAAAAGCAAATAAGATTACAGTGTTTGCGCGAGTTGCTCCCGAAGATAAACTTAGAATTATTGGTGCTTTTAAAGCAAATGGTGAGGTTGTGGCGATGACTGGTGATGGGGTTAATGATTCGCCGGCTTTGAAAGCAGCTGATATTGGAGTTGCGATGGGTAAAACTGGTACTGATGTGGCTAAAGATGCGGCTGATATGTTACTTTTAGATGATAATTTTACAACAATAGAAGTGGCTGTTAGAGAAGGGAGAAGGGTATATAGTAATATTCAAAAGGTTATTCAGTTTTTACTTTCTGGAAATATTGCGGAAGTTTTAGTAGTTTTCTTTTCGGTATTATTTAATTTGTCTGTACCACTTATGGCTGTACATATTTTGTTTATTAATTTAGTTACAGATACACTTCCAGCTTTGGCTTTGGGAGTAGATCCGGAAAATCCAGATGATATGAAGAAGAGACCAGTTAAGGATGGCAGTTTGTTTGAAAAGGGTTTAGTTACTAGAGTGATATTTTATGGTTTATTAATTGCTTTAATAACTTTTATAGCTTATATTTTGGGTGTTCAAAGTGGCTATAAAGATGGAGTTACAATGGCATTTTTAGTTTTGTGTTTATCACAGATTGTTCATGCTTTAAATCAACATTCAACTACTTTATCAATATTTTCTAAAAAACATCCTAAAAATAGATATTTGTATTTTGCAATGTTTACTTCATTTGTGATTTTAATGTTTGTGGTATTTATTCCACCGATAGCTAATTTCTTTTCACTTGTCAGTTTAAGTTTTAACGAGTGGGTTATTGTCATTCTTTTATCACTGGTACCACTTGTTGTTTTAGAAATATTTAAATTTGTTAGAAATATTTGATTTTTTACTCTAAAAAAATTATAATTAATATGAAAGTAGGGGAAGACTTTATGGATGATATAACTGAAAAAATAGAAATTTTAGATAAATATTTTAGGGCTTCTAATTATTTATCGGCTTGTCAGCTTTATTTATTAGATAATCCACTTTTAAAAAGAAAACTAAAAAAAGAGGATATTAAAAGAAAAATAGTTGGTCACTGGGGAACAGTGCCATCACAAAATTTTATCTATACACATTTAAATAGATTGATTAAGGATAATAAACTTAATATGATTTATATATCTGGCCCTGGTCATGGTGGTAATAGTCCTCTTTCTAATGTTTATTTGGAAGGTACTTATAGTGAGATTTATCCTGATATTACTCAAGATGAAAGTGGTTTAAAGAAATTTTTTAAACAGTTTTCTTTTCCTGGTGGTGTACCTAGCCATGCAGCTCCGGAGACACCTGGGTCAATTAATGAAGGTGGGGAACTTGGTTATTCTTTAGCTCATGCTTTTGGAGCTGTTTTGGATAACCCTAGTTTGATTGCAGTTCCAGTAATTGGTGATGGTGAGGCAGAAACTGGACCACTTGCTACTTCTTGGAATGGTAATAAGTTTATTAATCCGAAAACTGATGGGGTGGTTTTACCGATTTTAAATTTAAATGGTTATAAGATTAGTAATCCTACAGTTTTTGGAAGAATGAGTGAGAAGGAGTTAGGTAGTTATTTTAATGGGCTTGGATGGCATCCATATTTAGTAGAAGCAACAGATATTAATGTTTTACATAAGAAAATGTATTATACTTTGAATAGAGTATTAGATGAGATTAAAGATATTAAAAGTGGTAAATATGATGGTAGAACTCTTTATCCGATGATTATTTTGAAAACACCAAAAGGTTTTACGGGGCCAGAAGTGGTCGATGGTAAAAAAATTGCGGGAACTTTTAGAGCTCATCAAGTACCTATACAACCTGATAGCGCCGAACATATAAAGCAGATTGAACAGTGGCTTAGAAGTTATAAACCTTGGGAATTATTTGATGAAAATGGACATTTGAATAAGGAAATTTATGAAATAATTCCTGAAGGTAAATATAGAATGGGTGCAAATCCTAATGCGAATGGCGGGTTACTTCGTAGAATAATTAAGTTACCTGATGTGAATGAATTTGAGGTTAAGTTTGATGGTAGAGGCACTTATAAAACTCAGGATATGCTGGAACTTAGTAAATATATAAGAGATGTTTATAAGTTAAATGATAATTTTAGATTATTTTCTCCTGATGAGGCTATGAGTAATAGGTTATATGAAATGTTTGAGGCGACTAATCGTGATTGGCAAGAAGAAATTAAAGATACTGATGAGTATTTAAGTAAAGATGGTAGGATTATAGATAGTTATTTGTCTGAACATTTTTGTGAAGGATTACTTGAAGGATATTTATTAACTGGTCATCATGGGGTATTTGTGAGTTATGAGGCTTTTATTAGAGTAATTGATTCGATGGCTGGTCAACATGCTAAATGGCTTAAGGTGTGTCAAAATTTGAAATGGAGAAGAGATATTTCTTCACTTAATTATGTTTTAACTTCTAATGTTTGGCAGCAAGATCATAATGGATATACACATCAAGATCCGGGATTTTTGAATCACATGGCTACTAAAAAAGATAGCATAGTTAGAATGTATTTACCAGCTGATGCGAATAGTTTACTTACTTGTTTTGATGAATGTATGAAAACTAAGAATTTAATTAATGTTATGGTTGCTTCTAAACATCCGAGTTTACAGTGGATTAGTATGAAAGAGGCTAAGGAAGAGTTTGATAAAGGTTTAGCTGTTTGGAAGTGGGCTTCTGACTCTGATCCTGATTTAGTTATGGTATCTATTGGAGACTCGCCGACTATTGAATCACTTGCGGCTACTAAAATTTTAAAAGAGAAATTTCCTGATTTAAGAATTAGATTTGTTAATGTTATGGATTTAATGTGTTTGAAAAAATCTTCAGAATATTCTAAATCTTTAAGTGATGAAGAATATGATAAGATATTTACTAAAGATAAACCGGTTATTATTAATTTTCACGGATATCCATCACTTATTTATGAATTTATATGTTTTAGAAATAATAAAAAAATATCTGTACATGGATATGAAGAGGAAGGAACAATTACGACACCTTTTGATATGAGAGTTTTAAACGAAATTGATCGTTTTCATTTAGTTATAGATGCTATTAAGAAGTTAGATTTAGGCATAGAAGGAAAGAAAGTTATTTTAGAGATGGAAGAAAAACTTAAAGAGCATCATGATTATATTAGAGAATATGGTGTAGATATGCCGGAGATTAGTGAGTGGAAATGGCAATGATTTTGTCATTTTCTTTTATTTAGGGTATAATATACTTGGTGATTTAAATGGCAAGGCAAAATAGATATCGTTTGGTGTTTCGTAATAAAAGTGGTGAGAAAAAATATGTTACTTTGAATTTTAAGAATAACAAACGTAATACTTTTTCACTTACTGAAATTGATTATATTACATCTTTGTTTTCTGATGTGGCTATGCTTGCGAGTTTTGTAGGAATATCTAATGAAGAATTTGATAAAGGATATTTTGCAATCGAATATAAAAGTAATAGTAGATTAAAATCTTTAGAACTCGTGTTTAATGATATGATATTTTTAAAAGACTTAGCTGAAAAGAATTTAGGCGAGAGTAAAGTATCTAAAAATAGTATAACAGGTTATATGAGATGGTTTTTAAATAAAATGAGTAATGATCCTGAATTTTTGAAATATATTTCAAAAAATAGATATACTAACAGTTATTTTAAGAATGCTTTGAGTGAGTATTTGATGTATAAAAATTCTGATGATAAAGATGCTCAAAGTGTGCTTTGGCAAGCAAAGGTTAGGCTTGAAAAAGAATTTATGAGATATAAAACTATTAGGGGTTTGGAAGTTGGAAGAAGAAATTTTGAATTAGAAAAAGCAAATAAAATGGTTCCTAGAAATCCTGATGAACTTACACCGCTTGAACAGGCTCAAAGAGAACATGAGTTAAATCATCCAAAGAAAGTAAAAAAAAGAAAGTCTAGAAAATCTGATCCCGTGGAAGGTCAGTTGCCACTTTTTGATGCAACACCTTATACAGATAGTAATGAACATAAGAGAACTAAAAAATAGTTCTTTTATGATATATAGTGTGGATTTTTATGTTTAAGCGAGTGGTTTTGGAAAATGAAAATTTTAAAAAAATATAATATAATTAATACGAGGTGAAATTATGAAAGAAGAATTATTTAGAGGTGTTGGTACAGCTATAGCTACACCATTTACAGATAAAGGCATTAATTATGATGAGTTTGGTAAGTTATTAGAAGACCAAATAGATGCGGGAGTTAGTGCGGTGATTGTCTGTGGGACGACTGGTGAGTCGGCAACGATGAGTGAAGAAGAGAAGAAAAAGTTAATTAAATATACAATTGATAAGACTAATAATAGAATTAAAGTTATTGCTGGAACAGGTGGCAACAATACAATGCAGGCTATTCGGATGAGCAAGTATGCGGAAGAAGTTGGAGCAGATGGATTACTTATAGTTACTCCTTATTACAATAAAACAACTCAAGATGGACTTTTAGCGCACTATAAAGCGATTGCTGATACGGTATCTATTCCAATTATTTTATATAATGTTCCTTCTAGAACAGGAGTTAATATATTACCAGAGACATGTTATAAATTATCTCAAATAGACAATATTGTTGGTATTAAAGAAGCTTCTGGTGATATATCACAGGTAGCTAAAATAGCTAATTTATGTGATGAGGATTTTGCTATTTATTCTGGAAATGATGATCAAGTTATACCTATTTTATCTTTAGGAGGTAAAGGTGTTATATCAGTACTTTCTAATATTATGCCTGAATATACAGTAGAGATGCTTGATAGTTTTTGGAATGGAGATTATGTGAAGGCTGGTAATATGCAGGTAGAAGCTATAGATATGATAGATGCATTATTTTGTGAGGTAAATCCTATTCCAGTTAAGTATGCTTTGAATAAGATGGGGTATGACTTTGGAGTACCTAGACTTCCTTTAGTGGAACTTTCAGATAAAGGTAAAGAGAAAGTTGATAGAGTATTAAAGAAGTATATGTAAAAAGGAAAAGCTAATTAAAGTTTTTCCTTTTTAAATGCTATTATCAATATAAAGTTGAAAAAATTATTTGTTTTTTGTTATTTGTGGTATACTTAATAATAGGTGATGGTATGGAAAATGTTCATAAATTTTTGGATTATTTGAAATACGAAAAAGGATTTTCTGATTATACGATAAAAAGTTATGAAACTGATTTAAGAGAATTTTATGATTTTGCTTTAGAGGATAAGATAGATATTGAACTTGTTCGAAAGTATTTAAGAAAGTTATATGAAAATAAATATAGTAGTAGGTCAATATCTAGAAAAGTAAGTTCACTTAAAAGTTATTTTAAATATTTGGAAAGCGAAGGTATTATCAAAGATAATTTTATGAGATTAATCAGTAATCCAAAAATAGAGAAGACATTACCTAATTATTTGAATTATGAAGATTTGGAAAAGTTACTTGCTTTTCCTGATAGAAGTAATAAATATGGTTTAAGAGATGCTTTAATATTAGAGATGCTTTATTCTAGTGGAGTCAGAGTTAGTGAACTTGCTAATATGAAGTTAAATGATATTGATTTTAAAGAAAGAAAGATACTAATATTAGGTAAAGGTAATAAAGAAAGATATGTTTATTATGGAAGTAAATGTGCGGAGTTACTTGATAAGTATTTAAAGTTAGACCATAGAGATAGTCCTTATTTATTGATAGGGAAAAGAAGTGATAGATTAAATGAAAGAGAAATTAGAAGTATTGTGACAGATACGGCTAAAAAAGCTGGTATAGAAGTTCATGTTTCGCCACATACTTTAAGGCATACTTATGCGACACATATGTTAAATGATGGTGCTGATTTAAAGAGTGTTGGTGATTTACTTGGACATGAGAGTTTATCGACAACACAAATTTATACTCATGTATCTAATGAAAGATTAAGGCAGGTTTATTTAAGCGCTCATCCTAGAGCTCACAAGAATTAAAAGGAGGCTAATTTGATGAAAAAATATGTTTATTTATTCGATGAAGGTAATAAAGATTTAAGATATTTACTTGGTGGTAAGGGAGCTAATTTAGCGGAAATGACTAATATGGGACTACCTGTTCCATATGGACTTACAGTAACAACTGAAGCTTGCAATTTATATTTTAGTGATGGGGAACTTTTAAATGAAAATGTTCAAAAACAGATTTTAAAGGGTATTAAAAGAATAGAAGAGAAAACTGGTAAGAAACTCGGTGATGAAAATAATCCGTTACTTTTATCAGTTAGAAGTGGGTCACCTATTAGTATGCCAGGAATGATGGATACAATTTTGAATTTAGGTTTAAATGATAAGATTGCATCTGCCTTAGCTAAGGATGAAGATAGTAAGAGATTTATATATGATTCTTATAGAAGACTTATTATGATGTTTGCTGATGTGGTTAAAGGAAAAGGTAAGGATAAGTTTGAAGAATATTTAACTAAATATAAAGAAGAAAAGAGAGTTAAAAGTGATTTAGAGTTAAGTGCGAATGATATGGTGGCATTGACTGAAACTTTTAAAGATTTGTATAAGAAGTTAGTTAAAGAGGATTTCCCTGCTGAACCTTTACTTCAGTTGATGCAGGCGATTACAGCGGTATTTAGGTCTTGGCATAATAAAAGAGCTATTGTTTATAGACAAATGAATAATATACCGGATAATTTAGGAACAGCGGTTAATGTACAAGAGATGGTTTATGGTAATTTATCAGAAACTTCTTTGACTGGTGTAGCTTTTTCGAGAAATCCCGCTAATGGTGAAGATAAGTTATATGGAGAGTATTTAGTTAAAGCACAAGGAGAGGATATAGTTGCTGGAGTTAGGACACCACTTTCTATTGATAGATTAGAAAAGGAAAATGGAAAGATATATAATGAATTAAAAGACTATAGTAAGTTACTTGAAAAGCATTATAAGGATATGCAAGATATGGAGTTTACGGTAGAAAATGGTAAACTTTATATGCTTCAAACGAGAAATGGTAAGAGAACACCTATGGCTAGTTTGAATATTGCTATAGACATGGCTAAAGAAGGATTAATTACAGAGAAGGAAGCACTTATGAGACTTGAGCCAAACGATATTAGTGGTATGTTACATAAGAGCTTTGATATGAATGTTTTAGCCAAATTAAAACCGGTTGCTAAAGGTTTACCAGCATCTCCTGGAGCAGTTTCTGGTCAGATTTGTTTTAATACCGAAGAGGTTAAAGAAAAATATAGTAAGAAAATTCACACTATTTTGGTTAGAGAAGAGACGTCACCCGAAGATATCGAAGCAATGAAATATGCGGATGGTATTTTGACAGTTAGAGGTGGCATGACTTCACATGCGGCAGTTGTAGCTAGAGGTATTGGTAAGTGCTGCATAAGTGGATGTGAGAATGCTTTGGTTGATGAGAAGAAAAGAATAATGATTATTGGTGATAAACAATTTACAAATGATGATTATTTATCTTTGGATGGTACAACGGGCAATGTTTATGAAGGCGTTTTAGATGTTACTGATTCTAATTTAAGTGACAATTTTATTACAATGCTAAAGTGGGCTAAAAAATATAAAAAACTTGGTATTAGAGCTAATGCGGATATAGCTAGAGATGCTAAGGTTGCTTTTGATTTTGGGGCTGAAGGTATTGGTTTATGTAGGACTGAGCACATGTTTTTTGAGAAAGATAAAATTTTTGCAATTAGAAAAATGATTGTTGCTCCAAGTGAAAAAGAGAGAATTGAGGCTCTAACTATTTTACTTAAGATGCAAGAAAAAGATTTTGAAGGTTTATTTAAAGCAGCTAACGGTAAGATACTTACTATTAGATATTTAGATCCACCTTTACATGAATTTTTACCTAAAACAGAGGATGAAGTTAAGGAATTAGCTGCTAGTTTAAATATGACAGTTAGTGCTTTACATAAAAAAATTGATTCTTTAAAGGAATTTAATCCAATGATGGGTCTTCGTGGGTGCAGGCTTTCTATTGTTTATCCAGAAATTGCAGTTATGCAGACAACTGCTATATTTAAAGCAGCTAAAAAGGTAATGAAACAGGGAATAAATGTAAAACCTGAGATTATGATTCCTTTGGTTGGTGATGTTAAGGAACTTAAATATTTGAAAGATATTATTTTACATGTGGCTGAGAGATTAAATAAAGATAATGATATTAAGTATAAAATTGGAACAATGATTGAGGTTCCAAGAAGTGTTATAGAAGCTGATGAAATTGCGAAGGAAGCTGATTTCTTTAGTTTTGGTACTAATGATTTAACACAGATGACATTTGGTTTTTCTAGAGATGATGCGGGAGCATTTATTAATGATTATTATCAAAAAGGAATACTTTCTTTTGACCCTTTTAAAACAATTGATAAAGAGGGTGTTGGTAAGCTTATGATGGTGGCTATTAAGTTAGCTAAAGCATCTAATAAGAAGATTGAACTTGGTGTTTGTGGTGAACACGGTGGTGATGAAGAGAGTATCAAGTTTTTTAATAAAATAGGACTTGATTATGTTTCTTGTTCACCTTATAGAGTACCGGTGGCTATTTTAGCGGCTGCTAGAGCTGAAATAAGTAAAGATGAATAATAATATTTATATAATATGTGTATACTAAAAATGCATTAATACGTAAATGTTTTTGCTTCTAAGTGGTGCGATTAATAAGTGATCCTGGTTAAAAATGTGAATTCCATTATTTAATGGAGTTTTCTTTTGTTTTATGTTAAAATGTTGTTGATATTTAAAAGAATTAAGGAGTTTTTGATATGACAATTAATGAAGTTGTGTTTATAGATAATTTGCCAAAACTAGATTTGCACGGTTTTGATAGAGATAGTGCGAGAGTGGCTATTAATGATTTTATAAGAGATAATAAGAAGATGGGAAATGAGATTGTTTTAATTGTTCATGGAATAGGTACAGGTATTGTTAGAGAAGCTTCAGTTAATACTTTAAATCATAATAAAGACGTTATTGAATTTAAGAGTGTTTATAATAATAGAGGATGTATGCTTGTACAAATTAAATTATAAAAATTTTAATTATTTTATTTAGGATTTTGTTACCTTTAGTTTGACTTCTGCACGTAAATGTGTTAATATAATTTCCATATCTGAAAGGGGGATAAGGGTATGTATGATGAGGAGAATAATAATCGTGAATCATTAAAGGGAATTTTTATTAAAATTGTTTTAGTTGTTTTATTTATATTTGTTTTAATGATGTTATTTCCAACTAAGGGATTTGTTACTAATTATGTTGATGAAAAAGTAGCTGAAAATGTTGGCAATGATAATTTTAATAATAATTTACTTGCTATGGCAACGGCTGGTAGTGGATATTTTACATCTTCTAGACTTCCAGAAAATACTGGTGATAAGGTTAAGATGACTTTAGGAGAAATGTATGATAATAAATTATTAGTTAAATTTTCTGATAGTAATAATAGAACATGTAATACTAATAAATCATATATAGAAGTAACTAAAGAAGATGATGAATATACGATGAAAGTTAATTTATCTTGCAGTGATAAAGAAGATTATATAATGCTTCATATGGGACTTGATGGAACACAATTTCCCAGTACCAGCACCGCAAGGTGCGAGTTCGTAAAAAATCTTGACGATACTTGGTCATATGGAAAGTGGTCAAGTTGGGGTACTAAAAAAATAGTTGAAGATGGTACTAATCAAGTACAAACAAAAATAAGCAAAGTTCAAACGGGAACTCAGAAAATTGCACATAATAGTGTTATGGAGGAAAAGGCTATTAAGGCTTATTATAATGGTTCTCCAATATATGTTTGTACATCTAATTATGAAAATGCTGGAACTTATAATACTATTGTAACTTGTAAAAAAACAGTTACTACTTACACGGACGAACCTGTTTATAAAAATGTCAGATATTATAGATCTCGAAGTAAAACTTTAAATAACGGAGTGGAAACTAAATGGTCAAGTTGTGACGATAAATCGTTAATTGAACAAGGCTATGTAAAAACAGGAAATGAAAGCTAGGTGTTACCTAGTTTTCTTTAGTCTTACTGCCAAGTGCTTGTCAAATTTTAGCTAATATGAGGTTAGTGTTTGATTTATTATTTTATATATGATACTATAATAATAGTAGAGTATGCCACATAGGAAGGAATGACAGCCATGGAAAAATATGTTTTTGGTTATCAAAATGAAAATGAGTTTAAAAAGTTGGAAAGTGCTTTAAAGAAGTACAATATGTTAGCTTTCAAAAAACTTTATTTTGAATATTACCCTAAGATAAAAGCTGGGGAGTTTTTAGGTACAGTTGTGGCTACTGAAGGAAATGTTAAAAAGTATGAAGTAAATTTACCAACTGATGCATTATTTGCAAAAGTACATGGTGAAGTTAAATTACATTATGAAGTTAATGATGATAGTAAGAGTGTTACTTTGGTGACTTTATCTCCTGAAGATATATTGAGTGAAGGACATCAATCTGAACTTGTTACTTATAAAGGGGTTATGCTTTCTAAAGAACATTCTGATAAGGATAAATTTAAAATTAATTTGTTAAATATGATAAATAAAGTATAAATTTTAATCTTACTTCTTGCATAATATTTATTAATGTGATATTATATAGAAGTCAGTTTAAATGGACCCTTAGCTCAGTTGGTTAGAGCATCCGGCTCATAACCGGGCGGTCGATGGTTCGAGTCCATCAGGGTCCACCATTTAAATTGCGGGCGTGGCGAAATTGGTAGACGCACTAGACTTAGGATCTAGCGCCTTACGGCATGGGGGTTCAAGTCCCTTCGCCCGCACCATTTAGAAATTTGTTCGAACTATTCGAACTTTTGATATAGGAATCAATCAAAAATGATTGATTTTTTTGTTTACTAGGAATTTGCTTTGTAAAAGTAAAAAAAGTTTGCAAAAAGTTATTTACAAATATAACTATTCGTGATATAT
>CALVRI010000014.1 GCA_944358525.1 uncultured Bacilli bacterium | reverse complement strand
TTTAAATCAGTATCAATATGTAAATGGTATCTATTATTAATTTTTCCTTGAATTTTTATTAATTTTTCTATATCTTTGTTCATTTTTAATCTTTCCCTCCCAACATTTTTAATAATCTTTTAAATTGTTTCTGACTTTCTTCAAATTTACGATTACCTAATAAATAATAATTTATATAATCAACTGTTTTCTTTATCTTGTCTTCATTTTGATAAAGTAAATTAGCACATTCATTGTAACCATATATTAACCATTGTAAAGTTTCCTTATCTTGACCTGTTAATCTTTCTTCTAATTCATTCGTCCGCTTTAGATATTCTATTATTTCTTCTTGGTTCACAATTAGTCTCTTGTAGTTTTTACTTCTATTTCGTATCTATTAAGATCTAAAGCATTAACTAAATCAGATATTATTATTTGTACTTTTTTTGTTTCCGCTACTGGCATAAATGGACCTTTTAATATACTCTCTCCGTTTTTGTCTAATTTTATAATACAACTATCTAATTTTGATTTTAAGACATTATATTCTTGCTCCATTTCTTTAAAGTAATCATATTGGTTTATATCTAATAACACAGTATCTTTTTCTATCATTTTCTACCTCCTAATCAAAAACCTTTATAAAATGGTTGTTTAAAATTATCGTCATACCAATATTGCATAATATACTTTCTTGTGTAACTATCATGATCTCCTAATGGGCGATGTTTCCATTCTAATAAAAATACATAACCAAAAAACTCTTGTCTTATACCATAGATACTTGTCGCATTAGTACATATTTTAGTATTATCACAAACTAGATACTCTCGTTTATCTTCAATTACATAATCTATCCCTATATTTAAAAGTTTTGCGATTGGTCCTAATTCTTTTAAAACTTCTTCCTTTTTATTCATAATTCTGCTCCTCCTATCATAATTTTGAATTTTACAAAATGACATAATTCTGTTAAATTCACTAACAGCCCTATAAACTGGTAGTTTTTTATTGATTTTATAAAGATTTTTCCACAATAATAAATATCATGTTTTTTATTGAATTTACTTTTTTTCATTATGTAAAATTATGTTTGATTTTTTAAAAGATATTTTTATGGAATACCTTTTTATAGGCTCGTTTTAACATCTTAGCTGATTTAAAATCATATTTTTCAACAAATCTAATATAATTCCATTTATAAGCCATAATAGTTTTTCCATTTTGCCTACCCAATAAGACATAATTAGCATTACTTATATTTTTTATTCCTGTGTTAGTATAAATCTTTTTGTATTTTCTTGAATAAAGATAATATTTAACTTTTGCTACCATTTATATACCTCGTTTCAAATTGATTTACTTCTGGTACAAAACCTTTAGAAATTATATTATCATCAACTTTTAAATCTACTTTTTCTTGTTCTTTGGAAAAACGAGCAAATGATAAACCTACCAATTTTATATTTCTTATTTCTAATTCATATAAATTTTCTTTTGTTACTGGAAATGTACCCTTAGTATAAATGTTGCAATTTTTACGTCCCGTTATAGCTTGTCTTAATTCACGATTATTAGATACAGGGTTTAATTCTCCACCTAAAGCACAATCTAAGACATTATTATTCATAATTAGCACCACTCCTTAACAGACTTCCGTTTTCTAAATATGCTAGAGTTAATTTAGATGCTGCTTTCGACAAAACATAATTTCTTAATTTCCCACTGACAATAGCCACTTCTCTTATGCTGTAACAAGTTATTATTCTATCAACCACTTCGTCTAAACTTAAAAATGGTGGTGTTTCTCCACGGAGTAATATTCTAATTATAAAATCAGCCATATAATTATGAAATTCATTTAATATTAAAACTTTATTTTCATTGATAACTCTACTAACAAGCAAAGTGCTATTATCACTTGATTTTGAATAATTTATTTTTAATAAATCTTCTTCCACACTTAACCTCCTAAATAAAAATTTTTTCTTTTTATATTTTTGTCTTCTTCTTCCCAGCAAATATATCTTAATGTAACCGTTTCACTTGAGTGATTTAACATTTCTTTTAAACCGATTAAATCTCCAGTTTGTTCGTAGTATTCTCTAGCAAAATATTTTCTTAATGAGTGGCAGCCAACTACATAAGACACTTTAACTTGATTAGCAAGTTGCTTAATAATCTGCCATGCTCTTTGACGAGTAATTGGTTTATTAGTTCCTTTTCGGCTTTTAAATAAATATTCTCCATCAACCAGTCCATTACGATTTATATAGTCTTCTAAATCTTTACGTAATGATGGGTGTAATTCAAATGACTGCTCTTTTCCAGTCTTGAACTCTCTAGTGTATATACCACCATTTTTGAAATTACTTGTTTTTAACTGTAACAGGTCCTCAATTCTAAATGCTAGATTTCGACCTAAATGTAAGATCATATAATTTCGATCCCATAAGAACATTTTCTCTTTGTCTCCAACATCTTCTGCAGCTTTAACTTTTTTCTTACAAATAACAATCATACTATTTAGATCTTGCTTTTTAAAAGGTCTTACTGTTTTTCTACCAAATTTATTTCTAAAAATTCTAGGCATAGGCACCACCTTTAATTAAGTGATTTACTAATAACTTCATCGGCACTTTGTTCAAATTTGTTTATATTTCTATCTATATCTTTAAATGCCATATATTGGCCTGGAATAGTAGTATCTTCTTCTTGTAAAATTAATCTAAATGCTGATTTCCTCAAATTGTCTTTTTTTTCTTTGATATAATTCTTGATTGATTGATTAATATAAACTAATCTAGTTTCACTTTTTATGTGTCTATTTATACTTTCTTGATAGTCTTTTAATAAATCTTTTTGCGAATGTATTGTCTTATAACTAGATACATAACTGATTAACCAGCCTATGATTATACCTATAACAATTCCTAAAAATAATACTGTTAATATATCTGTCATTGTCCATTTCCTCCTTCATAATATTTTAAATTATTAACTAGTTCCTCATTAAAAGAACGTAGATAATTATATTCTCTTTGTAAATCGTCATGTTTTATACTTAATTCTTCATATTCCTTTGCTTGGATACGTACTTTTTCAGTTAAATCTTCTGTTATAGAAACTAGTATCATATTTCCCATAAAAAATAATATAATTAAACAGAACATAACAACCATAACAATGATTTTGAATTCATTAGTGAGTGTATAATCAATAATTCTTTTTATTCCTTTTTTCATACATACCTCCTAAAAAAATCTTCTTCCCACATTAAGTTAAACATAGGTTTTTCTACTTTTTCGTTGCAATAGTCCATAACCGTTTGATAGGATACAAATAACTCTTTGGCTGCTTTACGTGCTGATGGCCATGATTTAATTATCTTCCCTTCTTTTACTTCAACTACTCGTTGAGAGTTTGAACGATAGCCAGTCATTTTACCTAATTCTTTTAGAGATAAAATTTTTAAATTCCAATAACGATTATCGAAAGCCATTTTATTTTTGTGATATACTCTATCGTTCTGTGTAAGTTTTTTAATAAAGGCATTAGCAACTAACCTAGCACAATTCATATCTTTATCTTTTATTTTGACTAAATATAAATTATGCTTTTTAAACGGTGTTAAATATCTATACCCTTTTTTTAACTGCTTACGAAACCTACCATAATTTGAAACTTGATACCTAGTATCATAGCTAATAGGTTTCCATAATTCATTCGCAATTTTCATATTCTTTTAAAATTGCGTCTTGAAAGAGTTTGCGACAGTCTGAATTAAGAGGATGCGCCACATCTTGGTATGATCCATCTGGCATTTTTTGACTTGGCATTGCTATAAATATTCCTTTTGAACCATTTATAATTTTAATATCCTTAACAATAAATACTTGGTCAATAACAACACTAGCTACTCCCATAAATTTTTCGTTTTCATTAGTAATTTTTTTTACTTTAACACTTGTTATCTTCATTATTTTTCCTCACTTTCTAATATTTTCTAATTCTATATTTTTCTTCAATTATTAAATCTAATCATTTTCATTTAACCAGTCATAATTAAACATCTCCATCTTGACTGGTTGTCCACGAGCTTTTAAGTCCTTAACTATGTTATTCATTTTTAGAGTTTTCTGCTTGTTCCACTCTTTAAAACTTTCTCCAGGGTGTGATAATTGAAATTCTACTGACTCTTGATTAGGACATTTTTCTTTTTTCATACAATAGAAACATGACTCTGATTTATATTTACTTCCTAAATGGCAAAAATCTTCTCGCGTGCGTATGTTGTTACACACACTATTATTATTTATATCAGTATCAGTTTCAGTATCAGTTTCAGTATCAGTTTCAGTATCAGTTTCAGTATCGGCTTTTTCGGCTTTTTGTGGGTTTTCTTCTAAACCATTCGGTTCTTCTGGGTTTTTTCGTGGTCTACCACCACGTTTCCCATTTTGTTTATTTCTTTCACATTTTTTAATGTATTTTTCAGTTTCAATATCTATATTAGTTTTCATAAAACTGAAAGCCATATTTAAAACTCGATCTTTATCTGAATATTGAGGTAATACTCCATTTTTAACATAGTTATTAACATCTCTTATTAACCTTCCAAGTTCTGCATCTGTCAGTAAATTAAAGTGTTCTTGATAATCACAGTGCATTATATAACTATCTTTCATTTTTTACCTCCAATCGCTCCAGCTTTGACTTTACCCCTTAATTATGGTACAATTAGAGAGTAAAAGTTATTTTGTTTACAACTGATTTATGAAGCGGCATATTCATAAATCTTTTTTGTTGTTATAGTAATCAACAAAATAGTCAAATATAAATATCGCAATGACTAATGCAATTACAAAGGTAATTAAACCCCACCATGTCCAGCCTGTTACATAACTTGTAATTAACGGTTGTATTAAAATAATAAATAGATCATAAATAACTAAACCTGCACAAGCTAGAAAAATGATTGCTAATATAATATTTGTCCAGTGTATTTTCCTTTTATGTTTTTTCATAATATGTTCCTCCTAAATAAAATGATTTTCTGCGTTTAACTTTAATTTATTTAACTGTTTTTCTGTATAAAACCACTTTGAGGTATTAACTCCTCTTTTTTCAGCTTTACGAGCAATATCATTGATTACATCATAAACTTGAGTTAATCGCTTTTTTGTTTGTTCTTCAGTTGGTATATTTTGAATACATACTTCTATTTGAGTATTCCCTATTGCCAGCTGCTTTATTGTGTGATAGCTTTTATTTTCCATATTCCACCTCATTAATTTTATGATTTTTGGTGTTTTGTTTATTACTTTTCAGTTTCCAGTTCTTTAGAAAAGTCCTCTAGTTCTTTAACTAGTTCGTTATTATTTTGTTGAATATTTTCAACTTTTGGCGTAAAAAAATAGTCTTTTAAACACTGTGCAAAGTTTAAATTACTTGGCATTATATTTAATAAATCTAGTGTTTTATAGATATCAAGTTGTGAAAATGGTACCTTATTATTTAGTTTATTGCTAATCGCTGTATTAGATAAGTTCATTTTCTCTGCATATGCTTCTTGACTACCAAAGACTTCAATGATTTTACCCTTCAACTTGCTATAATCAAACTTCATATTTACCCTCCTTTCAAAGTTGAATATTTTCAACTACATTAAAATAGTAACATTACTTTTTTTCAAAGTCAATACCAAAGTTGAAATTTTTCAACAAAAGTTGATTTTTTTCAATTTTGTGTGTATACTATGTATATAGTGAGGTGAAATATGATGGTTACAGATAATTTTACAAATAGACTTAATCAAGCCATGAAAATTAGAAATATGAGGCAAGTAGATCTTGTAAACAAGACAAAAGATGTTATGCGTCAGCACATTAAAAATTATCAGGGTAACGGAATTGATAAAACCTTACTAAGTAAATATATTAATGGTGCTGCTAATGCAGGCAATGATAACCTTTTTATTTTGGCCGAAGCATTAGATGTTAATGAAGCCTGGTTATTAGGGTATGATGTTCCTATGGAAAGGCAAGAAGAAATATCAAATTATAAAGATGAAGAAATAAAATTATTAACTGATGTATTAACCAGAAAAGGTTTTTTGGACAAAGACGAGAAAATGACTGAAGAAGATTTTAATAAATTAATAGAATTCGCAAAAGCGAATAAGCAATTTATTATGAATGAAAAAAAATAAAATACTATAAATAGTATTCTATTAAAATGATATATAGTTTGATGTTTATATTTAATTCTCTTAATTTTAAAACTAAATCATTTATATACACAATATCCCCCCTTAAGGGTTGTATTATATATAAAAATGGTAAATATTGGAAAATTAAAGATAAAATAACATTAATATTGCTTAAAACTTGCTAGTATAGGAGTTTTAAATATAGTAGTAAGATTGGAGGTGTAACATGAATACTTGTCCTAAATGTGGAAGTAATAATGTTTCTATACAGGCTGTAAATGAACAAAAATTAGTTACTAAACATCATGGTATTATATGGTGGATATTTATAGGCTGGTGGTGGATATTTGTTAAATGGTTAGTATTAACTATTCCAGCATTATTTGCTGCAATTTTTATTGGAAAAAGGAAAAAAATTAAAAATGTTACAAAGAGAAAATACGTCTGTCAAAATTGTGGACATATTTGGGAGTAAATAAAAAAACTCTCTAGCTGGAACTAGAGAGTAAACTCCATCATTTCTAATAATATTTTACCAATAATGGTAAAACTTCGATTTGATAGAATTTAAGTGAAAAACCCAAGCTATCACACTTTTAAACAAAAAAATAGAAGAAACAATTCAACTATAATTGTATGGTTTTTCTATACAATTATAGCATAAATTTTATAATAAAGGAAGTGCTATAATCATGAATTTAGATACCTTTTTACAAGTTTTAAATATACCTAAAATTTATACACTTGAGGACATATTAGATATGTTAATTATATATTTAAGAAAATCACGAAAGGATATGGACTATTTTAAAGACGAGCCTATCGAAAAGACTTTAGAAAGACACGAAAAAGATTTACAAGAATATGTTAAAAGAATTTTTGGCAAACCTATACCAGAAAAAAATATTTATAGAGAGGTTGCTTCTGGAGATACGATAGAAGATCGTCCAGTTATGCAAGAGGTTCTCAAAAGAATTGAAGAAGAAAATGTTAAAGGTGTTATATGTATTGAGATAGAACGTCTAGCTCGTGGTAACACAATAGATCAGGGAATAATAGCCCAAACTTTTAAATATACTAACACGAAAATAATAACACCAATGAAAATATACAATTTAGATAATGAGGACGATTTGGCTTACTTTGAGGATGGTTTATACCAGTCGAGAAAATATTTAAAATACGTCAAAAGAATATTAAATCGTGGACGTGAGAGAAGTGTTAAAGAGGGTAATTATGTTGGCTCTATTTTGCCATACGGTTTTAATAAAGAAAAAATTCCTGGAGAAAAAGGATATATGCTAGTGGAAAACAAAGAAGAAGCTGATGTTATTAGATTAATGGCTGACTTATTCATTAATGGTTTGAACACTAACTATTTGGTTAAAGAAAATGACACAGTTTATTCTATTGCTAAATTATTTGGTACTCATAAACCTAGTGTTATTTCTAATAATCTCGACATTAAAGTAGGTAGTACTATCAAAATAACCGTTGATAGTGAGAGTAAAGATTATACAATTAAATATAATGATACTTTGGAAAGTATTGCGTTAGAATATAATATAGATATTACAAAAATACACATTCCAAATGATTTCTTTAAACCTGGAGAAGTACTAAAAATTATTATAAATGATATGCGGGCAACAAATATTGCTCATTACTTTAATTATCTTAAAATAAAGCCAAGAAAAGCTAAAGAGTGGACAGCTAATATGGTCAGAAATATTTTAAATAGTTATAGCATATATGGTTATTTAACCTGGAATAGAAGAAAGACTGTTGCAACTTTAGTAAATGGAAAAATTGTGAAAAGTAACCCTAAAAATGGTAATTGTTTGATAGTTAAAGGAAAACAGAAACCCATTTTAAATGAAGAATATAGAAAAAACATAATGAAAAAAATTACAGAAAATAGTGTAAAAACTATTCCAGAAAATCTGGAACAAAAAAACCCTCTTTTGGGTTTAGTAAAATGTGGTTACTGTGGAAACAATATGACCAGGCGCCCTTATTATGCAAAAAAAGATGCTAAACCAACTCAAAAAAGAAAATATTCTGTGGATAGAGAAAAATTGAGAAATTTATTAAGAGAACATAAAGGAGAGTACAGTCTTAATGATATTGCAAAATATTTGCATATATCAAAATATATTGTTGATAAGTGGTTTGCTACAAGTAATGAAAGATTTGTAATTCCAAGTGCTGATAAATGGTATGATCTTAAATCATTACTAAAAATTGAAACAGACGAGTTTGATAAAGCTATAACTACTATTGAAGAAAGTATAACTCCAGTACATGAAGATACTTTAATGTGTAGTCGGCCTCGTTGTAAATGTGTTTCCAGTAATTTAGCATTAGTAGAAGATCGTATATTAAAATCATTATGTCTAATTAAAGACGATTATAAAATATTTGTTAATAATTATGACAAAGAAGTTAAAAAAGAAATAGATACCAATAAACAGGCTTTGGAAATAATAAATAACGAAATAGATAAAACTAATCAGCAGATAGAAAGGGCTTGCGAATTAGTGGAAACTGGGGCTTATACACAAGATTTATTCATTAAACGTACTAATACACTAAATATTCAATTAGAGGCTTTAATTAAGCAAAAAGAGGCACTATTATGTAATAATTATGACAAAGAATTAAATAAAAAGAAAAAAGCTATACCAATTATTGAAAATGTATTAAGTAAATATTCAAAGGATATGACAGCCGAAGAAAAAAATAAACTATTATCTACAATTATTAAAGAAGTGATATATACAAAAGAGAAGGGCGGACGTTATTTAAAGGATAACTTTCAGCTTAAGATTATTTTATTGTCTTTTGACTGATAAGTACATAGTAAAAAAGAATTGATACAATTACGTTATCAGTAAAATAAGCTACATATATAATAAGGATAGAGTTCTATAAAAATAAAAAAGAAGCAACCTATACTAGCATTGCTTCAATTAGATTATAACACAAAAAAATAGCCCAGGCAATAAACCTGGGCATTTTTATTATTTTTTTAATTTTCCTTGTTTTAAAAGATTTAATAATTGGGTATTTTGTGCAGCAGTGCCAGTGTAATTGCTAATACCGTTTTTCTTGGCTATATTTTTCCTATTATTATAGGAACTATCTACACCAATAGATTTAAGCGCATCTACAATGGAAGAAGTAGATCCGTTGTATTTAGAATAATAACTACTAGTGTTAGAGCTACTACTTGAGCCACTACCTCTTAAAAGATTTAATAATTGGGTATTTTGTGCAGCAGTGCCAGTGTAATTGCTAATACCATTAGCTTGAGCTAGTTTCTTTCTATTAGTAAATGAACTATCTTGACCAATGCTCTTTAAGTAGTCAACAATAGAGTTACCATTATAAGAACCTGCGTTTGTTGAGTAGTTATTTGAACTACTAGATATAGAACCACCTGTTGATCCACTATTAATTGAATCAGCAATGGCTTTGGCCACTTTATCTATATTAGTATTATATTTGTTTAAATCGCTCGAATTATCGTGAAAACATACTTCGAGCAAATTATCAAAGCCGATATTCATCATATAAAGCGTAGTTGTAGATTTAGCCCCTCTATTTTTAATTCCTAATACATTGGCAACTGCACTAGATAGCGTACTTGCTTTCTTTTGTGTTCCTTTATACCAACACTCTGTTCCAGTAGCTGTACCATTGAATGCATTAAAGTGAATTGATAAAGCGAAATCGTAACCACTTCTGTTTTTAAAGCGCCATGAGCCAGTTGATGTTTTTTCGGTATTAACAGTTACTGTATGACCAGCATTTCGTAAATAACTGGCTACTTTATTAGCTAAATTAATAGTTCTATCTTTTTCTTTTCCTTTGTCAGCACCAGTAGATCCTCCATCAGTTCCACCGTGCCCAGCACTTAATAAAATCTTCATATATTATTCCTCCTCCATTTCTCTTGTGATACCTTTTATAGCCCAAAATTGAGCTTCTTCTAATTTTGTAAATGCTAAACTTGTTTCTCTACTAGGTTTACATTTTATTTCAATTTCATTATATAATTCAGAAAATAAATTTCTGACTTTGTTAATTCTTTCTTTTTGTTCATCATTAGTCTCTAAAAATTTAGCTCTATTATTCACTGTTATTCACTCTCCTTTACTTTAGATAAATCAGCTACTCCCCCAGCGCCCATACTTGCCACTAAACACAATACAAAGGCTTGTAAAAGATCAGGTTCTACTTTAGTAAAATAACAAATTAAACCAGCTACAATACCAATAATTACGTTTTGAATTGGTATAAATTTATTAGGAATTTGTTCGACGAAACATTTAGTGATTGCGCCAAAAATATAAGTTATGATACTAATTATTACTACATAAGTTATTTCCATATTTATTTACCTCTTTCCCTAGACAGTTCCAAAAGCTTGTCCATTTTTGTTTCTTGATTTTCCATTGATTTTTGTAATAAATCTAATGATTTTGAAATATTACTATTATTTTGTTCTAAATTTTTTAAACAATCTTCTATATTTTCACTTGATTTAGCAATAGTTTTTAAAGTTTCGGTAACAGTTTTTTTGTTTGTTGCCCAATCCCATAAAAATAAAACAACAATTATTATTGAAATGCCATAATTAGCTACTAAACTAACCATTTCTTCCATTTTCTATCGCCTCCACTTTATCCTCTATTCTTAAGATACGATCTTCTACTTGTTTCCAACGATCGTTACCGCTATCTTTACGTTGTTCATAATCAATCAACATGACTATACTGTATATAAAATTAGCAATTAAAAACAACAAAATAAAAGATAGTAACCAAATACCTTTTTTATGTTCCATCTTTTCCTCCTTAAAATTTTAATTGTAAAATAATATCTTAGTAATATATATATTATTTAAGTGATTATTTTCTGGCATATTTTTGTCATGTAAAATATTTTCATTATAAGAAATAACACTTAATGATTTTCCAGTTATAGATATTGTTTTTGATTTTATATATGACCACCAACCATTAGCGTCAGTTGTAGGAACTTGCGTCATTAAATATATTGTTTTTCCATTTGGTTTATAAACTTTTGTAGAATTATATATGTTGTTATTGTCTCTATAATGAATTTCAGCGTATCTGTAATAACTAGCATCTAAATCTAATGTAATATTTTGATTACTACCTTCTTCATTATCGTAAGCAATCATGGGCATAGAGCCAATTAATTGTTTAACTATATTGTCTAAAACTTGATATTTGTTATTTTCTATTTCAATAGCTATTTCGTTAGCGTTTAATTTTTGATCATCTTTAAAAAATTTTTGAAATATTTTCATAATAATTTTACTAACAATTTTCTCTCTCTTAAAGTACTCTTTTTAAAATAAATCTTGAGCCAGCACCATAATTTGGTGTGTTGGTATTAGATTGAGTTAAATTAATTGCTGTAATATTAGTTATATCACTAGTAGAAATTGCATTATGAAACATCATTGTTTGCTTGCCATGATGTACTCTATTGTATTTTGTTTCAACAAACAGTTTTTTTCCCCCAGTTTGAAGATTATCTACAAGCATTATTTTGCCTTCAAAAACAGAAGGATAATCTTTATCTTTAGAAGAACCCCAGTAGTCGCCAATATTTTTTTGATAACCTCTATATGTAGCTTTTTGTGTTAAATTTCCTTCGCTTGTTAAATCTCCAGTCGGACCGAACATATTTATCGCATATGTTAAACTATTATTATTATTAAAATATAGTTTGTAATCTGACTCAACGCTTTCATTGCTAGGTATTAATATAAATGTAAACTCATACATTCCACCGTCCTTTAAAAGATTACAAGGAATTGCTACATTTGATTGGCTTGTTGATAATGTTTGATCGTAAACTATATTACGTTTTAAATATTTATCTAATCTTTGAAATTTATTATTTTCTATTTCTACCGCAATATCTTTAGCGTTTAATTTTTGATTATCTTTAAAAAAATTTTGAAATATTTTCAAATTTATTGTGCTATAAATTAAGCTATTCTTCTATAACCATATATTGCATAAAATTGTGGCATATTATTGATAGGCTTGCTACTGCCTATAATGTTTGTATTACCTGTACCGACATATATACCACTACCTTTACTTGCACAGATAAATGAAGCATTATTACCAGATGTATAATAATCAATACCCAACTTTATATTTGGTAAATTATCCTTAATAAGTGTTACTTCATTTTCTCCTCCAGTACTTTTATTTGGATATTTTGAACTAGCAATCATTAGATAGGTTTCTTCTGGTAGTTCTTCCCATTCAGTCCCTGGGTATCTTATTTCTGGTTTTATGGTATTAGTAGTAATAAGAATGTCCCCAACCATATACGGACATGGGTAATAATCTAATGTTTCACCATTAATTTTTCTTTTCCATATACCTGATAAAAATCTCATGCAACATCACGGAGAGAATGCTTATTTAATAGCACTCCCTCCTTCCTAAATAAAAGAGAGATTGTTTTATTGTTAGTAAACAACCTCCCTTCTTGTAATAATTGTTTTGGCGCAAGCCATATATATATATATATATATATTAGTAAGTTTTTTGATAAATAACTTTAACATCATTCTACCTCCTCTACTTCAATAACCGTTGTGTCAAATATCAGTAAATCATTTATATCGTCAATTTGATTTTGCAAATTTCCAGCCTGGTCTGTTGATAGTTGTCCTTTTATTTGTTCAAACCATTTGTCAAATGCTGTTTGATACTGTATAAAAATATCTTCAGTGTCTAATTGTTGAACAGTAGACACTACATTTCCACAATCATCGCTATTAAGTCTGGTGTCTTCTATATCAGCCTGTGCAATACTAGTAGCTCCTGGACTTATTGTTATTTTTGCCAGCCTTAAATCATAAGTGGTTGTATTTCTAACTAATGCTGGAGCTTCTGGACTGGCAGCGAATGATCCTTTAACAACTAATATAGATATTAACCGATTAGTTAGATCTAATCTTAATACAACATTATCTATTCTTGATAATGTGCCATCAGCATTGTCAATAGTTTTGATAAGATCTTCCGTGTTTGTATATCTATATCCTTCAATATTAGCGTCCCCTGCTTCTACTGTAATTGTCATGTCATTATTGGCTGTTACTTTTAATTCATTATTAAAAACGCCATTAGTAAAATATTTTCTAAAATAACGTGCAAAATCATCGGAAAAGTAAATTCGGTCGTCATTTACATCATTAAAAAAACCGTATTTTTCCATTTCTTTCCCTCCTTTTAATTATCATTAGTAAATGTTTCAGCAATAGGTGTTCCATAAACCGGTGTTACTGTGTATTTTCCTTTCTCAATAACTTCTTCGACTTCAGTAATTCTTTGTTTTTGACTAATATTCCAACTTTCCTTTTTTATGTTTACAATGTCGCCTAGATCCCAATATTTTCTGTAATCTGTCGGTTTTATATCAGCCTCAAATGACTCTGTTGAACCACTTAATTTTTCTTGGCCTAAATTATCTAATATAGCATTATATTCGTCTGTACTTAAGTCTTTATTACTTTCACTTTTGGCATCTACAAACGCCTCTCTAATATCAAAGTCATGTGTAGAGCTAGTTGTATTAGTAACTTCGCGTAATATTCTATCGTCGTCTTCTCCAGTACCACCGACTAGTACATCAGTGATTACACTTTTTTGATCGTATGTGTACTCTGACTCTGCCAAATTAGATCTATCTTCACTAAACTCATATCTTGTATTTATTTTTTGTTCATCAGTACGATTTTTCCCAACATAATTTACATATTTGTATTTCTTATGTTCTAAATCAGCTAATATTTTTCCACCTATATTAGAAGCCCTGGATAATTTTTCATGATAATCATACACATTTTTATACGTACATTGAAAATCTACTGTATTATTGTTTTGTATATCACTATCTGTAATTTCTAATAAAGAAAAAGGTGTCATATTATTTAAAAGAATTCTAAAGGCCCCTATATAATCTCCACTATAATTTATACGTTTCTTTATAATACGCCGTTTTAGTAATGAGAGTCCAAAACTACCGTATACTGAAATAGTTACCTTTTTTCCGTCGTCTTTAAATTTCCAAGACTCAATAATACCAAACTCGTCATTTTCTGTTAAATCACTACGTACGACAATATTATCATAGTTTAATAATCTATAATTGTTTGCTGTTGGGTTTATACTTAATTCAAACTCTCCAGTTTCAAAATATTTTCTTCTCCAACGCAAAGAACTATAACTATCTATTACACCTAGGAACTTTAAATCACGATCATATATATTTAATGATATTGGTTTCATTATACCGCCTCATATTCCGGTAAGAATTCCACAGTTGTTTCGAGGTTATCCTCTCCACTATCAGCACCACTTCTAAAAGTGCTAGTTCCACTAGGTATTTGTAAATATTTACTACCATACATTACTAGATAATTTATATTTTCTTCTTGTCCGTTTTTTCCGTCTATAAAAATAACATTTTTATTGTCAATGTGAGTAGTTATGATAATTTTATCTCCGGCTGACATTACTTTTTCAATTTGGATAATATCTCTTGTATCTACATTCAATAAGTATGGGTTGGTTACGTTATCATTAGCTTTAAAAGTAATTGTCATACCATAATCAATTTCAGTGGTATTTTCAGCCACTCCCATAGATGTAGTATTTTTTGTACCAAATTTAATTCCTTTATCTGCTGGGATTTTAAGTGGAAACTTAAATGCTGGAGCCCAAGTTGCCATTGATAATATGGTTGATGCTAAAGCCGAAAAACGAGGGTTTGGACATTTTAAGGAGATTGTAAAATCTCTAGTTACACCAGCTTTTTCTGGAATTGATACACTTTCCACAACACAATTTATCTTTCTCTCGATATTTCCCTCATAATAGTATAAAGTTCCTTGAGTGTTTAATGAAAAAATATCAAATAACAATAAGCGATTTTCTTGAACATTTTCAGTTATTGTTCCTTTAATCGTTAAATCTCTTTCGTCAATAGAAGTTCCATTCCAAGTCGTTCCAACACCATAAGCAGAGCTTACAGTATTAACAGTTCCAGCTGTTTCATGAAAGCCATCACATATACCTAAAAGAAAAGGTGGTTTATATGTGAAAGTAACAATTCTATCTTTATAATCTTTATAAATTAATGTTCTTTCCATATAATCACACCTTTCCATATTTTAGGTTAAGCTCTTGAATAGCTTTTCTTGTTCTACGTGCGGTTTCAGCTGGAGATAATGGCTCGGTTGAATTAATAGTTAAGTTCCAGTTATTAGTTGTTTCGTTATTTGTAACTGCCGATTGTTGAACTTTATATTCTTTAGCCTCATCAGCTGTCAATACACGTTCTCCTTTGTGTAATAGTGCTGGCATATCGTCATAAGGAACATATTCCATACCAACTCTTAATTTCTTTATTAATGGTATATTTAAGCCTTTACCTCCGACTGCTGGTACCCAGTCTGGAATTTTAATTTTATTAAGTCCTTTAATGAAACCATTAATGGCGTCTATGATAAAGTTAATAGGGGCTTTAAAGATATTTCCAATACCAGAAATAATATTACTGAATATATCTTTTACACCTTGCCAGGCTTTTTTCCAGTTGCCAGTAAAAATGCCAGTTACAAATGTTATAATTCCGTTAAACACACCCATAACATTATTGATTATTGCTGAAATATTATTTAACGCACCGCTAAATACACCACTAATTACACTGGAAACTATAGTCAAACCTGCTTGTAAAGCTGGCAATATGGCACTGATTATAGTAGTTAATAAACTAATTATTGGTGGTAAAATCATATTTACAATTTGAAGTAATGGAGTAACTAAACTCATAAATAAGTCTATAAATGGCTGTAATAAGGCCAATAACGGTTGTAAGAGTGGTGTAATAATCTGAATTAAACTTACAAGTAATGGTAACACCATTTCAACTATTTGCATAATTGGAGGTAATAACATTTGAATTAACTCAACAAATATTGGAAGCACAGCTTCTACAATCTGCATAACCGGTGGCAAAATCATTTGTAATAGTTCAATTAAGATTGGTAAAACTTCCGATATAAGATTAGTAATTAAAGGTAAAACGGTGTCGATTATCGTTTGTATAGATGGCATTAGTGAAGTGAATAATTGAGTAATAACTGGGGTTATCTGATTTATTAAGCTCTCTATTAATGGCATATTATCCATAACTAAATTCATTAAGCTAACAATGAGTGGCATTAAAGCGTTTCCTAGTGGAAGCAATAACATTTCAACATTTCTTTTTAAACCTTCAAACATACTACCAATATCGTCATATTTGACAGCTTTAATTTTATTCATTGATTCTTCTGTTCCATCATATAAATCACGAATTGAACCAAGTTGCGTAACTACTTCTGGTCCTAAATCTTCCCACATAGTACCAAATAAATTGACACCAGCGGTATTTTGAGCTAATGGATCTTCCATATCTCCTAGAGCGTCGACAACTTGATAAAAAGCATCTTTTGCAGTATCTCCACCGGCAGCAAACTTTTTGGCCATTTCGTCGGCATCTAAACCTAAGGCTTTAAAACCTTCTTTTGTTGTTTCTGAACCATCAATGGCTCTTATTGAAAATTCTTTAACAGCGTCTCCTATTTTATCTAGGTTAAATGCTCCGGCATCACTACCAGATTGAAAGATATTAAACATATCTTCGGCTGATAAGCCTAATTTTTGAAACTGCACAGAATACTCGTCTATATTATCAATGAACTCCCCAGAAAAATCCAATCCATTTTGTATGCCTTGAGCCATTAAATTATATGCTTCGTCTGCAGATACACCGAATTGCCAGATTAATGATTTTGTTGCTCGAATTGAGTCGCTAACTTCTATACCAAATGCATCTCTTAATGCCAGTGCGTTTTCTGTTACATCTTTAATTTGAGAGGCATCAAATTCATAAAGTTGTTGAGAAGCAACTGCCATAGCATCAGCAATATCGTCAAAACTTTCTCCATAATTTCCTTTATAGATTTCTTCCATTGCTTTTTGCCACTCGCCTGCTTCGTTTTTGGAAATATTAGACTGGGCAATAAATGAATTCATTGCTTGATCTAAATTTTTAGAGGTATTAATAGCCATACCTCCGATGGCAGTAGCTGCGGTACCTAACATACCTCCTAAAGCAATAGCTCCTTTACCTACTGTTGAAAATGCGCCACCTAATTTAGAGGCAAAGCTCTCGCCTTTTTTAGAGGTTTTATCAATAGCTTGGTTAGCTTTTTCATTATCGATAAATATTGATCCATATAAACTAAATATACTAGCCATTTTTTACACCTCCTAGACCATAATCTTTCATAATTTCTTCGGCAGATCTCATTTTTCTTTTTTTGGTTTGCTCAAACTGTGGAACAAATGTTTTTTTATTTGATATTGTTTTTACTATTTCATTTATCAGTTTTGGCAATTCCATTTCCTTTTTAACTGCATTATCTAAACATTTATCCAATAAAAAAGCTGGTTTATCTTCAAACCAGTCTATACCGCCATAATGCTTATATAATATACGTAAGACCTCTGCGGTTCCGATGCTTACGATATAGATAAAAAACTTGCGATACCAGGTGTTTTACTTATTTCTTTAAATACAGCTATAATGTCTTCGTTTTCAGCTTTATTTAAGGCTTCTTGTACTGCTTTCTGGTAGTCAACCATTTTATTTTTTCTAGTTTCCTCTGTATCTTCGTCGGTAAATACAGGCTTTTCTGGATAATAATTTTTAAAAGAAGCAATAAAAGTATAAACTTCTTTGGGACACTTATATATTTTTGTCATTAATAATGTAATAAGTGCTGTCCCTAACTTTTCTCGATCGGCTTTTTCGTCGCCAGTATTGAAATCTAAGTTTTGTAAATCTTCTTTAATATCCATTTTGTCTATAATTTCACTTAACAATAATAAGTATTTTGTCTTCATTTTTTATTTTCCTTTCTAAAAAAAATAAGAGTAGGACGTTGTATCCTACTCTGTTCCTACTGTAATCGGGCAAGCTTCACTATCTTTAATAGAATATAATCTAGATGCATCGTCGATAGTATAATGTGGAATAAACTCTAGATTATGCTCATTTTCAGCTTTAGGAGCGGCTTTATAAGTGAAGGCTCCTTCGTGTAACCCATAATTAAAAGTTAAAATTTTATAAGTTTTATCTAACATTTGAGTAATAACATCTATTGTTTTAATGTATTTGTCATTAGAAATCACACCAAAATTGTCTTGTTTAATTACTTTGGTGTCTTCGTCCATAACTGCATTTGGTAGGGCTCTTAACAAATCTTCTTGACTACAACATAAAGAAACAACTTTTACTGTTGCATCTTCTGCATCTATTGTTTGCATACCCATTGTTTTTCCACGGCGACCGTCAAAATCAATATCTCTAATTTCTGGAGTAATAGTCATTTCAACGCCACCTCGCGTAGGTCCAAGAATTCTTTCGTTTTCTTGACCTAAATTCAAAACAACAATACCTTCGTCAATTTGAATTTTTTTTGTGTCATTTTCAGTAAATACTCTTAACATTAGTTTTCCCTCCTTTTAAAATAATCTAATACTAAATGTTATTTGTTTTTTTATTAGTTCAAATTCTGGATCTGCTACTGGTCTTTGGCTTTCAAAATAAATAACTGCTTTTTCGTCAGAAAAAATATGTTTATCTATAAGATTGATGAGGCTTTGTACTTTCTCCTCTAAAGCAACTCCAGTATCTGGCTCTTTAGACCAGATATTAATATCAAAATAAATCAATTTTCCATAATTTAATCTTGTTTCTACTGGATCACTAATTACACCATAAGGCATTGTTGCCTGTTTAGAGGCTTCTTCATAATAAACTTTAATATCGTCTTTAGAAGAATTAATATACTCTTGTAGTGCAATGAAAAATTTATACATATCATTCTCATGCATCTTCTATCTCCTCGCTTTCTACTATCTTTCCTCCTGCCGCTTTTATTTCTTTATTGAGTGCTGACAAATATTCTTTTTGAGCCTCTTGTATGGCATCAATGTTATTGAAGACACTGTCTCTTAATATACTTCGACCTCTTGTTCCTGGGTGTGTTACAGTTTTGCCATAATTAATTTTGCCATCACTCATTGTATTAGCTTTTTTTATACTAATCACATGGGCTTTTATACCAAATTCTTGCCATGCTGGGTTAGCATGAGATGGCGATTTACCTTTTTTTCTGGCTTGACTTTTAGAATAGTAACCTATCTGTAATTCAGGTTGCCCTGTTCTACGATCAATTCTTGCCCAGTAACCCACTTGTTTAGCAAGTCTTCCAGTATATTTTTCTGTGTTTTCTCTAATAGCTTTACCAGCGACTTTTGCGGCGGCTCGAAGTGCAGATTTTGAAAGTTTTACCATAGTTTTTTTTACTTCTGATGAAGTGTTAATAAACTTAACATCATTGCTCATGATTATTGGCCAACCCTGTTAATGTTATTTCTGTCTTTTCGCTATCAACTTCATAAGAGCGTAGTATTTTATATATTACGTCATTGTATCTTGCGTGGGTGTGTTTATCTTCGTCAAATTCTATGGTCCTTATTTCAAAACATTTTTCTGGTTTAAAACCAGCTGCTTGTGCTTGATAAAATTCAGATCTTTTCACTGAAATTTTATTAGCGTATACTTTTTTTTCGTTATATTTTTTATGTGGCCTTTTTAATGCGTCAAAAGTTTCTGTTTCTTCAAGAAGATATAATACTTTATCCCACATTTTCTTCCACCTCACTTACATATTCGTCTGTAAGTGCCAATTCAGTCCTTAAAGTTTCATAAGAACTACGATACCTTTCATAGTTCTTATTATCTAAACCGAATTCAGCTTTTAGATAAAGAAAAATAGCCGAAATAATTAGGCTATCTTCCTCACTATTAGCTTTACTAGAAGTGATACCATTTCTCATTAGATCCTTACGGCAAGCATTAATATGAGACGTAATTTCCGAATTTATAACAGTATCATTTGCTTCTGTAATTCTTAAAAAACCCCTGGCTTGTGCCATAAATTCTTCACTAATTTGATTTTGTTTTTCCACAATATCACTCCTCGTATAATATTTTTATTTATTTTTTTTAGTTTGTTTTTCTGATGTTTCTTCTTGTAGCTCTACAGATTCTAAATTACTAGTTGGAACAGTTAATCTTTTGTTTTCGGCTTTTAGTTCTGCATTTTCAGCTTTTAGTGCATCGTTTTCAGCTTGAATACTTTCTAAATTATTATCTCCATCACAAGAAATAAGTCTTACTAAATGGTAAGGAGAAGAAAAAAGCTCGAATGCTCTTTCTTCATCTACCTTTAGTTTTTTACCAACTTTATATTTTTCTTTTGTATGAACGTCAGTAAAAGCCTTAACAACTTCTAGTTTATAGCTTCGCATTATGCTTGCACCTCTTCTTCTTGATCTTCTGAACCACTAGATGCTGGAGTGCTAGTGATTTCTAAAAGTGCAAAAGCCTTATCGTCCATAACATGACCGTCACCAAATGCAAGTGCTCTATGTACAATCATACCATCACTAAACTTTTCATGTTCTGAACTTGCAACTTGTGGTGCCATATTATAGTTGTACCAATATCTTTTACCATAACCAAATAAGATCTTATCTTTTGGTGCTTCATCAGAAATAATTACTGGTTTCTTTAATAATAACTCTGTTGCATCGTCATAAATTGGTCTTCCGTTAGCGTCAACCATACCTTCGATTTTATCGTGGAAAGTTTCTGTATTTACAACATAGCTAGCTCTTTTACCATAAGCTCTACGAATTTTACCTTTAAGACTTGCTAATACTTTATGACCAAAGTCTGCTTCAGCTACACTAATTTTTTGGGTAGTTGGATAAGTTTCAATAAACATACCTTTAGCTTCCTCAGTACCTGTACCTTGCATTACTTGAGCTTCTAATTTAATTGCTAATGCAAGTGCCAATTCTGATACTACGATTTCTCTAAATGAGTCAATACTTTCAGCGTCTAAACCAACACCTAATTCAATTTTTGCACTTGTTCTATAAGAACCAAATGTAATATCAGATGTTACACCACCTTTAGCAGCAATAGTTTCTCCATCTGCGTCTTGATTTGCTTCGATAGCTGTAATTTTACCTACTCTTAAATTACCACGAACATTTTTTAAATTGATAAAGTTCATTACATCTGATACTTCGCGCATTTCAGTGATAATTTCGTCGTCTAATTCTTCTGGTACTACTGCTTGTCCATTAGATAATGTTACACCTCTTTTTTCAGTACCGCCTGACATCATATATCTTAAAAATGATCTAACTTCTTTTGACATAGGTTTTCTTTTCTTTTCTTCGTTTGGCATATTTTTATTTCCTCCTTCTCCTTCTTCATCGCCTTTTTCTTCGTCGTCAACAGTTGGAGCACTTTCTTTTTTGTCTGGGTCCATACCGTCAACTTCTAAACTCATAGCGATTTTTAATCTTTCTTGAATTTGATTTTCTTCTTTATTTAAGTTATCTAATTCTTTGTTGATTTCTTCTAAATTTACATCTTTAGAAGTGTCTTCTAGCATTTGTCTAATTTCTTGTTTTCTAGTTTTGATTTCATTTAATCTTTTATTATTCATTTTAATTCCTCCCTTATTGATTAAATTTTTGTTTTTGCTATACACATTTCTCTTAATCTGGCTTGCTCCAAAGCTCTTTTTTCTTTTTCGTACTCCACCTCAAAGAAAGATCTAGCAGAAATACTTGTAGTATCATAAGCTGGAATGTCCACAGCTGATACATCGTATAGCTTTTTGATTTTGGTTATCGTTCTTGTATGCGTTGCTGGATCGTAATCGTCTCCATCTTCGTCTACTACAAAAGCGAAACTCATTTTATCTATGTAGCCACCTCTTATATCTTCTAAAAGGTTTCTACCATATTCAGTACCCCCAAGAAATGCGTCCATCTCCATACAGACGTCATTAATGGATAACTTGAGTGTGTTGTTTCTAATTCTAGCAGCAACACGTCCACCATGGTTATAATTGAATATAACATCAGACATATCACAGTTATCAAATGCATGGCGGTCTATTTGTTCATAGAACTTTATTCCCTCATATTCATAAAGACAAGTGGGGGTGTTAAAAACTACTGGGACACCATGCACATAGTCTTGTCTTTCGCTGTTTTCTTCGTCTCTATATTCCTTTAATTCAAACGAAGAAAACGTCCTAATTTCTCGCCCAGTCTTATTCACTAGGCTTTGATTGTTTTTCTTTGACATTTAAAACAGCCTCCCTCCCATTAGGTAAAATAAATCTAGTATTAGGTTCTTTTTCTTTCATTTTTTTTAAAAGCTCATAGCTAATAAAATTATTAAGTTTTACAACTTTGATGTTCTTTTCTTCTTTTTCCACAGTTTTATTATTAGTTGCCATTTTCTCCACCTCCTCCTTCGTCCATCGTTATAGTACTTTGATTATCTTCTTCATTTATTACTTGGCTTTAATTATTATTAGACTGATATTGATCTGCAATATTTGAATTAATATAATTTAATGACTGTAATGTCTTTTGTCCTTCTCCATTTGGTAAAGGAGCAAGATTAAACATTTCTCTTACATCGTCTATCATTAAGACTGCTAAAGGTGCTAACTCTTTTACTACACTTACCTTTGTAGCATTAGATGCATATTGTAATCTATTGGCTTCAAATGTTACTTCATTGCCAAAATTACGTTCATTTTCAGTAAATAAGATGTTAGTAAAACATTGCGACATTTGAATTGCCACAGGCTCAATAGCTCCCTCATAAAATGCATTCCATTCTTCCTCTGAAAATTTATTTTGAACTATCTGTTCATTAACTCCAAAGTAATCATAAATAGCATTTTTAGCATAACTTAATTGATCAGCCTGTAATGGTGTTGTTTTTTCATTAATAGGTGTATAGTCCATTTTGGCGTCCGTTACAATAATGCCACTTCCATTTGAGGATATTTTAAAGTTGTTTTCAACAAATTTGTCTCTTGCTTTTTTCAAATCATCATCTTTGGAAGATATTTTAGCTGATAAAATACCGCGGATACTATTAATCATTTTTGCTGAATTCGATACACCTTGATTAATAGCTACCACAGTATCTAATGCCGGCCTTAACGCATAATTTTTACTACCAAAAATATCATGATCAAAGAACTGACCTCTAATATGAATTATTTCTTCATAAGGTAATACTTTCAGTCTTCCAGTTCTAAACATGAATTTTAGATACAGTTGATTTTGATATTCTAAAAGTTCAATTTGATTAGACATAAGTGGCCATAATGCTACTAATTCTCCAGTATCTGAATACTCTGGATATATAAAAGCATTATTAGTTAGTTTTAAATTAGCGGCAGTTTTATAATAAAAACTATATGCTTCCATTAAAGGGTTTGGTTTATAATTTAATAATTTTTCTATTTTTGATTTGGTATTTCCTACTTTAGTATGTTTTGCCTTTAATTTAGCAAAATTTCTACAATAGGCATCAACAGCACTTCGGACAATATCCATATCCCAAGCGTTACCAGTATTTACTGTATAAATTGAATTAAAAGTATTTAATAAACTATACATATTAAAACTAGTAGCGTTTTGCATTTGTTTTTTTGGAGGATCTTTCTCTCCAAATATTGTTTTGAACAAGCCTCTAACTTTCATTTATTTGATCACCCCACATTGTACATAAAATCTTCATAATATTTAACGTATAATACCCAAGCGTTTAGTAAGGAAACAGCACCGTCAATTCTTCTACGTTCTGTTATCTTTACTGGTTGAATATTATTTAAACCACTCTTTTTTACAGCAGTATTTGAAAGACACCACTTTAAAATAGGGTTATTATTGTAATTGACTTTCTTATCTGCAAAAGCTGCTCCCATTTCACGCATTGGTTGCGACCAGGTAAATGGTCCTTGTGCTACTGCCTCCATCTGGAAACCGTTCGCTTTCATTTCGTCAACCCAGTATCCAGCGAGTGCTCTATCGTAACCAACATAGATAGGATCAATTTTATATTCTTCTTGCATTTGAACAAACCACTCTGTAACTTGTGAATAATTTACACGATTACCTGAACAAACAGTAAGCAGACCTTTATCTCGCCATATTTTGTATGGAGCTTCTTGTGAATTATGTTCGTCCAATTTATCTAGTTTTGCCTGAGGTAAGAAGTAATGTTGTAATACATATACGGTTTCGTCACTAGGCTTACGGATAAGCAATGTAGAACAAGTTAAGTCAGTAGTTGCTGATAAATCACAACCACCTATCGCATAAGTGTTTGACACGTCTTTTAGCTCAAATGTGGCTGTATTATTGATTTCTTCAAAGCTCAACCATACATTACTATCGTTTTCACGAACATTAAAATCTTTACAGAGTAGTCCTGGTAATTTCTTTGGATCATTTTTAGCACGTTCAACTTCAATAGCAAGACTATTGTAATTTTTAATTGTGCCTAGACCAGGGTTTGCCTTTATCCAACATGATGGATCTAACCATTCCTCGCGATTATCTAACTCATATATGATTGGTAAATAATGGTCGTCTTTAATTTCTCCATCAGCCACTTTACAAGCGTAATCATAAGTGTCGTCAAAAATACATTCTCTTACTGTTCCAGCGGTTGTTATCATAACTAACAACGGTTGTCTTCTAGCTGTCATTGACTGTTTCATAACCTCATAAAGATTTCTATCTTTAATTGCGTGAAGCTCGTCAATTATAACTGCATGACTATTAAGTCCATCTAGTGTATTTGAGTCAGATGCTAAAGCCTCAAAGATAGAAGATGTAGCATTAAAGTAAAGATCATTACGTCGTTTCTTTAAAACAGAACGTAATTCTGGGCTTTGCTTTACCATATTACAAGCTTCTGTTAATACTTTTTTTGCTTGTTCCTTTTTGGTTGCTACTGAATAGACCTCTGCGGCTCCTTCATAGTCTGCCATAAGCATATAAAGTGCTATTGGAGATAATAATGTTGTCTTACCATTTTTTCTACCAACTAAAAAAAGAGTTTCGTTAAATCTACGATACCCTGTCTTTTTATCTAAAAAACCAAATAGAGCTTGAACATAAGCCTTTTGAAATAGTTCCAACTTTAAATCGGCTCCTAGTTCTCCTTGAGATTGCTTACAAAAGGTTTCTGTAAATTCTATCGGTCTATTAGCTGTCTTTTCATCAAAATAATACGGACAATCTGGATCGTCCATATCTTTAACCAAACGAGCATAAACCTCTTTAACTCTGCGACTTGTGATTATTTCGCCAGATTGTATTTTATCGTTATACTCTCTGATGTAATTCATTATTTGCCTTTAGGTTTAGTAACAAAATTCATTAATGCATTACCTTCTTTTGTTCCAGGTAAACCATCTGGCAATAATTCGCATAGTTGCTTTATGATTGACGTATAATTTTTAATCATAGTATTGTACGCACTGGTTTCAGTGGACAATTTTGTACCATACTGGTTTTCTCCATTTTGATATGTTTCAGAGACACCATAAACAGATATATGATTTTCTAATTTTGTTAATTCTACTGTCATAAATGCTGCACTATCTATAAGTTTTTGTACCAAATTTTTTTTATTTTTAGGTATGTTTTTGAAAATTCTTTTAAGTTTTTTTAACTCATTTGAAAAATCTGGAACTTCTTTTAATTCTTTAGAATTAACTTGATCTTCTTCCATTTATTCCACCACCTTTACTACACCCCCCTCACACGACCGAAGCAGTTCTAAATGAGACTCATGCGCGGTTCACTTGAAGGGGCATATTTTTTTAAGATAGGGGGGTGTCTTTGATTTCAATTATTGGAGTAAGCAATGCATTTATAAGCACTTGCGTTCCGTCTGTGGTTGACACAAGCACTGGTCCTTCGTCTAAAGCATGAGCTAGTTCTTCTTTAGTACCAGTAAAGACTATGTTATATGTCATGATAAGATAGTTGGTGTAGATTGTTATAGTCATACATCAATACTCCTCTCTACTAGATTACCTTCTTCGTCAAACATAAGGCTCTTGTCTGTTGGTAGTTGTCCTTCATGTTCTAGTGCATGACAGGTCCTACACAATAGCTCTAGGTTATCCTCTCCCAGCGTAATAGCTGGGTTATGAATATTATGTGGTGTGAGATATGTCTTATGGTGTACTATCTCTCCTGGTCCATACCTACCATGACAGCGCTCACATACTCCATGTTGTTTATTGAATATGTAGGCTCTCGTCTTTCGCCAGGCTGTGGATCTATAAAAGTCTTTAGCAAAGTCTTTAGCCATAGTACCACCTCTTATGCATACAAAAAAAGCGCCTATAAAAGACGCATTTCTCACTTCCAAAATATTTCATTATACACATTATAATATGTAAAAATTGCTACGTCAATAACGGGGTTATTGCGTGGGTTATTGCATTTTGTCAATAATTAAGTTCTTTAACCACATCATTTGGAAATAGATATACTTTGATTTCATTAATAAGCCTCTTATTATTTCTCCAAATAGTAGTAGTATCTTTGTCGAAATAGTCGGCTATATCTTGTTGAGTTTTACCTTCAAAATATTTTTGCTTTACTATTTCGATATATTTATCATTCTTAAACTTGTTAATTATACGATCTATACGATTAATAATTAATTGTGTCTTTTTAATGTCCATAATTAAGCCATTGATAATATCTGTTTCCAATTCGTCATTGTGAGGTCCACCTTGAGGCATTTGTAAAATACTTTTTGATTTTGAACGTAGTCCAGTAGTTTTAATTTCTTCGATTTCTTCCTCTCTATCTTCAATAGATTTTTTTAAATCGTTATACTTGTATAAAAGTGATTCTGTATTTTGATAAGTAGTCGAACTTTTACGAAGTAAATTTCTTTTTGATAATTCTTCAAAAATGTAGTTAGTTATTTCTTTGTAGTCTTTAGATCTTTCCGCGTTGGCTGTATCGTTTATTCCAGCCATTATTTTATCCTCCTTTTCTTTTATTTTTTCTTTTCTATTGCTTCGGCGACTTTATATAAGCCAGCACAAATAAATAGTGATCCCAAAATTATACTAATGTTTAGCCACATTGTCCTTTTCCTCCTTCTTTTGTCTTTCAATTAAATAATATTTTAGTGTATATTTTCCTTCTTGCATTTGATATTTCCAAGCAATTTTTCTGGCATCGTCAAATGAATACCCCAAATCGTGTAAAATTTTAATAAATTGTGTTTTTGTAAATGTTGTTTCTTCTAACCATTTTGATATATTATCAATAGTTGGTTTTATTACATCCCAAATGTCGTCTACTAATTGATTTACTAACTTATATAATTTATCACAGGTTATCTGAAAGTTTTTGATTTCTTCTTCAGTAAATTTAATTTCTTTTTCTTCCATTTATTGTTTCCTCCACATATCATAAATACTAATTTGTATTTCTTGAACTGGCTTTGTATTAGAATTTTTTAAGTTGGTCGCTTTGGGCACATTTTTAATACAATTTTCACATAGACATTTACCATTAAAACTTTTTAAAACTGCAAAATTTCCACATTGATCGCATTGGTCTTTATACTTCTTCTTGTCCAGTAACATTTATGCTATTGTCCTCGATTTCTAATTCTTCTAAAGACATATATTTACAAAAGCACTCTTCAGAACAGAAACAATTTTCTTTGTCAGTATCAAAGAAGTTTGCTATTAAACAATCGTCTAAACATTTAAAATATGTATCTTCAATTTGAGCACCACATTCTGAACAGTGTAACTCTTTATCTTCCATACTGCATTCCTCTTTCTTCAAAGTATTCTTTGACTAATTCTTCTTGGTTAGTGTATAAAATTTCATTTTCATTTTTGTAAACTACTTTTACTTCGCCACCATGAGCATTATATACAGTAAATTGTTTTTCCCCTTTAGAACTAATATTTACTCCATTATTAGTAGATTTAGATCTAGTTACCATTGTCGTGCCGTCCCAGAAAAATTTGTTTTTTACAAAAGCTCCGAAATCTTGGCGCCACTGTTTATGATTAAAATTAATTGATAGTTTTTTTACTTTCCACTTATTGTTATAAATTTTAGCCATATATCTTACTCCTTTCTGTTTTACTATTTTTGAGGCATTGCATAAACAATATTGGCTGTGCATTTTTCATGAAGTTCTTGCTCTCCAAATTTGTTAAATCTAATTATTAATTTTGGCGCTAATAATAGCTGAACTTCGTCCAAAATTTCTAGCGCTCTTTTCTTTGATTTATATGCTCCCAATATTCCAGCATCTTGTGAGTAAATATAATAATCGTTATTTGAAAATTGTCTTTCTGAAACATCATACCTATAATTACCGTCTTTTATAAACTTGGCAATTTCAAAAGAATTAACATTAAATAATTTGTCTTTACTTTGATTTCGTACCCACATTTTACCACCTGCCAAAACCTTCATGACTTTTTAAATATTTTTCCAAATCTTCTACACTGTCGCCATAATGTGTTGCTAAAATTGGTTGATTACATGAATTAAAATAGTCTCTATTATCATTGAATTTTATAAATAATAAAAATCTATAATTTTCTTTTAAATCAGTATCAATATGTAAATGGTATCTATTATTAATTTTTCCTTGAATTTTTATTAATTTTTCTATATCTTTATTCATTTATTTATCAGTCCTTTCTAATATTTGTAATAAGTCTTTTTGGAACCGTCTACCTTCAAAATCGTTGTCAGTATATTCATCATCATTATTTATAAATTCAATAGCTTCATCTATCTTTAACTGAGCTAATACATAATCACTTTGCCAATCGGCTATTTGTTCTTTTTTTCTTCCAATGCTTCTTCGAAAATAAGCGATTTGTTCTTGCATAGAATCAAAATATTTCATTATTTCATCAAATGCTGTTTTATTACCGAAATAACACTCTTGTAATTTATTTATAAATTCTTCTCTAGTCATCTTTTACCACCTCAAAATAATCTTTTACAATGTTATGAATAATGTCATGTGAATTAGCTGATATATTGCATAAATCTTCTACACTATATTTCTCGCAATTGTCAAACAAATAACAACCAATATAACAGTGCATAAGCTCGTGCATTAGAGTTTGTTTCTTTTGCTGAATGTGTAAATCTCTATCAAGATATATTTTTTGAGCGTCTTGATAAGTCAAACCAAAATACTTACCTGCTTGAGGCTCTCCATCATATTTATAATTTTTGAATTTTTCTCTCATTTCCTCTTGAGATAATTCTTCTATTTCCCAATCTCTATTATTCATTTTAAATTTGAAGTTTCTCATCTTTTACCGCCAACTTTTTTAAATTCATTTAATGAAAAGCAATATTTTTTGTTTAATGTCGGAAACCAAATAATAAATGGCTTTTTAAAATTTACATATTCAAAGTCATAAACAACACCTATTTCACCAATTAACCTATCATATTTTTTTAAGCCATTATTTTTAGTTATTCTTACTTGCTCCCCTATTAACTTTTCATATTTTTTATAATGTAATAATACATTTAAAATAATTTTTAATTTACTCATCTTTTACCACCTCATTACCCACAAATTCTAAACTGCTTAAAGGTAAACACCTTTTTACTTTAAAATACTTATATTT